>NZ_AXVU01000016.1:0-146026 GCF_000482585.1 Streptomyces sp. CNQ329 | reverse complement strand
GTACCCGTTGGTCCGCCGAGGGGGACGGGGTGTGGATCCGTTACGACCTCGGCTCGGAGCAGACCGTCGGTTCGGCGTCGATCGCCTGGCACCAGGGAGATACCAGGAGGAACACGTTCGATATCGAGGTGTCCGACGACGGGTCGTCGTGGTCGGCGGTGCTGTCGCGGAAGAGCAGCAGTGGCACCACGCTCCAGCCGCAGAACTACGACTTCGCCGACACCTCCGCGCGCTACGTGCGCATCGTCGGTTACGGCAACACCTCCAACGACTGGACCAGCATCGCCGAGACGGCCGTGCACGGGGCCGACGGCGGTGACGGCGGGGACCCGGACCCGGGCCGCACCGTCGAGGTCGCGGACTCGGACGGGTTACAGGACGCGTTGGGGGACGCGCGCGCCGGGGACCGGATCGTGCTCGCGGACGGTCAGTACGAGATCGGCAAGATGACCGGCAAGCACGGGACCGCCGACGAGCCCATCACCGTCGTCGCGGAGAACCGCGGGGAGGCGGTGGTCGACGGGGGGCAGTTGGAGGTGGCCGACTCCTCGTACGTCACCTTCGAGGGTCTGCAATGGACGAACAGCGACACCTTGAAGATCACCGGCTCGAACAATGTGCGGCTGACCCGCAACCACTTCCGGCTGACCGAGGAGTCCTCGCTGAAGTGGGTGATCATCCAGGGCGAGGACAGCCACGACAACCGGATCGATCACAACCTTTTCGAGGACAAGAGCCAGCTCGGCAACTTCATCACCATCGACGGATCCGAGACCCAGCAGTCGCAGCACGACCGGATCGACCACAACCACTTCCGTGACATCGGCCCGCGCGCGGACAACGAGATGGAGGCCGTCCGGGTCGGCTGGAGCGGGATCTCCGAGTCCAGCGGATTCACCGTCGTCGAGTCGAACCTCTTCGAGAACTGCGATGGCGATCCGGAGATCGTTTCGGTGAAGAGCGACGACAACATCGTGCGCTACAACACCTTCCGCGCCTCCCAGGGCGTGCTCTCGCAGCGGCACGGGGACCGCGGTTCCTTCTACGGCAACTTCTTCCTCGGAGAGGGGAAGGAGGGAACCGGAGGCATCCGGATCTACGGCCAGGACCACAAGGTCTACAACAACTACTTCGAGGGTCTGACCGGCTCCGGCTTCGACGCCGCGCTGCAGGTCGACGGCGGCGACGTGGACACCTCGGGCGCCTTGAGCGCGCACTGGCGCGTCTACCGGGCGACCGTCGTGAACAACACCTTCGTGAACAACGTGTCGAACATCGAGGTCGGCGCCAACTACGACCTCGCGCCGGTCGACTCGGTCATCGCGGACAACGTGGTCGTGGGAGACCGGGGCAAGCTCTTCAACGAGCTGATGGAGCCGGTGGACATGACCTACACCGGCAACATCGCCTGGCCGACCGGATCGGCGACCGTCGGCGTCAGCGCGCCCTCCGACGCCGTCAGAGAGGCCGATCCGCTGCTGGCCTCCGACGGATCGGTGCGGCGGATCGGTGCGGGCAGCCCGGCGATCGACGCGGGCTCCGGCGGCCACCCGTTCGTGACCGACGACATGGACGGGCAGGCCCGCGTCGGCGTCGCCGACGCCGGAGCCGACGAGCGGTCGTCGTCCGCCGTCACGCGAGCCCTCCTCACCGCGGACGACGTCGGCCCGGGCTCGGCGTAGGACGCGCCCACACGACCGGTGGCGGCTCTGCCGCCACCGGTCGTGCCCGTCGCGCCGGGCGACCCGGCCCGGCTCGGCCGCCGGCTCCCTCCGGCGGCGACGAGGACCCACTCCAAGGAGACCGCACGTGAACGATCTGAACGCACCGATACATCCCCCGGCCGCCCGCCCTCCTCGTGGCACGGGTGCGACGAGGAGGGGCTTACCCATGAGACGCATGCTGACCGCCGCGCTGTGCGCGGGTACGGTGCTCGGCTCGATGGCGCTGCTCAGCCCGGCGGCATCGGCGGCGACGCTGCCCGTCGCCTCGGCGACCGCCAGCTCGGACGACGGCAACGAGCCCCCCAACGCCATCGACGGCGATCTGTCCACCCGGTGGTCCGGGGCCGGTGACGGGGTCTGGATCCGCTTCGACCTCGGCTCGGTCGCCACCGTCGACGCGGTGTCGCTGGCCTGGTACGAGGGGGACGACCGGAGGGCGACGTTCGACGTCCAGCTCTCCACGGACGGTTCGTCGTGGTCGACCGTGCTGTCCCGGGAAACCAGCAGCGGCACCACGAGCGGCTTCGAGACGTACGACTTCGCCGCCGGATCCGCGCGCTACGTCCGGATCGTCGGGCACGGCAACGATTCCTCCGACTCCGCCAAGTGGACGAGCATCTCGGAGGCGAGGGTGTCCGGGGAGCCCGGTGACGACCCGGTTCCGCCCGAGCAGTCCCTCGGCGTCGGCGGTGTGGCCACGCCGCCCGGCGCGATTCTGGTGCCGGACCAGGACGCGAGGTACGACATCGACTCCGGCGGCACCGCCGCCGCGCCCAAGGTCTACGACTGCCAGGGCAACACCATCCGCGGCGGCGTGCGGATCGAGGCCGACAACGTGGTGATACAGAACTGCCGGGTGGACGCCGAGCAGCAGTACGGCATCTACTCGGACAACAACACGAACGTCACCATCCAGAACAACGACATCAAGGGAGTCGAGGGCCCCGGCGACCTGAACGCCATCACCTTCTTCGGCGACCGTCACAAGATCATGTACAACACCGCGATCAACTTCGTGAGCGGCGATCCGGGCGACAGCCACACCGACTTCATCCAGACGTGGGTGTCCGACTCGCACCCCATCGCGAGCGACGACGTGCAGATCCGCGGCAACAAGGCCGTCGGCCCGGCGAATCCGGACCGCGACGAGAGCATCCCCAGCATCCACCAGTGGCTGATGGCCGAGGACTACGGCCGCGGCGGGAACTCCGGCGGCAACACCGACGGCATGAAGAACTGGATCGTCGCGGACAACGAGATGGGCGATAGCTGGAACCAGTCCATCAAGCTGGACGGGCCGGACGACGTCGCGATCACCCGCAACGATTTCACGGGCTCCTCGACCCGGGTCATGGAAGTCACCTCGGCCTCCAGCGGGGTGAAGTTCTACAGCGACAACGAGGTCGGCCCGGACTACGGGTCGGTCGGCATGACGGTCACCCCGGGTGCCGGGCCCGCCTGAGGGATCACGGCTCAGGCCGCTGTTCTCCGGTCCGGATGAGTCCGGGGTCCGGAGGGCAGCGGGCTGACGGCCGGTCAGGGGCGGCCTTGCGGAGGCCGCCCCTGACGCGTGTGCGGCCCGTGGGCCCCGGCCGGGGAAGAGGGCTTGTGGCACGGATGCTTGACGCCGGCGGCGGCCCCGTCCAGCTTCATTCCTCTGCGTCATGTCGGTCACGAACCGGGGGCGCCGCCTCTGGCAGGCTGAGTTCCCCGTCGGAGAACTCGGTGAGGAACCAGAAGAGTGAGTGCGCTGGCCCGGACAGGAACGACGTGGGCTGACGGACCGTCCGGACGGGCCCGGGGCGCGGGGTACGCCGGTGCGTCACGCCGCCGGCTCGTGACGGGGGTGTCGGCGGCTCTCGTGGGTCTTCTCCTCTCCGGCTGTGAGGCACTGCCCAAGCCGTACGTCCCCCCGGGCAAGAACTCCGGCGGCGGGTACACCTTCTACGTCAGCCCGGACGGCGACGACGGCCATGACGGCCTCTCCCCGGCGCGCGCCTGGCGGACCCTGGCGCGCGCCGACGACGCGACGTTCAGGCCCGGGGACCGGCTGCGGCTCAAGGCGGGTGCGCGGTTCCGCGGCGAGCTGACCCTCGGCGAGAAGGACGCGGGCAGCGCGGACGCCCCCGTGACCATCGACTCGTACGGCAGGGGACGCGCCACGATCGCGACCTCCGGCGGGACGGGGATCTCCGTCCACAACACCTCCGGCGTCGAGATCCGTGATCTCAACCTCGTGGGGGACAGGGCGTCGTTCAGAAGGCGGGCCGGCATCAACTTCTTCGCCGACGCACCGGACGGCGAAAAACTGGAGCACGTCGCCGTGTCCGGCGTCGACGTCTCCCACTTCCGGGCCGGGATCAGCATCGGCGCCGGACAGGGCACCTCGGGATTCCGGGACGTACGGATCAGCGACTGCACGCTACGTGACAACAAGGACGCCGGTCTGTCGGCGTACGGGCCGGCCTTCGACGCCGGCGATCCGGCGTACGCGCACGAGCGGGTGACCGTCTCCCGCGTCAAGGCTTTCGGCAACGACGGCGATCCGGCGGCCCACGGCCGCAACACCGGCAGCGGCATCGTCCTCGGCAGCGTCCGCGGAGGCCGGGTGCACCGGGCGGTCGCGCACGACAACGGGTCGAGGTCCTCCGCCCGGGCCGTGGAGGGGCCGGAGGGCATCTGGACCTACGACTCGACCCGCATGGTCATCGAGAACAGCGTCTCGTACGCCAACCACACCGGCTCGCGTTCGGACGGCGGCGGCTTCGGCCTGGACAACAACGTCTCTTCGTCCGTCCTCCAGTACAACCTGTCCTACCGCAACGACGGCCCCGGCTACCTGGTCTATTCGGCCGCCGACAACGGTGCGCAGCGCGACAACACCGTCCGCTTCAACCTCAGCGGGAACGACTCCCGGAAATTCGCCCTGTACGGCGCCATCGTGGCGTACGGCAGGCAGATCAAGGACGTGGACATCTACCACAACACCGTGGTGCAGTCGGCCAACGGAGCCGTCCGCGCCCCGGTCCTTCGCCTTCAGGAGGGTCTCAGTGGGGCCACGGTGCGCAACAACGTCTTCGTCGCGGACGGAGTGCCGCTCGTCGACTCGTCCACCGCGTACAGACCCTCGACGGTGCGGTTCCAGGGCAACAGCTACTTCAGCACCGGGGAGTGGGCGGTGGAGTGGGGCGCCGGATCGTACGACGCCCTGAGCGGGTGGCGTATGGCGACGGCCCAGGAAACCCTGGGCGCCACCGCGACGGGGACGACGGACGACCCCTGTCTGCCCGGGATGGTGGCCCCGATCACGAGTGTGGCCGGGGCCGCCGGGATGGTGCCGGAGTGCGCCGCCGGGGTGGCGGGTGCGGTGGACCTGGAGGCGCTCGGCGTCGACCCGGGTCCCGTGGACTACTTCGGGGAGAGGCTCAGCGGGTCGCCGTCGGCCGGGGCGGCGCAGTCCGGGCCGGAGACGTGAGGGATGACGACCCGCGCCGGCTGCGGGCCGGGGGCGGCCCCCGGAGCCGGCCGGCCGAGTGCCCGGACGGTCCATCCCGCGGCGCGCCAGCGGTCGGCGTCGAGGCTGTTGCGGGCGTCCAGGATCCTCGGCTCGTGCACGACCGCCGCCAGCGCGGCCGGATCGAGGTCGCGGTAGTGACCCCACTCGGTCAGATGCAGCACCACGTCGGCGCCCCGGCATGCCGTGAGCACGTCGGGGGCGTACCGCAGGGCGGGCAGGACCGCGCGGGCGTTCTCCATCCCCTGCGGGTCGTGGACGTGCACCTCGCCACCCCGGTCGTGGATCGCCGCCGCGACGGCGAGCGCGGGTGAGTCGCGTACGTCGTCGCTGTCCGGCTTGAACGTCGCGCCGAGCACCCCGAACCGGCGCCCGGCGAACGTGCCGCCGGCCATCTCTTCGGCGATGTCCACGGTGCGCCTGCGCTGCCGCAGGTTGATCGCGTCGATCTGCCGCAGGAACGCCACCGCCGGACCGACGCCGAGTTCCGCGGCGCGGGCGGTGAAGGCCCGGATGTCCTTGGGCAGACAGCCGCCGCCGAAGCCCAGCCCCGCGGAGAGGAAGCGCCGGCCGATGCGGGTGTCGTGGCCGAGGGCGTCGGCGAGGGTGACCACGTCGGCCCCGGCCGCGTCGCACACTTCGGCCATGGCGTTGATGAACGAGATCTTCGTCGCGAGGAACGAGTTGGCCGCCACCTTGACCAGCTCCGCCGTCGCCGGATCCGTGCTGAGGTACGGGACGCCGGCCCGGAGCATGGGCGCGTACACGGCACGAAGCGCGTCGTCGGCCTCTCTCGACGCGACGCCGACGACGAGCCGGTCGGGTGCGAGGGTGTCCTGAACCGCGTAGCCCTCCCGGAGGAACTCGGGGTTCCAGGCGACCTCGGCTCCGCCGCCGGGGACGGCCGCGCGCAGCCGGGCGGTGAGCCGGCCGGTCGTGCCGACGGGGACCGTGGACTTGCCCACGATCAGGCACCGGCGGTGCAGATGCGGCGCGAGCGAGTCGACGACCGCGTCGACGTGGCGCAGGTCCGCCGCGAGCGAGTCACGCCGCTGGGGCGTGCCCACGCAGACGAAGTGGACGTCGCCGAACCCGGCGGCCTCGCGGAGCGAGGTGGTGAACCGCAGCCGGCCGGAGCCGACGTGGGCGGCGAGGACGTCGTGCAGACCCGGTTCGAAGAAGGGTGGCCGGCCGTCGGCCAGGGCCCTGATCTTCTCTTCGTCGCCGTCGACGCCGAGGACTTCGTGTCCGGTCTCCGCCATGCACGCGGCGTGCACGGCTCCGAGATATCCCGTACCGATGACGGTCAATCGCATGTGTTTCCCCTGTCTGTATGACTGCTGAGCTGCCGGACCGCCCGCTTCGGCGGCGGCGGGCGGATCAGTCGGGATAGCCCGACGGGTTCAGCTCCTGGAACCGCCATGCGTCCCGGCACATGGTGGCGAGATCGCGGGTCGTGGCCCAGTTCCAGGCCCGCGCCACGGCGCCCGGGTCGGCGACGAGCGCGGCCACGTCACCCGGCCGCCGGGCGGTGATCTCGTAGGGGAGCGGCCTGCCGCAGGCACGCGAGAACGCGCCCACGAGTTCGAGGACGGAGGTGCCCACGCCGGTGCCGAGGTTGAAGACGCGCATCCCGCTCTCGTCACCGAGGTGTTCGAGAGCGACCCGGTGCCCTTCGGCGACGTCCCTCACGTGGATGTAGTCCCGGACGCCGGTGCCGTCCGCGGTGGCGTAGTCGTCGCCGAAGACGCGGACCCGGGGGAGCCGCCCGACCGCGACCTGGGCCAGGTACGGCATGAGGTTGTCCGGCACGCCCCGGGGGTCCTCGCCCAGCAGCCCGCTGCCGTGGGCGCCGACCGGGTTGAAGTACCGCAGCGCCAGCACGCTCATGTCCGGCAGCCGCCGGCAGGTGTCGGCCAGCACCTGCTCGCAGAGCCACTTCGTGGTGGCGTACGGGTTGGTGGGCGCGGCCGGGGCCGACTCGGTCAGCGGCACCGTGGCCGCTTCGCCGTAGATCGAGCACGACGAGGAGAACACCAGGCGGTGCACACCGTGCTCACGCATGGCGGACAGGAGCGCGGTGGTGCCCCCGACGTTGGTGTCGTAGTACGCGACCGGCATGTGCACGGACTCGCCGACCGCCTTCTTCGCGGCGAAGTGGATCACCGCGTCGAAGGAGTGGGCGGCGAACACCGCGGACAGCGCGCGCCGGTCCCGCAGGTCGCTTTCGTACGCCGCGGTGACCGGCCGGCCGGCGACCTTGGCGACGCGCTCCAGGGCCCGGGGGGAACTGTTGGAGTGGTCGTCGACCACGACCACCTCGTAGCCGTGATCGAGCAGCTCGACGCACGTGTGGCTGCCGATGAAACCGGCACCGCCGGTCACCAGCACTGCTGCTGACATGTCAGAACCTCTTTCGGCATCGTGACGGCAGGAGGGGCGGACCGGGGCCGGTCTCACCAGTCGAGGACGCCCGCCAGGTAGACCGGATAGATCGACACGGCCCAGGCGAGCGGAAGCAGCAGGAGGCCGGCGGCGAGGAGCGGCGGGCCGGCCGTCCGCAGCGCGCGGTGGAAGCGCACCCCGGCGGCCCTGGCCGTCTCGACGACGTGCAGCCAGGCGACCGCCAGGGTGACCAGGGCGTACGACACGGCGCCGGCGAGGCAGAGGAAGACGTAACCCGCGGCGGGGCCGGTCAGCTCGCCGGTGATGGCCGCGGCCGTCAGGGCCCATGCGACGAAGAGATGGGGGGCCACGAGCCGCAGGGGCAGCGGCTCCAGGCCCTCGCGGGCCTTCGGCGTGACCTTGAAGACGACCGTCCTGGGGCGCAGCCGCTGGAGTACGGCCGTGCTCACCCCCCAGACGACGAACGGCCACCGGGAGAGGCTGAACAGCCAGTTCTCCCAGCTCACCACCGGTGCGTCCCGGGGGCGCAGCAGCCCGCGCCGGCGCATCGCCAGGGTCAGGAGAACCATCCACACGGTCATCGCCCAGAAGTGGCCGAGGAACTCGAAGTAGTTCACCTGGATCCACGGCAGCCCGGAGACGGCCGCCACCGCGGGCAGCGCGAGCCCGACCGTCGACGTCAGCGCGAGCAGCGGGTAGTACGACAGCGCGACCAGGAACCGCGCGCGCAGCAGCCCGCTCATCCGGCCCAGGTGCCGGGGCACCAGGCCCAGCATCATCACCGCCAGGCTGCGCGACCACTGGAACTCCTGGGTCGCCATCGCCGCGAAGGTGAGCGGCCCGTCGCCGTGCGCCTCGGCGTCGATCGCGAAGGCCCCCTGCCACCCCGCGGAGTTGAGCAGGAAGGCGGTGGAGAAGTCCTCCGCCAGCTCGGGGCCGATGCCTCCGATGTCGCGCAGGGCCCGGGTGCGTACCGCGTAGTGGGAGCCGATGCACACCGGGGCGAGTCCCGCGGAGTGCCCGAGCTGGACCGCGCCGTGGAACATGGCCTCCCGGTGCAGGCGCCCGCGCGCCGACCACGAGGCCGCGGCGTTGGCGTCGCAGACGCTCGGGGCGGCGACGTATCCGACCGCGGGGTCGGCGAACGGCCGGACCACCTCGGTCAGATACCGCCGGTGCGGGACGTGGTCGCAGTCGAGCTGGGAGACGACGTCGTAGTCGCGGTACCCCCAGTGGTCGTAGAAGTAGGCGAGGTTGCCCTCCTTGCAGCGGGTCCGGCGCGGCCAGGTGGCCCGGTGGTAATCCGCCCGGCCGCGCCGGCACGACACCCGCACCCCGTTCTCCGCGCACCACCGCAGGACCTCCTCGGACGGGTCCTCGTCGCACAGCCACACGTCGTACGCGTACGGGAAGTCCTGCGCCAGCATCGCCCGGAGCGTGCCCCGGGCCATCTCCCAGTGCTCCGACGGCGCGCGCGTCACCACGAACGCGGTGCGCACGAGCGGCACCTCGATCCCCGGATCGAACCTGCGCAGACGCAGGATCGGGACGAGGAAGTGCAGCGGCATGAGCGACAGGTACATCAGCAGCGCGCTGTTCACGACCAGCCCCACCCAGCCGACCCGGTGCGCGGGCTGCAGCCACCACACCCAGAACCAGACCAGGCACGCCAGCCAGCCGGTCACCAGGATCGCGACCTTCAGCCGGCCGGCCCGGGGGAGTACGGAGACGAAGCTGGTGGCCTCGGTACGCAGAGCCGGCGCACGACCGCCGAACGCCGGTCCGTCCGGGGGGATCCGCACGACCTTGCCGCCCGAGAGCGCGAGGAGCCGGGCACCCAGGTCTTCCCGGGAACCGGCGGCAGCCGTCCCGCCTGCCTCGGTGGCGACGGCTTGACGTGCGAGTTCCGACTCTGCCTGCGTCATGGGAACGTGCTCCGGGAGTAGTCTCGGCGCGGCCACGCGAGAGGGCCACGCCCGCACTGGTCGAAAGAGGCGCCGGCCGGAACCACGGGCCATCTGTGGGCCCGGGCCGGGGCGTTCGTCAGAGCCCGCCCCCGGAGGCCGTGGCGCCGGACTCGGCGGCCGGGACGCCGTCCTGCTGGCCGCCCCTGATCGCCGCGGCACCGGCGGCCACGGCCCGGGGCCGTGCGGCGAACCACTCCACGGTCCGCCGCAGGCCCTCCTCGATACCCACGTCGGGATACCAGCCGAGCCGTTCCTGCACGCGGTTGATCACCGGGCGGCGGCGGGCCGGGTCGTCGGTGGGAAGGGGGTGGTACTGCAGTTCCGACGCGGAGCCGGTGATGTCCAGCACGAGCTCGGCGAGTTCGGTGACGGTCCGTTCCTCCGGGTTTCCCAGATTGAACGGGCCGCTTTCGTCGGAATCGAGCATCGCGACGATTCCGCGGACCAGATCGTCCACGAAGCAGAAGCTGCGCGTCTGCTTTCCGTCGCCGTACACCGTCAGGGGCTCGCCGCTCAGGGCCTGCGTGATGAAGCTGGAGACCACGCGGCCGTCCTGCGGGCGCATGCGCGGACCGTAGGTGTTGAAGATGCGCAGAATTCCGGCGTTGACTCCGAGGCTTTGCCGAGAGGCGAGGGACAGCGCCTCGGCGAACCGCTTGGCCTCGTCGTACACGCTTCGCGGTCCGACGGGGTTGACGTTTCCCCAGTAGTCCTCGTCCTGCGGGTGGACCAGGGGGTCCCCGTACACCTCGCTCGTCGAGGCCAGCAGGAAGCGGGCACCGTGACGGCGGGCCAGGCGGAGGCAGTTCTCGGTGCCGCGGCTGCCCACGGCCAGCGTCTCCAGGGGCCGCCGCAGGTAGTCCGGCGGCGACGCGGGGCTCGCCAGATGCGCGACGGCATCGATCTGTCCCGGAACGTCCACCGCGGCGCTGACGTCGGTGTGAAGGAACACGAAGTCCGGATTCGCTCTCAGGTGTGCGATGTTCTGCGGCTCACCGGTCGAGAAATCGTCCAGGCAGATCACGGAATCCCCGCGGCGCAGGAGTGCCTCGCACAGGTGCGATCCGAGAAAACCGCCGCCACCGGTCACGGCAACGCGCATAACTCTCTCCACGAATGAAGGAAGAAACGTCGGCTCCGGGGCCGGGGACGCCTCACCCTTCGTGGCGGAGGAGTTCCGGGAGTGGAGGCGGCTCACGGTGAACCGCAGAAAAAGCATAGGGGTATAAGTATGATTCTCATTTAAAGGCATCGGGCCTTACTGCGCCGTTCGGCCGTACGCCGGGCAGTGCGAAATCCACCGTGCGCACGGCCGGAGGGCCGGGGGACCCCCCGACCCGGCCGCCCCCGGCTCACTCTCACGTGTGAACGGCCACCGCGCGCGTCGCCGCTTCGGCGGCCGGTCTTCCGCTCTTCCCGGCCGGGATCACCGGTCCTCCTGGAGGCTGAGGAGTTCGGCGAAGACGGAGCCGGTGCCGCGGGCGACGAGTGCGTCGAAGGTGCCGGTCTCGACGACGCGGCCGTGGTGGAGGACGACGATGCGGTCCGCGATGCGGGTGTTGACCAGGCGGTGGGTGATGAACACGGTGGCCCGGCCGGCGGCCAGCGCCTTGAGCCTGGTGTAGATGCGGTGTTCCCCGCGGGCGTCGAGCGCGGCGGTCGGTTCGTCCAGCACCAGCACGGGGGCGTCGCGGTGGAAGGCGCGGGCGAAGCCGTGCGCAAACAACACGTTGCTTCGCAGCCCCATGATCGTTGATCTTGCATGGCCCTGCTCCAGTCGATTCCTCATCAACTCACGTCGCGCTTACGGGTGTTGCTCCCCCACCTCAACGAGAGGCAGCGGCGTTTGCTGGTGGCCGCGGAAGCCCGTGAACTCGGGCATGGAGGTATACGTGCGGTGTCCCGGGCGGCTGGTGTCAGCGAAACCACGGTTCGCAAGGGCATCGCCGAACTTGCAGATGCGCCGACGCCCCTTCCGGGAGGTCGCATTCGACGACCTGGAGGCGGTCGCAAGAAGGCGGCCACGAAGAACCCCGGACTGTTGCCCGCTCTCTTGGCATTGGTCGAGCCCGATGAACGAGGCGATCCCATGTCGCCCCTGAGGTGGACGACCAAGTCGCTGCGACATCTCGCCGACGAGTTGACCACACAGGGGCATCCGATTTCCGCGACTACGGTCGGAAAATTGCTGCGTGAGAACGGGTTCAGCCTTCAGGGCAACGCAAAGACTCTTGAAGGAAAACAACACCCTGATCGAGACGCCCAGTTCCACTACATCAACAACCAGGTCAAAGACCATCAGGCGGCCGGCGAGCCGGTCATCAGCGTGGATACGAAGAAGAAGGAAATGATCGGCCGGTTCCACAGCCCGGGCCGTGAGTGGCGCCCCAAGGGTGATCCGATCGATGTCGAGGACCACTCGCTGTTCTTTCGTGGAGAAATCCAGCAGGTCATCCCGTACGGGATCTATGACATCGCGGCCAACACGGGATGGGTGAATGTCGGCGTAGATCACGACACGTCGGCGTTCGCTGTCGCCTCGATTCGCCGGTGGTGGGACAACCGCGGCAAACGTGACTACCCAAGAGCCAAGCACCTGTTGATCACAGCGGACTCCGGCGGCTCGAACTCGCCTCGGTACCGACTTTGGAAGTCCGAACTCGCAGCTCTGGCCCAGGAGACCGGCTTGGCTATCACCGTCCGCCACTTTCCGCCTGGGACATCGAAGTGGAACAAGGTCGAGCACCGCCTCTTCTCCCACATCACCATGAACTGGCGCGGACGCCCCCTGACCAGCCACGAAGTCGTCATCAAGACCATCGAGTCCACCCGCACCCGCTCCGGCCTGCGCGTCGAAGCCGAACTCGACACGCGCACCTACCCGACCGGGGTGACCGTGAGCAAGGAATACCTGGAATCCTTGCCAATCCGGCCACACGATACTCGAGGTGCCTGGAACTACACCATCGAGCCACACGGAAACTGCGCTGCGCACGTGGCAAGCAGCAACCCGAGGGTCATCCAGTCGGAAGTGCTGGAGATGCTGTCCCACCCGGTGCTGACCGGGATGAGCCGGGAGGACCTGACGTGGCTTATCGCGCTTCTTGCACCAGCCCAGGAGGCCAAGGCCGAGCAACGGAACTACGACCGGCGAGGCGGGAAACGACGACGCACGAAGGGGGCAGGCGGGATGACGGTGATCACACCTGCCGCCCGCATCGTGGCCACGCTCGTCCATCTCCGTGGGATCTGCACGATGCCCGTTCTCCAGGACTTCCTCGGAGTGACCCGAAGTGGCCTCCAGAAGGCCACACGCGAGACCCGAGCCCTCCTGGCAGAACACAACCACACAGTGCGTGCCATCGACCTCAAGCTTACTACCACGCAAGCAGTTCGGGATTTCGTTGCCTCTGCCGGCTCCCTCCAGGAAGTCAACCCTGGAGAAGCCCTGCGGCATCCGGCCATCACCGGTATGAGCTATGGCGAGCTTGATGCCATCACCACGCGTCTGGCGACGCGGTACCAAGCCCGACTCCAAGAGATTCGACACAAGCGGCGCGGTGCCGAGCTGAAGAAGGACCCGGGAGCGGTCATTTACCGAAAGATCACCGATGAGGGGCGCGTTCTTGCCGCGATCCTCGCGATGCGACAGATCGCCACCCGGCCGGTAATCGCTGACCTCTTCAAGGTGAGTCCTCGAACTATCGGCAACGCACTCGTGGAACTGCGCCCGCTCCTCAAAGAGGACGGGTACGACCCCACCCCCGTTCACCGGGCACAACGGTTTTACAGCGCAGAAGAAGTTCTCCGCTTCGTCGAGACCATCCAGGAATCGAATGCCCATGCGAAATCGTGAGGTTGTTTGCGCACGGCTTCGGCGACGGCGATGCGCTGCCACTGCCCGCCGGACAGGTCGTGCCCGCCCCACCACGACCGGGCCAGCGAGGTGTCGAGACCGCGGGGCAGGGCGGCGATCACGCCGTCGGCGCCGGCCGCCGCGGCGGCGGCGTGCACGGCGGCGTCGCCCTCGGGGCGGGGCTGGCCGAGGGTGATGTTCTCGCGGGCCGCCAGCGGCCAGCGGGTGTAGTCCTGGGGAACGTGTGCGACGTGGGAGAGCACCGCGGCCGGATCGGCGTCCGCCAGATCCACCCCGTCCCACCGCACGGAGCCCTCCGTGGCGACGTACAGCCCGGTCAGCAGGCGGGTCAGGGTGCTCTTGCCGGCGCCGTTCTCGCCGACCAGGGCGATGACCTCGCCGCGCCGGAGGTCCAGGTTCACGCCGTCCAGCGCGGGCCGGTCGGCGCCGGGGTAGGTGAAGGAGACGTCCCGGGCGGTGATCAACTGCGGCCCGTCCGCGGCCACCCGGGCGGTGCCGCGGCGGTCGGCCCACGGCTCGGCGAGGGCCAGGAAGCGTGCCCAGTCGTCCAGCGACAGCGAGGTCCGGAACAGCCGGGCCCCGGCCCGTACGGTGGTGGTGAGCGCCGCCCCCGAGGCCCGTACGGCGAGGGCCGCGGTGCCCGCCGCGGCCGGCTCCATGTGCCCGGCGGCCACGAGGAGCACCAGCATCCCCCAGGTCGCGGCGGTGCCGAGGGCGGTGAGTGCGTCGCCGACGCCCTGGACGACGAGCGCCTGCCGGGTGGCGGCGAGTTGCTCGGCCTCCAGCCGGCCGGAGATCACGCGGTACTGCCGGATGAGGAACCCCGCCATGGTCCCCGCGCGCACCTCGTCGGCGTGCCGCCGGTCGGTGGTGTACGAGCGGAAGACGCTGCGGAGCCGGGAGTCGCTGAGGTTGCGGTGGTGCGCGGCGTGCTCGATCCGCGCCCCCCGTACGGCACCCCAGGCGCACGGTACGACGGAGGCGACGAGCAGGGGCAGCACCACCGGATGCAGCACGGTGACGACGGTCGCCGCGGCGGCCACCTGCGCGGCGGCGGATGTCAGTACCTGCGCGTCGAGGATCAGCTCCCCGGTCTTCTCCGCCCCGTCGGAGGCGGCCTCGTGCGCGTCCTCGAACCCGGGATCCTCGTACGCCACCAACTCGGCGGCGGTCGCCGCGGTGATGACCGAGAGGTCGGCCTCGCGCACCACCTTCGGCGCCAGCCGCGCCGCCGCCGCCCGCGCCCCCACGTCGAGCAGGTAGCGCCCGGAGGCGGCGATGACGAGCACCGTCACGGCCCCCGTCGCCTCCCGTAGCCCGTCGGCGATCTCGCCCCCGGCGAAGACGCCGGCCAGGACCCGGGTGGTCGCCGCCAGCGCGACGGCGGTGAGCACGGCGGCGCACACCTGGCAGCACAACAGCGCGACCACCGCCCGCCGGTCGGTCCGCCATCCCAGCCGCGCGGCCTCGGCGAGGGCACGGGGCAGACGGCGGGCGATGGCCCAGGTGGAGAGGTGGGCGTTCGCGTCGTAGTGCCGGTCGGAGCGGAGCCGCATGAGGGGCGCCTGTCCGGCGGCGGCCACGGGAGGTGAGGACGCGGAAGTAGTCATCCCCCTATGGGGAGTGTGAAGGGCCCCGGCGGGCAACGGGGTTGTTCCGGCCACACCGCCCGCCTTCACGTACGCCCGTGGAGGAACGGCGTTCGCCGGACAGGCGGTCGCCCGCAGGTCAGAGGTCCGCCGGCAGGTGTTCCCGGGCCCACTCGGCGAAGCCGGTGACCGGGATGCCGAGGTCCCGGGCGTAGGCGGGGCGGGCGGGCAGCTCGGCGGCGTTCATCCATTCGTGGGACACGCCCATGGGCGGCATGCCGGCGGCCAGTGCCTCCTCGGTGGTCATGTCCGGGGCGGGCAGGTGCGTACCGAGAACGCGGGAGAGGACCTCGGCGATCTCCGTCATCGACAGGATGTCGCCCGCCAGCTCCAGCTCGACCCGGTCGAACCGCTCCGGGTCGGCGATCGCCGCGGCTGCCGCGCGGCCGATGTCGTCCACCGCGATCAGGGCCAGCCTGGTACCGGGGTGCAGGATGCTCACCAGGCCGCCTTCGATGCCGCGCGGGAAGAGGTACCGCATGGACGGGAGGAAGTTCTCCATGAACGTCCCCGGCTTCAGGAGCGTCCAGCGGGGGAAGCCGGCCGCGCGGAGGTGGTCCTGGATCGCGGTCTTGGCGGTCAGGGTGGCCTCCACCGTCCAGCGTCCCGGCGCCCAGCCGGGGGTCTCGGTGTGCTGTCCGGCGCCGCTGACGGAGGTGTGCACGAACTGCCGCACGCCGGCGGCCTTCGCGCCCTCGATGAGGTTGACGCCCTGGACCACCTCCCCGTCGAAGTCGAAGCCGCCGTCGGCGGTCATGGCGGGCATCTGTACGGAGAAGACCGCCCGGGTGCCGGTGGCGGCCCGGACCACGGAGTCGCGGTCGCGGAGGTCGCCGGTGACCAGCTCGGCGCCGAGCGCCGCGACGGCCGCGGCCCGCTCGCCGTCCGGATCGCGTACCAGGGCGCGGACGGGAGTGCCCGCCGCCCGCAGGGCGCGGACGGTGGCACCGCCCTGTCTGCCGGTGGCGCCGGTGACCAGAACGGGTGCGGAATCTGCGGACATGGCGCTCATGGCGGTCCTCGGAGGGTTGCCGGGAAAAAACGGCGGGGCCCGCCGTTTAGGTTCCGGGTACGATACGGCGGGCCCCGCCGCTTAGTAAACCCGGAGGCGATGCCATGCCCGGCAGCCAGCGTGCAGACGCCCGGCGCAACTACACGCGCATCCTCGCCGTCGCCGAGCAGGAGGTCGCCGCGGCAGGCGCCGGCGCCTCCCTGGAACAGATCGCCCGCACCGCGGGCGTCGGCTCGGCGACCGTACGGCGGCACTTCCCCACCCGCCGCGCACTGCTGGAGGCGGTCTCCCGGGAACGCATCGAGGTCCTGTGCCACCGCGCCCACGATCTGACGGCGGGGGCCGACAGCCGCGGCGCGCTCCTGGCATGGCTGGACGAGGTGGTCGACTACTGCGTCTCCGCCCGCGGCCTGGCCACCGCACTGTCCTACGACACCGCCGGGGAGGACCCCGTACGCGAGAACTCCTGCGCGGCGCTGCTGGAAGAGGCGGCGGGCCCGCTGCTGGACCGGGCCGTACAGGACGGTGCGGTGGCACCGGACGTCACCGTCGCGGACCTGATCACGGTGATCGTCGGCATCTCCCTGGCCACGGAACACCATCCCGACCCCGCGGCCCGCGCGAACCGCCTGTTCCACCTGGCCGTGCGGGGCCTGAGCCCGCAGCACTGAGGACGGCGGAGGTCCCGGAGAACGGGACAGCCGCAGCCTCTCCGGACCGTGGCGTGCCGCCGATGCCCGGTGATTGCAGCGAGACCGTGTGCCGGGGGTGATGACGCTGGCATACTCGTGCCGGCACTCGGGTCCGTGCGGGAACCGGTGCCCTTCCCGAACCCCGATCTCCCTGACAAGGAACCGAGATTGATGCGGCTCACGCGTGTACTGGCCGGAGTTCTGGCTGCCGGGATGCTCACCGCCTGCGGTGGCGGCGACGACGGTGACGGCAAGGGCGCGGGCGGCGGGAAAAAAGTCAAGGGCGTACCCGTGGAAGAAGAAGCCGCGCCGCCCGCGACGACGTTGGCCGTGCCGGCGCTCTACGACACCTCCCGGGGCTGGGAGTCCGACCTGCGCGGCACCCAGCTCCCCCTGCCGCATTCCGACGCGGTGGCCGTCTTCAGCTCCGAGGAGCGGCGCTTCACCGTCCTGGACGTGGCCGGCGGCGAGACGTTGTGGACCAGCGCGGCACTGGAGCCCCCGGGCGAGGACATGAGGTACGAGCCGCTCTCGACCACCGTGGGCGGCAAGGACTACCTCGTGGCCTGGACCTCCGGCACGACGAACGGCGACGTGGTCACCCAGGGGAGCGAGGTCACCACGATCGACGTCTTCGGCGCCGAGGGCTCCGGAACCGCGGTGAAGCCGCTCCGCCGCGTCGAACTGGACGGCGAAGGCGTGGTGGTGAACGGCGGCGGAGGGCTCATGGTCAAGCAGGAGGACGGCGACGTGATCGTCTCCGTCGACCCCGTCACCGGCGCGACGGAGAAGTACGACCTGTTCGAGATGGAACCGCCGTCGGGCGTGTGCAAGCTGTGCGGTCCCCGCTCCGAGGTGCTGGGCATCACGGCCGCCGGCCCGCTGGTGACGATGGAGAGTGGAACCAGAAGAGGGTTCTGGGTGCCCGGCGCCTGGTCGAGCGCCGACGTCACGGACGACGGCGGGCCCTTCCCGTCGCTCGTCCGGGAGGACGTGCTGGTGGCGATGTGGCGTGAGGACGGCGCGGCGGAGGAGACCTGGGCCGCGCTGGACAGCGCGACCGGCGAGGTCCGCGCGGAGGTGCCGTGCCGGCCGGAGCGCGGCATCAACGACGACGACGCCGAGGGCACCATGCTCTCCGGATCGGGGCGCTACCTCGTCAGGGGGCACGTCGTCTTCGACATGGAGCAGGGCACGGGGCACTGCTTCGAGAGGACCGAGAGGGACAAGCCCGTACAACTCAACGGCGTGAGCGACAGCGGCGTCGCCTTCGGCCTGGCGCCCCCGCAGGGCGACTACGCGGACGACACGCCGGTCGTGGTCGACATCGCCACCGGCGAGGTGGAGGAGAGCAAGCACCGGGTGGTCCCGTTCGCGGACTACGCCGGCCACGGGCTGTTCTGGGACGACGAGACCAGCACGATGGTCGTGTACCCGCACGCGAGCTGACGCCGCGGGCGCCGTTGCCCTGACCGGCCCTGAACGTCCCCGCATCTGTGCCGACGGCACTGGTACGCGCACTGAAGCTGACCGAGACCGAGCGCACCCACCTGAGGACCCAGGTGGCATCCCCGTCACGCCACCACTGCACCGCAGCCGATGTCCGCGCAGCGGGTGCGCACCTCCGCGGGGCGCAACCCGGACGACACCCGGCTCGCCGCGCTGGTCACCGAGCTGTCCGCACGCTGCCTGGACTTCCGCCGCTGGTGGAGGGACCGGGCTGCACGGAGGTCGCCCGCGCCTTCGAGGAGGCGGCCGGACATGGGCCGGGCCTGCCCTCCGGGCGACCGTTCAGGTGGGGGCGGTGCGGGAGCGAGCGAGGAGCAGAAGAAGGCTGCGGGCGATGAGGGCGGCGATGCTCGCGGTGGCGAGGGAGGTGAGAAGCCAGGCCCACGTTTCGAGGTCGGCGATGCGGTGGGCGGTGAGCCAGCGCATGGCGAAGTTGGTCGTCGAGGCGACGGGGAAAGCAAATGCCCAGAAGCCCAGGCTGAAGCCCACGCGGCGGTAGTCGGGCAGGAGCAGGAGCTGGGCGAGCACGAGGACGACGATGACACCGGTCAACGCGTCGCTGACGGGGTCCATGCGGTTGTCGTGGGCGCCGAACCAGGCGATGCCGGCGGTGGCGGGCGAGGCGAGCAGGACGGAGAGCAGCGGTGTCGCGGCGGGCGGCAGCGCCTCCTGCGTGGTGAGGCGGGCGAAGAAGAGGGCGGTGAAGACGGCCCAGAAGAAGAGGCCCGCGCCGACGGCGGTCATTGCCGCGGTGCGGGCGCCGATCCCGGCGAAGGCGATGCCGGTGATGGATGCGCCTGCCGCGTAGGGCAGGAAGTAGCCGGGGTGCACGGCGGCGAGCGGCACGCGGCTGCGCAGGAGGTTCGCGAGCATTGCGGCCACGAGCAGCACCAGCACGCCGGCGAACACGCCGCACGCCCATGCGGCCGCCGTGTGGGAGTAGAGGCCCAGGTGGGGAACCATCAGCAGCCCCACAACGGGCGGATAGGCGGTGAGCGGCGCCGTCACCGGGTCGCTGAGGTCGGCGGCGAGGGCTCCGGGGTGGCGCAGGCCGTGCGCCAGGTAGGCGAGAGTGAGCACGAGCCAGGCAGCCGCGGCCACCGCGTACGTCACGTCCCCCGCCCACCCCGGGGCTCCGACGACGGACTCGGCCTCCACCCACACCCCGCCCAGGCCCGCGATGCCCAGCGGCACGGCGAACAGCGTGATCACGCCCGTCGGCAAGCCGCCCTGCGGCGGCTGCGCGGCCCGCGCCTCGGAGCTGTCGACGCCACCGTCTGCCATGGGACCTCCCGTCGCTTCCAGGTCGCGCCGCGCATCCGCGAGGACCGCCGCCGCCCGTGCGGAGCGAGTGGCAGAGATCCGGCACGGCGCCGGACGAAGGGGTCTCCCCGCGGAGGGCCGTCTCACACGGGGGGCACACTGTCACAGGTCGTGGGCGGGGCAGGTCGGGACACACCACCGCGCCGCCCGAAAGCCCGCATGGCGTCGCCGACCCGGGTGGCGCGGCCGTGCCGCGTCCTTCCAGGGCGTCTCGTCAGCTCGTGGCACACATCGTCCGGGTAGCCCTGGTCAGGGCCGTGCGGTGGAGCGTGTCGACGTGGTGGAGGGGCGCGCCGGAAGAATTCGGCGGCCTCGTAGGGGTTCCGGGTGGCCGCCACCGTCGGGTGCCGTACGTCCTCCAGGATCCGGCGCTCCCGGGCCGGATCCTCGATCGGGAAGGCGGTGCCGCACTTCGAGGCCGCCACCTGGTCACCGACCTCGAAGCGCTCGATGACCGGTCGGTCAGCGGGCCGAGGGGGCCGAGCGCGCGGGTGGCGACGGCTGTGGAGTGCCGCCAGTCGCCGGCCGGCAGGGGTAGGCCGCCGGCCCTCACTCGTGGCGGCCGGGAGGTGAGGAGCTGCCCGTCGGGACCGGGACGGAGGCGGGCCCCTGCGGCGCGGGGCCCGTGCACCGTGGCTGCTCCCGGGCCGCGGTGCACGGGGGTGGTCAGGCGGCCGTTCGGGCAACCGTCATGCTCGGCCTGTTCGCGTGCCCGGGTGTGTGCGTCCGCGAGGGACGCGCGGTGCTGCGGCAGCAGGTGCCGGAGCGGCTGGAGGGTGGGGGCGTAGGTCGGTTCGGGGGTGATGGTGCGGACGTCGAGGGCTGTCAGGTTCGGGTCGCCGAGGAGGGTCTCCAACGCGGGGACCAAGGAAGTCCTTGCCGTGCGGGGGTGCGCCGGGGCCGTAGCCGCCGCCGCGCGCGGAGACGAGACGGCGGGACGCCCTGCGCTGAGGGCCGGCTCGCCCAGCCCCATCGTCCTGCCGACGATGAGAATCTGGTCCCGCCCCGCGTCGAGTACTCCTTGACCGAACTCGGCAGGTCACTGCTGAGCACCGTGCGGGAGCTGGCGTCCTGGTCCGCCGACCGGCACGCCGAGATCCGCCGGCACCAGCACAGCTACGACACACGAACGCGGTAAGCCACCCGACGACACTCGCTCGGCGGTCGCACGACCGGGCAGGACTCCGGGCAGGACTCCTTGAGCCCGTCGTGAGCAGCTTTTCTGGCGGACATGGGCCCAGAACGCACGGACGGGGCGGCCGGGCTGGTATGCCGGAACCGTGATCGCAGACGGGCCGATGTGAGGAGTTCCTGGTGAGTGCGGTACCTGACCTTCCTCGTCGGCTCCCACTGACACGCGCTGTCGATGAGTTCGTCCTCACGACGGTCCTGCTTTTCGTCACGGTGACGGTGGTGCGATGGCTGCGTGACCCCGGCTCCCCGCTCTCCCTCGCCGACCTCCACGTCGTCCTCGCCGTCATCGGCGTGATCAGCGGCGCCGTGCTGGCCGCGCTGATCCTCAGCCCTCCCGGCCGGCGCAGCGGCGGACATATGAATCCCGCCGTGACCGTCGCCCTGTGGCTGATGGACGCCTTCCCCGGCCGCAGCGTCCCGCCCTACGTCCTCGCCCAGCTCGCCGGCTCCGTCGCCGGGACGGCACTCGCCCGCCTGGTATGGGGAAGCGCCACCTCCCACGCCCCGGTCGGCCACGCCGCGATCATCCCCGACCCCACCTGGCGCCCCGCCGACGTCTTCCTCGCCGAAGCCGGAGCCATGATGGCCCTCATCCTCCTCGTCGGCACGATCCTGGCCTACCCCCGCTACATCCGCCTCCTGCCCTACGTGATCGGAGGATCGGTTGCTCTGGTGATCGCCCTGCTGGGCCCCCGCAGCGGCGGCTCGATCAACCCCGCCCGCCAGTTCGGACCCGCCGCACTCTCCGGCCAGACCACCGACCTGTGGATCTACCTCACCATCCCCGTCCTCGGCGCCGTCATCGGCTCCGCCATCTACCACCTGTTCATCTGGCGCTTCAACGCATGCCGGCCCCTCACCTACAAGCTGGCGGGCGACCACAGCGAAGAGGAGCCGGCGACCCGGTAGTCCGGCGGGCCTCGACGGTGCCGTGGTGGCGACCTGGCGGGGGATGGCCGAGGCGAGCGGTGGAACACCGGCTGCCGGCTTCCTCCAGCAGCCCTGTGCTACCGGAGTGGGTGAACCGAGCGGTTCCGCCGGCCGCGACCTCGGCCGCGGCGAGCATCGTGCCGGCGTCGACACGAGGTGACCGGGCGAGCAGTGGCCTCATGAAGCGTCAGCTGCAGCCACGGCCTCCTCCAGGTGGGTGAGCGTCCTGGTCCCTTCGTCGGTGATGAAGAGCAGCTCTTCCAGGGGCCTCGGCAGGAATCCCTCTTCCTCCATCCTCCGGAGCTGGAGCACCAGCCCGTCGTAGAAGCCTGCTGCGTTGAGCAACACCATGGGCTTGTCGTGCAGTCTGTGCTTCTTCAGCTCCAGGATCTCGGTCAGCTCATCGAGAGTGCCCAGTCCGCCGGCCATCACCACCACCGCGTCCGAGCCTGCGAGCAAGAGTGCCTTGCGCTCGGCGAGGTCCTTGGCGAACGCCATCTCCTCGGCGTCCTCCCTGGCGAAGCTCCTCATGAACTCGACGGAAACCCCCGCGAGTCGTCCGCCGGTCTCCCGCACGCCGTCGGCCACCACCTTCATCAGACCGGTGTCGGACCCACCCCACACAAGTGTGTGGCCATGCTGTCCGAGCAGTTCGGCGAAGGCGCGGGCCGGTCGGGTGTAGCGCTCGTCGAGGTCGGCTGCGGAGAGGAAGACGCAGACTTTCACAGTGAATCCAGGCTTTCGGTTGAGGGAGACACCCGGTCGAACGGACAGTCGGGCACGGGCAGCAGGCCCGAAGTCGCGGGCTCGTGAGCAGCGCCGGTCCGCCGGCCTGCACTCGCCCCGCACGATCGCCGCCTCGGTCAGCTCCACGGCGGAGACGTGCACGGGCGGACGGCCTGGCCACGACGAGGGGTGCCCGGTGCCTGCTTCGGCTCTGTCGGAGGCACGGGTTATCCCCTGTCACCAAGAAGTGCGCCCGCCGGCCCCGTCGCGCCTCCCGCAGCAGGGACAAGGACATTTGCGGTCAGCACTCCGGGAACGGCACCGCCGGCGGAGATACGGCCGAGCCGGCGTGGGCGGCGGAACGGACGTTCAGGCACGCATCTGAGCGAACCCGGAGCGCCACGACGGGGTCTGCGGGAGCCAGCCCCGGGACCGCGCCAGACGGTTGGACGCTCCTCGTGCCCAGTCCGGGCCGCCCGACGAGGGCTCGGGCGCAGGAACGTGGAGGGCGGCGGCGAGGACCGGCAGCCACTCCCGTCCTGGCGCGGGCTCGTCGTCCACGATGTTGACGGGACCGGCGGGCCAGTCGAGGGCGTCGACGGCCGCGCGGGCGGCATCGGCGATGTGCACGAACGAGGTCACCGAGTCGTCGGCCTCCAGGTTGGCGAGCAAGCGGGCGTCCTCGTCGCCCGAGAGGGCCGCTGCCACGGCGCCGCCGGGCTCGTACCAGGTGCCCGGGCCGTACAGCACTCCGTACCTCAGCGACACCGCGGTATCCATTTCGGCCGCCGTTTCCTCCAGGGCCCGGATGCCGGCCACCATCCCACCACGTGGCTCCGCGGCATCGAGGTCGAGCGGTTCCGTCTCGGCGGCCGGGCCCTCCCCCGGGGCGTAGACCCAGGCCATCGACTGGACGACGATCCTCGTCACTCCGGCGGACTTGGCTGCGTCGACCAGGTTACGGGTCCCTTCTCTCCGGACCTGGTTCGTCGCCTCTCCGTCCGCGCCTGACAGGTCGGTGAGCTGATGGATCACGGCGTCGGGCGCGGTCGACGTCATCGCCTCGCGCAGCGCATCCCGGTGGAAGACATCGACCTGGACAGCCGACGCTCCCTGACGGCGTACGCGTTCGGCGCCCGCTTGCGAACGCGACGTGCCCGTGACCCGGTGGCCCGCGCTCAACAACAGAGGCACGAGCAGTCGGCCCACCGCACCGGTCGCTCCCGCGACGAAGATGTGCATGACCGTCTCCTTTCTCTTCTCGGCCTGGAAGTCCCCCTGCAGTAGATCAGTGCAAGGCATGGCTCAGCGTGCACATCACTGGCAGGGAACAAGAGTGTCGTCCGGGCCCCGGCGCATGCGTGTCCTCGCGGGCTACGCGCACAGCACGTTGTCCCGGCTGCCGCGCGTGGCGGCCCGCCCGGGGCCGCGGAGACGGCCGGCGCTGCGGCCACGAACGTTCACGGTGGCCGGCCCGCCGTGACGGCGGATCACCGCGCCAGCGCTTGCCGGGTGCGCTGCCGTCAGCAGGGGACCGCCACGGGCCCATCCGGCGCCACGGGGCAGGGACTACGCCCCGGCGGAGGCGGTCTTCGCGGCCTCGACCGCCGACTCGAAGTCGGTGCCGGCCCCGAGCTGGGCGAGCCACACGTTCGCCGCGTTGTAGCAGTTGAAGGTCTCGATCTTTCCGTCACGCAAGTACCAGAGATCCGCCGTCGGAACATCGATACGGCGACCAGTCGGACCGATCTCTCCGGCCGGAGTCGGGAATCCCCCGAGGTGCGTTCCCTGGATCCGCAGCTCGACGGCGACGACATCACCGATCGCATGCACCGCGAGGAGTTCACGGTGGATGTCGGGGAAGGCGCCGGCGAGGCCGGCCAGCGCCTGAGGGATCTGGTCCGCGCGGAAGGTGAGCGCGTTCGGCACATCGTTGAACGTCCCGTCCTCGGTGAACAGGGCACGGAACCCCTCGCCGTCCGAGACGCTCCCCTCCGCCAGCCGGTATGCCTCGCGAACAACCTCTTCGTTGCTGGTCACCTTTGGTCTCCCCATATTGTTGACCGTGTAGTCCATAACGGTAGAGTGTGAGGACCGAGCCGTCAAACATCGTCATCCCCGGCCCTCGGCAAAGCCGGGATCGACGCCCACCGGCTCGGTGTTCCGACCGGGGCGGACCGCCGTCCGGCGGGCGGAGCTCAGGGGTGACGCGGGCGGTGCGCGGTGAGCAGCAGGGTGCCGGGCTCCCGGTGGGTGGTGATCCGGGTGAGGCCCGCTCGGGTGAGCAGGTCTGTCCATACGCGGGGTTGGAGCACCCAGCGCCGCATCGTGGCCTCCCCGCCGTCCGGCGTTCTCGCCGGGATGTCGGCGGGCACGGCGTCGGGCTGCGCGGGGGAGCCGTCCCGGTAGCGGGCGAGCGTGGAGAACACCAGGCGCCCGCCGGGGCGCAGCGCGGTGGCCGCCGCCGGGAGCAGGGCGCGGGGGTCGGTGAAGTCGGTCGCGCCGAAGATGCTGTAGAGCACGTCGTAGGTGTCCGGTGCCGTACGCAGGTGGGTGGCCGCGTCGGCGTGGACGAGCCGGAGCCGCGGGGCGAGGTGGCCGTACAAAGCGGTGGCCCGCGCGTGTTGCGCGGGGGAGCCGTCGATCGCGTCCACGCGCGCGGGGCGACAGCGGGCCGCCAGGTACGCGGCCTGCCGGGCCGGCCCCGCCCCCAGGTCGCCCACCCGCAGACCGGTGACGTCCCCGAGGAGCTCCGTGCCCGGCCCGCCGTCCTGGCCCCACGTCCAGCGGAAGGCGTCCGGAACCGCTCGGTCCCGCCGGGCGCGGATGCGGCCGTAGTGGTGCCAGAGGTCGGCTGTGGGCTCCACCCGCCCCCCTCCTGGTCCCTCGTGCAGAAGCACCCCCGGCTCGGTCCCTTCGAGGGGCGAGCCGGGGGTGGGTGCGTCACGATCCGCTGACGGCCGCGGCCGGCGTGCGCGGCGATCCGCACCGCCGTCGCGCCCGACGCGCTCCGCGGCCGGGCTCAGCCCTCCGGGAAGTACGGTGCGACCGCCTCGGCGCCACCGCTCCCGTCCTCTGCCCCCGCCGACGAGTGGGACCCGTCGCCGTCCGTGCCGTCCCCGGCCGCACCGGCCTCGCTCTCGGTCCCGGCCGACGGGTTCGAGACGTGCAGGCCGTCCGAGTCATCACCGCATGCGGACAAGGCGCACAGCGCGGCCAGCACGGCGGCCACGATCGTCATCCTTCGTTTCATGACGGGACTATGACAGCCCCGACGGCTCCGCGGGGCGTGATCTGCGAGGGAACGCCGCTGCCGGTGCCTGCCGGGACACATGAGACGCTGCTGCTCAGACCTGTTCGAAGTGAAACGCCTTGATGAAGCAGTCACGGGGCTGGGAGACCGCGAAGAGGACGCACTCCACGAGCGACTGCGCGGTGAGGGCGTCCCCGGCGCCCCGAGGCGTGGACTCCCACTCCGCGGAGAGCGGATCGGCGTTGTCGAAGTCGGGCGGGTAGAGCGAGATCACCCGAACCCCCCGGGGCCGCAGACGCTTCGAAAGGATCTCGGTGAACCCGGCCTGTGCACTCTTGGCCGCATAGAAGGCGTCGTGTGCGTCGGAGCGCTGATGTCCCGCCGCACCGCAGGCCGAGATCATCGTCACCACGTCCGGCTTGTCCGAGCCGAGCAGCAGCGGCAGAAAGTTCTTCACGGTCAGAACCGTGCCCGTGGCGCCGGAGGCGAGGGTGTCCACGACATCGTCGTCGGACACCGACTCAAGGTCCGGCCCGTCGAGGTAGCGCGAGCCGTTGTTGATCAGAATGTCGACGCGGTCGGTCTGCCGGGCGACATCGGACGCGAACGCGCGGATGGAGACGGGGTCCGTCAGGTCGCACGCATACGCGTGGACCCGCTCATGACCCCGCCCCCGGATCTCGTCGCGCACACGCTCAGCGGCAGCAAGGCTGCGTGCCGAGAGGAAGACCTCGGCGCCCAGGTCCGCGAACCGGATGGCCAGCGTCCGTCCGAAGTCCCGGCCGGCGGCGGTGATGACCACGCGGTGGTTGTCGAATCTCATGGTGGTGCCCAATGTACGTGGACGGCCACCGGCAGCCTTGCCGCGGGCGCTGGATCAGTCGGTGAGGGCGGCGGTGGCGGCGTGGGTGAGGAAGGCGGACCAGGCTTCGGGGGTGAAGCAGAGGTGGGGGCCGTGGGGGTCCTTGGAGTCCCGGACGTGCACGGCACCGGGGACGGGAGCCACCTCGACGCAGGCTCCGCCTTCGTTGTCGCTGTGGGTGGACTTGCGCCAGGCGACGGCGACTTCGACGCACTCGCCGCCTTCGCTGTTGCTGTAGCTGGACTTGAACCAGTCGAGCTCGTCCTTCATCGCTCCTCCAGGAGCCGAGTGATGAACTGCCTCGAATCGCCGGGGCTCAGGGCCTCGCGGGCGATCATGTCGTGCCGACGCATCACGATACTGACCTTCTCTTGATCAGCGTAGAGCACCCCGGTGGTCTGGCCCTCCTCGTAGGCGAGGTGTTCGTGCTCAGGTGTCTCCAGCAGCACGAACGAGCCACGAAGGCCGGGATGGAGGCCGCGGGCCGAGGGCATAACCTGCACGGTGACGTTATGTTGTTCGGCAGCGCCCAACAGTCGGCGCAGTTGCTGCCGGTACGTCTCGTCGTCGCCGAAGCGGCGGCGAAGCACAGCCTCTTCGGCGACGAAGCTGAACGAGCGAGTCTCGATCGCCAGCAGCGCTTGCCGCTCCAGGCGGGCCTTTACCCGCTCTTCGGACGTCGCTGCGTCCAGTGGCGGCAGGAGAGTGGCCAGTGCGGCTCGGATATATTCCTCGGTTTGCAGCAGGCCAGGGATGTATCGCGACTCGTACCAGCTCACAGCGATGGCTTCCGCCTCGTACGACATGAACTCCTGCGAGTACGACGCGAACTTCTCCGGCTGCAAATACCCCAGCGCCGCCACCAGCATCCCCTGCGCATCGCACATCTCATCCGCCACCTGCAACAACCGCGGCGTCGGACGGCGACGGCCCTGTTCCATCATCTTCACCGTGTCGTAGGCGTACCCCGCCTCCGTCGCCAGTTCCTCGCGGCTCACCCCCGCCCGCGTCCGCCAGCGCTTGGTCTGGTTGCCGCAGTACCGCCACTGCACCGGCGGCTGGGAGTTTTCGAGCGTCCTCACCCGCATTCACCTCGCCGTTGAGGGGTACGGAGGTCTATCGACCCCCCCTGTCCCTACTCACGGTAGCGACCAGGAACCACTCTGTGATGGGTGAACCTCAACAATCCCACCCCTTTTCCACCCGACATCGTCTGGCGGCTGCCCACAAGCCGCCGCAGCCCCGCCCGTGGCCGTGTTCTCCTCGCCGAGCAGGCGCGCGAGTGGAAACTGCCGCCCGACACAGCCGACACCGCCGTGCTGTTGGTCAGCGAGCTCCTGACCAACGCGTGTCTGCACGCCCGCGCCCCGCGTGGCCGGTACATCGCCGCCCGCTGCGTGCTGGGCGACGGCGGACTGCGCGTGGAGGTCTCCGATGCGGGCGGCAGCGAGCTGCCGGTGGCGCGCGAGGCCGGGCCCGACGACGAGACGGGCCGGGGGCTGGCTCTGGTGGCGGCGCTGGCGTCGCGGTGGGGCGCCTATCCGCGGCGGCACGGGATCGGCAAGACGGTCTGGTTTGAGCTGCACCACGTGCCGCCGGGCCCTTAGAGGGGCGGGCTCACGCCTCCGCGGGCCGGGTGTCCTCGGGCGCGCCGTCCCCTGCCGCGCCCGCCGCCGCGTCCGCCGGTTCGGTCTCCTCGGCCAGCTTCACCACCGCGACCGCGGCGACCACGACCCCCGCGACCGTGACCAACTTCTCCAACGCGCTGCCGAACCCGAAAAGCATCGTCCCTCCCCCTCGCCGTCCCCTCACGGTCAGCCGGTCGTCAGCGTAGCGCCGACCGGTGACAGCGGTCACGTGCCCGCGGCCAGCTCCGCCAGTACGCCGTCCGTGAACGGTGGCCACACCCGTGTCGCCCAGTCCCCGAACCGTTCGTCGGCCAGGGCCACGCAGGCCGCCCCGTGCCCGGCCGCGGTGGGCGCCTCCGGGTCGACCCACAGGAACGTGCCCGACTGGCCGAAGTGCCCGTAGGTCTGCGGGGAGGACGACGCGCCCGTCCAGTGCGGCGACTTGCCGTTGCGGATCTCGAAGCCCAGGCCCCAGTCGTTCGGGTTCTGGTGCCCGTAGCCGGGGAGGACGCCCTTCAGACCGGCCCACGCCACCGACGTGGCCTCGGCGTGCGTCTCGTCCGAGAGCAGCCGCGGCACCAGCAGCTCGCCGGCGAAGCGGGTCAGGTCGGTCACCGTGGACGTGGCCGCGTGGGCGGGGGAGCCGTCCAGCGTGGTCGCGGTCATGCCCAGCGGGGCGAAGACCGCGTCCCGGACGTACTCCGCCAGCGGTATCTCCGTGGCCTTGGCGAGGTGGTCGCCGAGCACTTCGAAGCCCGCGTTCGAGTACAGCCTGCGGGTGCCGGGCGGGGCCATCACGCGGTGCTCGTCGAAGCCCAGCCCGGAGGTGTGCGCCAGCAGGTGGCGTACGGTCGAGCCCTCCGGTCCCGCGGGCTCGTCCAGCTCGATCGCGCCCTCCTCGACGGCCACCAGCGCGGCGTAGGCCACCAGCGGCTTCGTCACCGAGGCGAGGGGGAAGCGGTGGTCCGCCGGGCCGTGGGTCCCGGCGAGTGAGCCGTCGGCGCGCAGGGCCGCTGCCGCGGCCGTACCGACGGGCCACGAGTCGATCACGAGCAGGCTGTCCATGCGCCGAGCCTATCCCGGGCATATGTTGTTGCTTGGAGTGCACTCCAAGTCAGTAGCGTCGGTCGCGTCGAAAGTGGGGAGCCTGCAATGAGCCTGACCACAGCGGCCCGGGTACGCCCCGAGGGCCAGGAGCACTACTCCATCAGCGAGGTCTCGTCGTACACCGGGCTGAGTGCCCATACGCTGCGCTGGTACGAGCGGATCGGGCTGCTCAACGACGTGCGCCGCTCGCACACCGGGCAGCGTCTCTACACCGACGACGACCTGGACTGGCTGGACCTCATAGGCAAGCTGCGGCTCACCGGGATGCCGGTGGCGGACATGGTCCGTTACGCCGAGCTGGTCCGGGCGGGGGATGACACCTTCACCGCGCGGATCCAGCTCTTCCGCGAGCACCGGGAGGTGGTGCGGCAGCAGATCGCCGATCTGCAGTCGACGCTGACCGTCCTCGACTTCAAGATCGATTTCTACGAGGGAGCAGCCTCCACATGCAGTCCGTGAACAACCCCGGCCCAGCCCCCATCGCCAGCGTCCCCCTCGGCACCGACGGGCCCCGGGTCGGCGTCCAGGGGCTGGGCTGCATGGGCATGAGCTTCGCGTACGGGCCGACCGATGCGAACGCCGCCCGCGCCACCCTGGAGCGCGCGCTCGAACTCGGCGTCACCCTGTACGACACCGCCGACATGTACGCCGACGGCGAGAACGAGAAGTTCATCGCCCCCTTCATCCGGGCCAACCGGGACGAGGTCACCCTGGCCTCCAAGTTCGCGCTCGGCGTCGACCCGCAGGACCCGCAGAAGCGCGTGATCCGCAACGACCGGCCTTATCTGCGTTCCTGCATCGAGGGCAGCCTGCGCCGGCTCGGCGTGGAGACCATCGACCTGTACTACATGCACCGGCGCGACCTGCGGGTGCCGATCGAGGACACCGTCGGCTCCATGGCCGAGCTGGTCCAGGAGGGCAAGGTGCGGCAGCTCGGGCTGAGCGAGGTCACCGGCGCGGAGCTGCGCGCGGCGCACGCCGAGCACCCGATCGCGGCGGTGCAGTCGGAGTGGTCGGTCTTCAGCCGGGACGTGGAGCGGACGGCGGTGCCCGCGGCGAAGGAGCTGGGCGTGGCCTTCGTGCCGTACTCGCCGCTCGGCCGCGGCTTCCTCACCGGGGCCTTCGTCGACGCCGAGGCCGACCTGCCCGCCGACGACTTCCGCCGCACGATGCCGCGCTTCACCGGCGGCAACGCGGCGAAGAACGCCGAGCTGCTGGCGCCGCTGCGGCAGATCGCCGAGGCGCACGAGGCGACGCCGGCGCAGATCGCGCTCGCCTGGGTGCACGGGCAGGCGGCGCTGCGGGGGATGACGGTCGTGCCGATCCCGGGGACGCGGAAGCCGTCGCGGGTGGAGGAGAACACGGCGGTGACGGCCATCGAGCTGACTCAGGCGGAGCGGGCGCTGCTGGAACCGCTGGCCGGGCAGGTCGCGGGGCCGCGGTACGCGGACGTCAGCTTCTCCTCGGCGGGGCGGGAGTAGGGCCGGTACGGCGACGGGCCGCCCGGCGCGGCTCCGGACGGCCGGACCGGCCCGTCCGGGCCTGCGGCCCGGCACGCCGCAGGCCGGTCCCGTACGAGTGGTACGGGACCGGCCTGCGTGTATCTCTCCGTCTCGGGCGGCCCCGGCGGGAGCCGTCAGGCGTCGCCGCCCGCCGCGCCCGGGTCGGCCGCCGCCACGTCGAGAAGCTGGTACCGGTCGATGGCCTGTTTGAGCACCGAGCGGTCCACCTTCCCCTCCTTCGCCAGCTCCGTCAGCACTCCCACCACGATCGACTGCGCGTCGATGTGGAAGAAGCGCCGTGCCCCGCCGCGGGTGTCGGCGAAGCCGAAGCCGTCCGCGCCCAGCGACTGGTACGTGCCCGGCACCCACCGCGCGATCTGGTCGGGTACGGACCGCATCCAGTCCGACACCGCCAGGAACGGCCCCTCGGCGCCCATGAGCTTCCGCGTCACCCACGGCACCCGCTGCTCCTCCTCCGGGTGCAGCAGGTTGTGCCGCTCGGCCTCGACGGCCTCGCGCCGCAGCTCGTTCCACGAGGTGGCGGACCACACGTCGGCGCGTACGTCCCACTCCTCGGCGAGGATCCGCTGGGCCTCCAGCGCCCACGGCACGGCCACGCCGGACGCCATGATCTGCGCCGGGACCCGCCCGGCCTCGCCCGGCGCCAGCTTGTGGATACCCCGGACGATGCCCTCGACGTCGACGTTCTCCGGCTCGGCCGGGTGGACGATCGGCTCGTTGTACACGGTGAGGTAGTAGAAGACGTCCTCGCCGTGCGGGTGCTCCGGCGACGAGCCGTACATCCGCCGCAGGCCGTCCTGCACGATGTGGGCGATCTCGAAGCCGAACGCCGGGTCGTACGCCACGGCCGCCGGGTTCGTCGACGCCAGGAGCTGCGAGTGGCCGTCGGCGTGCTGCAGGCCCTCACCGGTGAGCGTGGTGCGCCCGGCGGTCGCGCCGATGACGAAGCCGCGCCCGAGCTGGTCGGCCATCGCCCAGAACTGGTCGCCGGTGCGCTGGAAGCCGAACATGGAGTAGAAGACGTAGACCGGGATCAGCGGCTCGCCGTGGGTGGCGTACGCCGTGCCGGCGGCGGTCAGCGCGGCCGTACAGCCGGCCTCGGAGATGCCGTCGTGCAGGAGCTGCCCGGTGGGCGACTCCTTGTAGGCGAGGAGCAGCTCGCGGTCCACCGACTCGTACGTCTGGCCCAGCGGGTTGTAGATCTTGGCGCTCGGGAAGAAGGAGTCCATTCCGAACGTGCGGTACTCGTCCGGCGCGATCGGCACGAAGCGCTTGCCGATCTCCTTGTCCCGCATCAGGTCCTTCAGCAGCCGGACGAACGCCATCGTGGTGGCGATCGCCTGGGTGCCGGAGCCCTTCTTGACGGCCGCGTAGGTCTTGTCCTCCGGCAGCTTCAGCGGCTTGGAGCGCACCACGCGCGTCGGCACGTACCCGCCGAGGGACTTCCGGCGGTCGTGCATGTACTGGATCTCCTCGGAGTCCCGGCCCGGGTGGTAGTACGGCGGGAGGCCGTCCTCCAGGTCCTTGTCCGGGATGGGGAGGTGCAGCCGGTCGCGGAAGCGCTTGAGGTCCTCGACCGTGAGCTTCTTCATCTGGTGCGTGGCGTTGCGGCCCTCGAAGTTCGGGCCGAGGGTCCAGCCCTTGATCGTCTGGGCGAGGATGACGGTCGGCTGGCCCTTGTGCGCCACGGCGGCCTCGAAGGCCGCGTAGACCTTGCGGTGGTCGTGCCCGCCGCGGCCCAGGTGGAGGAGCTGGTCGTCGGTCATGTCCTCGACCATCTTGCGCAGCCGCAGGTCGTCGCCGAAGAAGTGCTCGCGGATGTACGCGCCCGACTCGGTGGCGTACGTCTGGAACTGGCCGTCCGGCGTCGTGTTCAGCTTGTTGACCAGCGCGCCGTCGCGGTCCTGCGCCAGCAGCGGGTCCCAGGAGCGGTCCCAGACCAGCTTGATCACGTTCCAGCCGGCGCCGCGGAAGTACGACTCCAGCTCCTGGATGATCTTGCCGTTGCCGCGTACCGGGCCGTCGAGCCGCTGGAGGTTGCAGTTCACCACGAAGGTGAGGTTGTCCAGCCCTTCGCGGGCGGGCAGCGACAGCTGGCCCAGCGACTCCGGCTCGTCCATCTCGCCGTCGCCCAGGAAGGCCCACACGTGCGAGTTCGAGGTGTCGGCGATGCCGCGCGCCTGCATGTAGCGGTTCATCCGGGCCTGGTGGATGGCGCCCAGCGGGCCGAGGCCCATGGAGACCGTCGGGAACTCCCAGAAGTCCGGCATGTTCCGCGGGTGCGGGTAGCTCGACAGGCCGTGGGGCGCCTGGGAGTGCTCCTGCCGGAAGCCGTCGAGCTGCGCCTCGCTCAGCCGGTCGAGCAGGAAGGCGCGGGCGTAGATGCCGGGCGAGGCGTGGCCCTGGAAGAAGACCTGGTCACCGCCGTCGCCGTGGTCCTTGCCGCGGAAGAAGTGGTTGAAGCCCACGTCGTAGAGCGATGCGGAGGAGGCGAAGGTCGCGATGTGCCCGCCGACGCCGATGCCGGGGCGCTGGGCCCGGGAGACCATGACGGCCGCGTTCCACCGGGTCGCGTTGAGGATCTTGCGCTCGATCTCCTCGTTGCCGGGGAAGAACGGCTCGTCCTTGGTCGCGATGGTGTTGACGTAGTCCGTGCTGCGCATCTCGGGAACGGCCACACGCCTCTCGCGGGCCCGTTCGATGAGGCGGAGCATGAGATAGCGGGCTCGTTCCCGGCCCCGCTCGTCGACGGCCGCGTCGAGCGAGTCGAGCCACTCCTGGGTCTCCTCGGGATCGAAATCCGGGACCTGGCTGGGAAGGCCGCCAATGATGATCGGGTTGCGATCGGATCCGGAAGCCACGCTGCCCCTTTGCTGTACGTATCGGTAATCGGACTGCTCGCAGATGAAGAGGGTCTCGCGCTGATTCCCATCGTCCACCGCTGTTGCGGCTACGTCATCTCTACTGTTTGGTAACCCTGCTCCGCTTCCACCGAACCTCCACCGGGACGCCCCCGGAAGGCCCGTACGGGCTGATCGCCAGCGTACCGGCAGGCAACCCGGCCGACTGCGCCCCCTGGTCCAGGGGTGCCCTCCATAGGGCGGGATCGACCGCCGGGTACTTGCGCGATTCGCCCGGCACGTGTGGACTACGCCCATCGCCTCGCGTGCGCGCGGGTGTGATGCTGATTTCGGAAGACGTCGGAAGACACAGGCACACGAGCAGGAGGCAATCCGTGAGCGCGACCGCGGACCACGCGGAGGAGCGGACCAACCCCGCCGCCAGGCTGGGTTTCCAGACCGGAGAGGTGGTCCAGGAGATCGGTTACGACGACGACACCGATCAGGAGCTTCGCGAGGCCATCGAATCGATCACCGGGCAGAACCTCGTCGACGAGGACTACGACGACGTCGCCGACGCCGTCGTGCTCTGGTTCCGCGAGGAGGACGGTGATCTGACGGATGCGCTGGTGGACGCCACCACCATGATCGACGAAGGCGCCCCGGTCTGGCTCATGACGCCCAAGACCGGCCGTGACGGCTACGTCGAGCCCAGCGACATCGGCGAGGCGGCGCAGACCGCCGGCCTGGCCCAGACCAAGAGCATCAACGCGGGCAAGGACTGGAGCGGAAGCCGCCTGGTCACCCCGAAGGGGGCCCGCTCGACCAAGCGCTGACACGCCCTTCATCGGGACCGCCCCGGCGGTCCCGCGTTACCACGCGGTCGGAGTCCCGGCCGGCGCGACGGGATGCCCGCGCGCGGGTCGGCGCACGCCCTCGCCGTACGCTCGTGACCTCGCACTGGTTCGACGCACCGGAGGTCACGTATGGCACTGGACGGGATCGAGGCACTGGCGCCCGGCGCCGAGGCGCCCGGCTTCGCGCTGCGCAACGAGCACGGCGAGACCGTGCGGCTGACGGACTACCGCGGCGAGAAGGCGGTCGTCCTGCTCTTCTTCCCGTACGCCTTCACCGGCGTCTGCACGGGTGAGCTGTGCGCGCTGCGCGACCGCCTGCCCGCCTTCGTCAACGACGAGGTCCAGCTCCTCGCCGTCTCCTGCGATACGCCGTTCGCCCTGCGCGTCTTCGCCGACCGGGAGGGCTTCGGCTACCCGCTGCTCAGCGACTTCTGGCCGCACGGCGCCACCGCGCGCGCGTACGGCGTCTTCGACGAGCAGAAGGGCTGCGCGGTCCGCGGCACGTTCATCATCGACACCGCGGGCACCGTGCGCTGGACGGTCGTCAACGACCTGCCCGACGCCCGGGACCTGGAGGAGTACGTGACGGCGCTGAAGGACCTCACCTCCGTGTGACGGGCCGTGGCGCCTCCGTGTGACGGGCCGTGGCGCCGGACAGGAGTTCGTTCGGGTGTTCGGCATGGAGGGTGTCCGGGACCGGATTCCGGCACTATCCGGCAGTGGCGCGCCTCCGGACGCTTCCGGACCCGGGAAGTGTGGGGGCTTGACACCGCCGGGGAAGATGGGGGGCACGACGTACGTGCCGGGTCCGGGGGAGCCGTGCGGGTACGGTGACGACAGCCCGGTACCGTGCAGCGCCGCGGAGACGGACGGACACACGATGAGAATGGACTGCCAGTGTTGCTGAAAACCTTCGGCTGGTCTTTCGCGGTGACCGCCGCGGGCCTCGCCTTCGCCGCGATCTTCTGGGGGTGGGAGGCGTTCCTCCTGGTGGCGATTCTCTCCATCCTGGAGATCTCGCTCTCCTTCGACAACGCGGTCGTCAACGCCGGCGTGCTGAAGAAGATGAACGCCTTCTGGCAGAAGATCTTCCTCACCGTCGGCATCCTCATCGCCGTCTTCGGCATGCGTCTGGTCTTCCCCGTGGTGATCGTCGCCATCACCGCCAAGGTCGGGCCGATCGAGGCGATCGAGCTGGCCGTGGACGATCCCGACCACTACGAGCAGCTCGTCACCGACGCGCATCCGTCGATCGCCGCGTTCGGCGGGATGTTCCTGCTGATGATCTTCCTTGAGTTCCTCTTCGACGAGCGGGAGCACAAGTGGATCCCGTTCATCGAAAAGCCGCTCTCGCGCGTCGGCCGCATCGACGCGATCTCCGTGTGCATCGCCCTGATCGTGCTGCTGACCACCGCGATGACGATCGCCACCAGCGCGGTCCAGCACACCGGGGGACATGTGGACAAATCGGGGACGGTCATGTCCGCCGGCATCGCCGGCCTCATCACGTACCTGATCGTCGGCGGCCTGTCCGGTCACTTCGAGGACAAACTCGAAGAGGAGGAGGAACGGGAACAGGAGGCCGAGGAGGCGGCGAAGCGCTCCGGCCAGCAGCCGTCCGCCGTCGGGCTCGCGGGCAAGGCCGCGTTCTTCATGTTCCTCTACCTGGAGGTACTGGACGCCTCGTTCTCCTTCGACGGCGTCATCGGGGCCTTCGCCATCACCAACCACATCTTCTGGATGGCGCTCGGCCTGGGCATCGGGGCGATGTACGTCCGGTCCCTGACGGTCTACCTGGTCAGGCAGGGCACCCTCGACGAGTACGTGTACCTGGAGCACGGCGCGCACTACGCGATCGGCGCCCTGGCCACCATTCTGCTGATCACCATCAAGTGGCACATCCACGAGGTCATCACCGGCCTCATCGGCGTCGCCTTCATCGCCCTCTCCCTCTACTCCTCCATCCGCCGCAACCGGCGCCTCGCGGACGGTGGCGGAGACGAGGACGGTGAACCGGCCGAAAAGGAGCTTCCCTCCCGCGTGTAGGTTCCGCGGGCACCCCGATGCGGAAGGATTCCCCTCGGGGCCGGTCGTCCGGCCGGTCCCGAGGGGTTGTCACGTCTGGGGGTGCGAGGTGTCGTTCTGGGGCAACTGGCGGCGGGAGGGGGTGCCGCAGTTCGACAGCGCGGGTGCGTCGTACGCGGTGCAGCTCACCAAGCGCAAGCCGCTGCTCTCGCTGACCAAGCAGGGATCCGACACCGGCAACCTGCGCATCAACCTCTCCTGGCGGATGCGCACCTCCGACATCGGCGGTCGCACCCGCAGAAGCGGCGGGACCCTGCTGCACCCCGCCAAGCTCTTCCGGCCCGAGATGGTCCAGGCCCAGGGCCCGGCGCTGGTCAACGTCGACCTCGACCTGGCGTGCCTGTACGAGCTGGCCGACGGGACCCGCGGCGTGGTGCAGCCGCTCGGCAACCTCCTCGGCGACATCAACGACCCGCCCTACGTCAAGCTCAGCGGCGACGACCGGTTCGGGTCGGGCTCCGGCGAGACGGTGTACGTCAACCTCGACCACAAGGACGACTTCCGGCGGCTGCTGGTCTTCGTCTACATCTACGACGGCACGCCCGCGTTCGACCGCACCCAGGCGGTCGTCACCCTCTACCCCTCCAACGGCCCGCGCGTGGAGATCGCCCTCGACGAGCGGGCGCCGGAGGCGCGCTCGTGCGCGGTGCTGCTCATCGAGAACAAGAAGGGCGAGCTGACGGTGCGGCGCGAGGTGCGCTACGTCTACGGGTTCCAGTCGGAGCTGGACCGGCTCTACGGCTGGGGGCTGGTGTGGGGCCGGGGCTACAAGACGAAGACGTGAGCCTCCGGGCGGCGCTCACCGGCCGATGAACTGAGGCCCCTGCGGCGGGAGGGTGAACGCCGGGGGGTAGCCGTAGGCGATGGGGGGCGCGGGCTGCGGCTGGGAAGGCGCCGAGGGCTGAGCGGCGGGCGGCTGGGCCGCCGGCGGCTGCTGGGCGGCGGCGGGCTGGGCGCTCTGCGGGTTCGCGGCGCCGGGCGCGGGCCGGCCGCCGGACGCCGGGTCGTTCGCGGACTCCGGCGTCGGGTGGTGCCCGGTGTCGGTCTCGTCGACGGAGATGCCGAACTCGCCGGCGACGCCGACCAGGCCCGTGCCGTACCCCTTCGTCACCGCCCGGAACTGCCAGCCGCCCCCGGCCCGGCGCAGCTCGCCGCAGATCAGCGCCGACGACGTGCTGCCGTCCGGCTGGATGTCCAGGTACGCGAAGGGCTCACCGCCCGCCGCGTCGCCGCCGCCGGCGTCGTGCAGCTCGACCCGCAGGTTCCGTACCCGCGCGAGGGTGCCGCCGTCGGCCGAGGCGATCAGCACCATCCGCTCGACCGTCGGGTCCTGCCGGGTGAGCTGCGCCTCGACCGAGTCCGTCAGCCCCTCGCCCTGCCGCTTCTTCGGCAGCTTGCGGGCGAGCCCGGAGGGGTGACGCGGCTGGTTGTAGAAGACGAAGTCGGCGTCCGAGCGCACCCGGCCCTTGTCGTCGAGGAGGATGACGCAGGCGTCGACGTCCGGGACTCCGGCGCCCGGGGTCCAGCGCAGCACCGCCCGTACCGCAGAGACGGATACGGACATGTCGGATCCCTGCGCCATGGCGTGCGTCATGCGAGCTATCCTGCCCTGTCGCCCGCGGCGGCCACAATGCGGGGCGATCGGGGAACGGTGCAGCGCTCCCGGACGTCCCTTTTACCGAATCATCGCCTTCCCCCGACCTTCCTTTACCTCCATCTCTTCACCCGCGTCCCTTGACCCACGTCGGCCCCGCCCCGGCCGCGACGACCCCCCCGGGAGCACCGTATGCGCCATTTCGGGCACGTCTCCCCGGACGTGCGTGCCGCGCTGTTCCACCGCGAGCCGGCCGAGTTCACCGCCGACGCCCCGCCGGCCGAGCTGGCCATGGCCCTCGGCGCGACCCTCTACAGCCCCGCCACCCGCCCGCACCTGGCGCGCGACATCCGCGTCCAGGCGGCGCGCGGGGTGGTGTCGATGGTGCTGTGCCTGGAGGACTCCATAGCGGACGACGAGGTGCCGGAGGCGGAGGCCAACGTCGTACGGCAGCTCCGTGAGCTGGAGCGGCAGGACACCGGCGGTGTCCTGCCGCTGCTGTTCGTCCGCACCCGCGAGGCGGGCCAGATCCCGGACTTGGTGGCGCGCCTCGGCCGCGCGGCGCGGCTGCTGTCGGGGTTCGTGCTGCCGAAGTTCACCGCGGTGCAGGGCGTCTCCTTCCTGGAGGCGGTGATCAAGGCCGAGCAGTCGGCGCCGACGGGAGGCCGGCGGCTGTACGCGATGCCGGTGGTGGAGTCGCCGGAGGTGCTGCACCTGGAGTCCCGGGCGGCGGCGCTGCGGGGCATCGCGCGGGTGCTGGAGCAGTACCGGGAGCGGGTGCTGGCGGTACGGCTCGGGGTCACGGACTTCTGCGCCGCGTACGGGCTGCGGCGCTCGCCGGACATGACGGCCTACGACGTGCAGTTGGTGGCGGCGGCGATCGGGGACGTGGTCAACGTCTTCGGACGGGCGGACGGGAGCGGCTTCACGGTCACGGGGCCGGTGTGGGAGTACTTCCGCCAGCAGGAACGATTGTTCAAGCCGCAGTTGCGGAGCAGCCCGTTCGCGGCCGGCCGGGCGGAGGAACTGCGGGCGGCACTCATCGAGCATGACATGGACGGGCTGTTGCGGGAAATATCGCTGGACCGCGCGAACGGACTGCAGGGCAAGACGTGCATCCACCCCAGCCATGTGGCGCCGGTGCACGCGCTGTCGGTGGTGAGCCACGAGGAGTACGTGGACGCGACGGACATCATGCGCAAGTCCGGGGCCGGGGGCGGGGTGATGCGGTCGGCGTACACGAACAAGATGAACGAGGCCAAGCCGCACCGGGCGTGGGCGGAACGGACGCTGCGGCGGGCGCGGGTGTTCGGGGTGGCGCGGGAGGACACGACGTTCGTGGAACTGCTGGCGGCGGCGGGGCAGGAGAACTGATGGGCGCGGACACGGAAGCCGCCGTCGGCGGGGGCACGGGTGCCGTCGGCGCCGAGGGCGCGGACACGGGTGCGGGCCCCGCTGGCGGCGGTGCCGGCGCGGGTGCGGACGCGGGTGCTGGGGCCGATGCTGTGGCCGGTTCCGGTTCCGGTGCCGGCACCGGGACGGCCGCGGGGGCGGGTACCGCCACGGGCGCAGGGGCGGGTACCGGCACGGGGGCGGTCTGGTCCGGGGAGTGGGTGGAGAGCAGGCTCGGGATCGAGCTGTCGGGCCCCGCGGAACTGCGGGACCTGGTGGGCCTGGCGCTGCGCCGCAACCCGCGCCGGGCACATCTGCTGGTCTCCACCGTGCTGGGCAAGCACGTCCCGCAGACCCCGTCGCGTGTCCACGGCGCGGGGCTGCGCCTCGGCGGCCTCGCGCGGGACCTGCTGGGCGCGGAGGCCGCGGCCCGGTCGGTGGTCCTCGGCTACGCCGAGACGGCGACGGGCCTGGGCCACTGCGTGGCGGACGGCCTGGGGGCGTCCGCGTACCTGCACTCCACCCGCCGGGAGGTGGCGGGAGTGCCGCGGGCGGCGGGCTTCGAGGAGGAGCACAGCCACGCGACGGAGCACCTGCTGCTGCCGGCCGACCCGGGCCTGTTGACGGGGGACGTGCCTCTGGTGCTCGTGGACGACGAACTGTCGACGGGCCGCACCCTGCGCAACACGATCGCTGCCCTCCACGCGGCCCGCCCGCGGGCGCGGTACGTGGTGGCGGCGCTGACGGACATGCGGTCGGAGGCGGACCGCAGGGCGCTGGAGAAGGCGGCGGCGGACCTGGGCACGCGCGTGGACGTGGTGTCACTGGCGGCGGGAACGGTCCGCCTGCCACCGGACGTACTACGCCGGGGCGCGGATCTGGTGGCAACCCACGAGCCCCCGACGTCCCCTGCGCAGGGCGCAACGGGGGGAGCCTCGCCGGGGCCGGAGACCGGGCCCGCGGCGCCTGCCGTGCCCGCTGCACCCGCCGGGTCCGCTGCGCCCGCTGCCGCGGGCGGGGGTTCCATGGAGCGGTCGGGCGGCGGCCCGTCCGGCTCCGGTGCCGGGGTGCACGGGGATCCGGGGGGCTCGGGGGCGGAGCCCTCGGGGGGCGGGGAGGGGCGGGGGGCAAACCCCGCAGCCGTACGGCGCGTTGCGCTCCGGTGGCCTGCCGGTCTTCCCGACGGGGGGCGGCACGGGTTCACCGCCGCGCACCGGGACCTTCTCGACGAGGCCCTGCCCGGCATGGCCGCCCGGCTGGCCCGCGGCCTCGGTCTTCCCGCCTCCTCCGCGGAGCCGTCCCGCGTGCTCGTTCTCGGCACCGAAGAGCTGATGTACGCTCCCCTCCGGCTCGCCACCGCCCTCGAAGACCACCTCCGCGGCGAACGCGCCGACGCCGTCGTCCGGTTCTCCTCCACCACCCGTTCGCCCGTGCTCCCCGTCGACCACCCCGGCTACGCCATACGCAGCCGCATCGCCTTCCCCGCCCACGACACTCCCGCCGACGCCCACACCGGCACCCCCGGCGGCACCCGCTACGCCTACAACGTCACCGGCGACCACGCCTACGACGCCGTCGTCGTCGTCACCGACTCCGCCGCCGACACCCCCGCCCTGCACGCCCCCGGCGGGCTCCTCGACGTGCTCGCCTCGCACATCCCCCGGGTACTTCTCGCCGTGATCCCCTCGTACGTGCCCCACACCGCCGCACCCCTCCGCGGGCCCGGTTTCTCCTCCTACGCCCCCGACGACGTCGGCTGGCTCCTCCAGGACCTCTCCGCCGTCGCCCTCGAAGCGCCCACCGAAGAGCGCGAGGAGGCCATCCAGCGCGGCGGCGCGCACTACGCCGAGTCGCTGCCCGTCGAGTACCAGCCCAGCCCCGACTACGTACGCCTCTTCCACGCGGCCCTCGACACCACCGCCGGCCGCATCGCCGACGCCGTCGCCACCGTCACCGAGACCGTGCTGGCCGAACGGTCGGCCACCCCCGTGCTCGTCTCCCTCGCCCGCGCCGGGACCCCGGTCGGCATCCTGATGCGCCGCTGGGCCCGGCACGCCCGCGGGCTCGACCTGCCGCACTACGCCGTGTCCATCGTCCGCGGACGCGGCATCGACACCGCCGCCCTGCGCTGGCTCGCCGCCCACCACGACCCCGCCGACGTCGTGTTCGTCGACGGCTGGACCGGCAAGGGCGCCATCGCCCGCGAACTCGCCGCCGCCCTGCGCGACTTCCCCGCCTTCGACCCGCGGCTCGCCGTCCTGGCGGACCCGGGCCGCTGCGTGGACACGTACGGCACCCGCGAGGACTTCCTCATCCCCTCGGCCTGCCTCAACTCCACGGTCTCGGGCCTGATATCCCGCACCGTGCTCCGCGCCGACCTCGTCGGACCCGCCGACTTCCACGGCGCGAAGTTCTACCGTGAGCTGGCCGCCGACGACCTCTCCGGCCACTTCCTGGACGCCGTCACCGCCCGCTTTCCCGACCCCGCCGGCGTCCGCCCCATGCCGGCCGCGCCGGAGCGCGTGCCGACGTGGGCGGGGTGGGCCGCGGTGGAGCGGATCAGCGAGGAGTACGGGATCGGGGACGTGAATCTCGTCAAGCCGGGCGTCGGCGAGACGACGCGGGTCATGCTGCGCAGGGTGCCGTGGCGGGTGCTGGCGCGGCGCGGCGCAGGCGCGGACCTGGACCACGTACGGCTGCTGGCGGAGCAGCGGGGGGTGCCGGTGGAGGAGACGGACGATCTGCCGTACACGTGCGTGGGGTTGATCCATCCCCGGTACACGCGGGGTGCGACGGGCGCGGACGGCACCGCGGCCGGGAGCGCCACGACGGTGGGCGGGACGGCGACGCGCGGGACAGCGGCCCGTACGACGGCCGCCGACGTGACGTACCCCGAGACCGGGACAGCCCCACCCCCAGCGCCCGACGCCCCCGGGAGGTCCGCCCCGTGACCATCGTCGCCAGCGACCTCGACCGCACCCTCATCTACTCCCCGGCCGCCCTCGCCCTCGCCATGCCCGATGAAGCCGCGCCGCGCCTGCTCTGCGTCGAGGTCTACGAGGCCAAGCCGCTGTCCTTCATGACCGAGACCGCCGCCGCGCTGCTCGCCGACCTCGCCGGCCGGGCGCACTTCGTCCCCGTGACGACCCGCACCCGCGAGCAGTACCGCCGCGTCCGGCTGCCCGGACCGCCTCCGCGGTACGCGATCTGCGCCAACGGCGGCCACGTGCTGGTCGACGGCGAGGCCGACGCCGGCTGGCGGGCGCGGGTGGACCGGGAGCTGGCCGCGGGGAGCGCGCCGCTGGCCGAGGTCCGCGCCCACCTGGCGCGGGCCGCGGACCCGGCGTGGCTGCGAAAGCTGCGTACGGCGGAGGATCTGTTCGCGTACCTGGTGGTGGAGCGGGCGGCGGTGCCGGAGGAGTGGCTGAAGGAGCTGGGGGAGTGGGCCGAGGGGCGGGGATGGTCCGTATCGGCGCAGGGACGGAAGATCTACGCGGTACCGCGACCACTGACGAAGAGCGCGGCGGTGGCAGAGGTCGTACGGAGGGTGGGCGAGCCGGAGGGGCGGGACGTCCTCGCCGCCGGTGACTCCCTCCTCGACACCGACCTCCTCCTCGCCGCCGACCGGGCCTGGCGCCCCGGGCACGGCGAGCTGGCCGCCCGGGGCTGGACCGCGCCGCACGTCACGGCGCTCGGCGAGCGGGGCGTGGCCGCGGGTGAGCTGATTCTCCGGCAGATGGAAGGATGCCTTTCATGACCACTCCCTCTCCCGCGGGCGGCCGGGACAAGCGGCCCGAGCAGACCCCGGAGCTGTACCGGTACGTGCTGGACCACAACCCGCCGCTGGACCCGGTCCAGCGCGACCTCGTGGAGCTGACGCACAGCCGCTTCCCCGACTCCGCGAGCATGCAGTCCGCGCAGGAGCAGGGCCCGCTGCTGGCGTTCCTCGTACGGCTGGTCGGTGCCCGGCACATCGTGGAGGTGGGCACCTTCACCGGGTTCTCGTCGCTGTCGATGGCGCAGGCCATGGACGCCGGCGGCAAGCTGGTCGCGCTGGACGTCTCCGAGGAGTGGACCACGTACGCGCGCGAGGCGTGGGAGAAGGCCGGCGTCGCGGACCGCGTCGAGCTGCGGCTCGGGCCGGCCGCCGACTCGCTGCGGGCGATGCCCGCGGAGCCGCACATCGACCTGGCGTATCTGGACGCGGACAAGCAGGGCTACATCGCGTACTGGGAGGAACTGGTGCCGCGGATGCGGCCCGGAGGGCTGATCGTCGTCGACAACGTCCTCTACCACGGCCAGGTCGTCGACCCGGACGCGACGGGCGGGGCGGCGGCGATCCGGGCGTTCAACGACCACGTGGCCGCGGACGCCCGGATGGACTCGGTGCTGCTGACGGTCGCGGACGGACTCACCGTGGCCCGGCGCCGGTAGCGGACTCCTCGCGCTCCGCCTCCTCCCTGTTACGCATGCGCCAGTACGGGTTGTCGTAGGGGAGCCGGCCGCTGACGCGCCCGTACATCCCGAACACCGCCAGGACCACGCCGAGGATGAAGCTGAACAGCACGTTCTGCATCCGGAAGGCGAGGAAGTTGGCGCTGGTGTCCAGGAGGGCGAGGTTGACGAAGCCGCTGAGGACGAAGAGCCCGCCGAGGACCATGTTGAGCGTCGAGGCGAAGTTGCCACCGCGGATCATGCCGTAGAGCAGCAGCGCTCCGACGGCGATGGACAGGGCGCTCAGCGCGCCGTTGGTGTTCAGGCCGAGGGTCTGGTCGCCGCCGGTGTCGAAGAACCCGATCCGGTCGATGAGCCCGAGGATGCCGAACACCAGCAGGAAGAGGCCGGCCAGGCCGGCGCCGGCGCGGTAGACCCTGCTGAGGTGGTGGTCGACGGGCAGATGCTCGTCGAGCCTGGTGTGCTGGTGGGCGGGATGCCCGACGTGGACGATCTCCCCGAGGGCTTCGCGGCTGCCGGGCACGTCGCCCTCGGGCGGCTCGGCCAGGGGATGCGGCAGGGGCTCCAGGAGGTGCTCCTGCTCCTGCTGCGGCTGGGCCATGGCATGACCTCCTTACGGCGGTCGTACATCGGTGCCGTAAATCCAGGATCCGCCCGGGCCCCATACCGGGGCAAGTCGCCCGCGTGTGCGCCGTACGCCACGGCGCCCGGCGGCTACGCGCAGCAACCGCCGCCGCAGCACCCGCCACCGCCGCCCCCGCCGGCCTGCGGCGCGGCGGCACCGGCGGCTCCGCCGACGGCGACGGTGGACAGCAACTTGACGGTGTCGTCGTGGCCCTGCGGGCAGTCCGCGGGGGCGGAGGACTCGGCCATGGGCCGGCTGACCTCGAAGGTCGTCCCGCAGGACCGGCAGCGGTACTCGTATCGCGGCATGACGGACAGCATATCGCCGGTACGGGGGAGGACAGCCGGTCGTGCGGGGGCCTGGGCCGGCCGGGCAGGCGGGGGCGGTGTGCGCCCGCCGGGCGGCGGCAGGCAGGCGGCAGAGGGGAGGGCCGGGTGCCGGACGGCGGCCGACGGCCGTGCGGTGGCGGGGCCGGGGCGCCGTCGGCAGCCGCCGCCCGGGGGACAGCGACGGACGTGGGAGGGCAGGGCTGGGGTCGCGGTCAGTGGCCGGTGCCCGGGGTGACGGGCGACGTGCGCGTGGGGCGGGGCCCGGAGCCGCGGTCACCGTCGGGGGCCGGTGCCAGGGGCGGCGGGCGTGCGGGGCGGGTCCGGGGGCGCGGTCAGCGTCCGGTCCCGGGCAGCGGCCGCGTGGGGCGGGGCCCGGAGCGGCGGTCACCGTCCGGGGCTCTGGGCGGCGGTCGGCAGGCGTGCGAGGGCCGGGCCGGGGCCGCCGGTCAGCGGCCGGGGCCGCTGCCGCGTTCGGCCCGTATCGCCTGGACCACCTCGGCCACCGTCTCGCGGACCGACTCCAGCTCCTCCAGGAAGCTCCAATAGTCCGGATGCCGCCCCGTGAGCCCCGCCTCCGCCTGGTCGACCCGCTCGACGGCCGCGTCCAGCGGCCCCGCGTGGCGGGGGTCGGGGCGGTCGCGGCCGGCCATGGCGAGGCGCTGGGCGTCACGGATGGCGAAGCGGGTGCGGTTCACCTCCGAGGTCCGGTCCTTCTCCACCTCGTCGAGCCGCGTCAGCCGGTCGCGGGCGGCGTCCACGGCCTCGTCGGTCTGGTTCAGCAGCGCCCGTACGCTCGTCAGCAGCGCGATCGCGTCCGGCCAGCGCTGCTCGCGGCGGGCGCGCCCGGCCTCGGCGATCTTCTCCTCCGCCTCGGTGACGGCCTGCGCGGCGCGGTCCGGCACCTCCTGCAGATCACGCCAGCACGCCAGCGCGAAGCGCCGGCGCAACTCGCTGAGCACGGGCTTGACCTTCTCGGCGCGGGTGGTCAGCGCCTGCGCCCGGGTGCGGAGGCTGACGAGGCGGCGGTCGATCTCCTCCGCGCGCTGCGGCAACTGCTCCGCCTCGCTGCGCAGCGCCTCGGCGTCACGCTGCACGCCGACGGCGCGGTGGATGGTCTCCTGGACGCCGTGCCGCCCGGCGCCCTCGTTGAGCTTGGTCAGCTCCGGGCCGAGCGCGGCGAGCCGGGCGGCGAGATCGTCGGCCTTGAAGCCCTTGCCGCGCGCCTCGTCCAGCGCCGTCGTCGCCGCCAGCAGCGCCTGCCGGGCCCGCTCCACGGCGGGCGCGAGGCGCGCGAGCTGGGTCTCGGCCTTGTCGAGGAGGGGGCCGAGGCCGTGCGCGAAGTGATTGAGGTCGAAGCGGACCTTCTCCAGCCCGTTGGTCGCCTGCTGCAACTCCTGCCGGGCGCGGGCGGCGGTGCCGTGGTCGAGATCGTCGCGGTCGAGGTCGTAGGCGTCGACGGCCGTGATGTACGTGTGGCTGACCTCGTCGATACGCTGCCCCAGGGCGGCGAAGTCCGAAGCCGCCCGGCGGGCGGCGGGCGAATCATCGACGGCGGCGATCGTCTCCACGGAGATGCGCAGGTCACGCTGTGCGGTATCCAGCTCGTAGAACGCGGTCGCGGCGGCATCCTTGGCCGCCTGCGCCTCGGCCCGAGCCCCGTCGCCCCGGTCTCCCCAGCCCCACCGCCGGGTGCCGCCTCCGCCGAATGCCACGAGACCCCTTTCCTTGCCCTGCGCTCCCCTGGAGAGTCATTCTCCCACCAGGGCTGAACGAACACACGGCCCACGACGATCCCGCGCGGCCGACGCAGCTCGATCGGCGTCGGCGGAGCACGGTACGCTGTCCCCGCGTCCGGGCGCGTAGCTCAGCGGTAGAGCGCTGCCCTTACAAGGCAGATGTCGGCGGTTCGAACCCGTCCGCGCCCACCCGGAACTCAAGCACCCTGACGAGCAGGGGAAAGCCTGCGGTCCCTCTCCCACCGTCGGCCCGGGACCGGTCCGGTGCCGGTTTCGTGAGCGGGGGTGCTGGCGATCACCTCGTTCGGAGCCGCCGGCGCGCTGTTCCGCCGGAGCGTGACCACGGCCTCGCCGCCGCCGCGGTCACGGCCTCGCTGCCCGCTGGCGCCGCGATCGTCACCAGCCCGGGGCCTCCTCCACAGAGCCGGGCCCTGCGGGCAGCCCAGGGCTCTCAATCCAGGGCTTCGATCGCCTTGAGGATCACGGCGCGCGCCTCGCCCCCGTACACCGCGAGCTGACGCAACTGCTCGAACCCTTCGAGGTACTGGGCCACCTCGGAGGGCTGTGTGACCGTCACCCGGGCCGTCAGCAGCTCCACGGCCACCAATCTCGTCGTAGACGTGGAACGCTTCCAGCGGGCGGATGGGTCGCTCCGGCAGCCCTGCCGGAATGATGCCGAGCGACACGGCCGGCAGGGCACCCACCGTCAGCAGGTGACCGACCCTGGCGGCCATCGCCTCGGAGTCGCTCATCCGGTAGTGCAGTGCCGCCTCCTCGATGAGCAGCACGATGCGCCGGCCTCCAGTCGCACCGGTCGGCCAGCTCGACGATCGTCAGCCCTGCGTCCTGCCGCAGCTCCCGCAGGCGCCTGCCGACGGATTCGCGGGCGGCCTGCGCCGAGGACGACGGGGATGCGGGCATGGGCTGACCGTTCCGGTGCCCTCGGCTAGCGGATTTCGTAGTCGTCGTGCGGGATGGCTGCCCCCACACGGCACGGCGCGCGGGGCGCCCTGATCGTCCCCGCATGGCGTCGTGTCCGCGTGGTGTCGCCGACCCCGTCTCGGCCCGCCCGCTTCGGCCGAAACTTGCTCGCCCCTCCACGGAGGGGGAGGTGCTGACGGCACGCACGGGTACATAGACATTTCACCCACGCCAACGGCGTGAGGCCTCTCTAAGGGGGGTAAAGGGATATGCGCGCTGCAGTCTTAGCCGTGGCCGTTTCTCTGACAGTAGCGGGATGCGGGGAAGACGGAGGACTGGGGGAGATCGCCTCCAAGAGATTACCGCCCACGCTGGTTGGTTCGGATGCCTCCTCGGTCCTGATGATCCAAACGGAAAGCAGGGTCGGCGGCACCTTCATCGGCACGTATGACGTCACGGAAGCAGACGAGGACTACTTCGGATTCGGCGAGCCGGTCGACTTCCACCAGGGCGGCGTGAGCGGCACCGTCGGCGACGGCGGCCGGGTGATCATCCGCTTCGAAGGCCAGATCGGGGCCGAGTCAGCCAGGGGTACGCTGAAAGGATCTACGCTGACGGTTCACTTCCGCGAGGACGACGGCGAGTTCAGCGACTTCGTTCTGAAGCCCGGCAGCGAGGAGAAATTCAGCCAGATATCGGAAGAACTCCGGTTGATGGTCGAGGAAAACTCCGTGTGAGCGCACGCGGAGGCCAAAGGGTCGGAGGCCAGGGGGCCCAGTCGTCGGCCGCCTGGCCGGTGCCGGTGCCGGTGTCGGTGCGTGAGTGGCCGCTGTCGTACGCAACGGCCGATTCCGCGGAAAGTCCGTCGTGTTCGTGTCCTGCGCAGATCTGATGCGTGCGCCGTCGACGTAGCTGCTCGGTTCCGAGGCCGGGAAGGCCACGAGTGCGGCGGCTTCCTCGGGCAGGCCCATGCGGCCCGTGGCCACGGTCGTGGCGTCGCTGCGTCACCGCGGTGACGTGCGGGCCTCACTGCGGGGGCCTGAGCCGGTGCGCCCGGGGGGCGGGGCGGGCGGCGCGGCGGCGCCGTGTGAGGTGGGCGAGGAAGAGTGCCGGCGGTGCGGCGCACAGTGCCGTCTGTACGGTCACGGTGACCCAGAAGGCGTGAGTCGTCCCGAACCAGATGATCAACGGTGGCGTCGACAGCAGCGCTGTCGCGGTGAACGCCAGCCCCACCCTCCAGCCCAGAAGCTTTCGTCGGCTGGGGCCGGGATGGGACTTGTGTCTCCAGGCGAGGCTGAGCAGGAGGTAGAAGGACGACATCACGCCGAGGTGGGTCCACAGCACCAGCGCCGCCGCCAAGGCGACGTCGAGGAGCATATGCGGCACGTCCATACGGGAAGTGTCCGCCCGGCGGCCCGGTCAGGCATGAGTACCGGTACTCATCCCGCGGTGCCGACATCCACGTTGCGGCGGCGCCGTGCCGTGTGCCCTGCGGTCAGGTGGATATCGGTTCTTCCGTCCCGTCGCCGGTCCCGGACTCGGGCGGGCCTTCCGCCGCCGCCTCCTCCTCCGCCGCCGTGAGTTTCGCGTCGAAGCGTTCCCGCGCCCACGAGCGCAGGGCTGAACGGGAGCTGAACTTGCCCACATTCGTGTCGATCGGGGACGACGTGTACTGGTGGAAGCGCCACGACGCCTGGATGTCGGGCTTGCCCGGGTTGCCGTTGTACTGGGCGATCCACAGGCCGTCGCCGGCGTAGCTGGTGGTGTCGCGGTTGAGCCAGAAGTCGCGGTTGCAGTAGAGGAGCACCTTGTGGCGCGGGCGCAGCCGCTTCACCTCCTTGATGAAGGCGTCCTTCTCCTTGTTGCTCGCCGCGGTGCCCTCGCTCGTGCGCTCCCAGTCGCAGGCGAGCATGTCGCCCGGCTTCTCTTTGGCCTTGTCGACGAAGTACTGGGCCTGCGCCTTGATGTTGCCGGGCCAGAGGAAGTGGTAGAACCCCAGCACAAGGCCCGCCTCGCGGCCGTGCGTGGCCTGGGCGCCCTGCTTGGGGTTGACGTAGCTGCGGCCTTCCGACGCCTTGACGAAGACGAAGTTCATGCCTCGCGTGGAGTAGTTGCCTGACTGGTGTGAACTGACGTCGATGCCCTTGATGGTCATCATTCGTCCCTTTCGAGTGGGGGTCGGGGACGGGACGGTGGCCGAATCCCTCGCGCTGTCCGTTACCGTGCGTCGCTGTCTGATGTGCTCCTCCCCTCATCCCCGTTGCGGGCGGGGTGCAAGCCCCGCGGCGGGATCGAGTGCTTCCCGCGCGCGCCCCCGGGTGCGGGCGCGCAGGGGAACTCGATGCGGAGCAGGGCGTTCAGGTTGTGGTTCAGGGGGCCTGTGTGCGGGCATCTCCCGTGGGAGAAGGCCGCTTTACCCGAGGTGGCCGCAGATCGGGGGATCTGACCATGAATCTCTACATCTCTGTGTTACGCACCGTGGTTCCGCTCTTCGTCGGCTGGGTCGTGACCGCCGCCGGTGCCTTCGGTGTCGACGCCGACTCCACGACCGTGACCGCCGGGGTCGGCGCGCTGGTCACCGCCGTCTACTACGCGCTGTTCCGGGCGCTGGAGGAGTGGGCGACGAAGCAGGAGTGGAAGCCGCTGCGGCTCGTCGCGGGTGTGCTGCTGGGCTGGGCGCGTCCGCCGGAGTACCCGGCGCGGCCGGCCGCGGAGCCGGCGGTGGTGAGCGCCGTGCCGCCGCCCGACGCCGCCGAGGGACGGCCCGCGTGAGCACGGCCGACTGGGTCTGGGGCGGGCTGCTCGCCCTCGGCGCGGTGGTGGAGGTCATCGCGCTGCGGACCCCGCGGAAGGGCGACACGCTCTCGGAGCGGACCCGGGCGTGGTTCCGGGTCCGTACGCCCGCGGGCAAGGCGCTCTTCGCCGCGGTCTGGGTCGGCTTCGCGAGCTGGTTCCTGGTGCATATCGCCTGGTGACGGGCGCCGCGCGGCGCCTTCGTGCCGGTCGCGGCTACCGTGGCGTGCGGGGCTGTCCCGCCTCTGTGCGCGTACGGGAGGAACGGCATGAAGCTCACCGTGCTCGGCGGTCGCGGCGCCTGGCCGACCGCCGACGCCGCCTGCAGCGGCTACCTCGTCGAGCACGACGGGCACCGGCTGCTGCTCGACCCCGGGTACGCGGTGATGCCGCAGCTCCTGCGCCGTCTGCGGCCCGGTGACGTCGACGCCGTCGTGGTCACCCACGGACACCCCGACCACTGCGCCGACCTCAACCCGCTTCTACGCGCCCGCGCACTGGCCGACGCGCCGGCGCCCGCACTGCCGGTGTACGCCCCGGCCGGCGCGCTCGACGCCGTACTCGCGCTGGACCGGCCCGGGATGCTGCGCGGCTCGTACGACCTGCGCGCGTTCGACCCGGCGACGGAGCCGGAGTTCACCTCGGGCCCCTTCCGCATCGCGACCCGGTCGCTGCCGCACCACGTCCCCAACGCGGGGCTGCGGCTCACCGCCGCCGGCCGCGTCCTCGCGTACACCGGCGACACCGGACCGAGCCCGGCGCTCGCGGAACTCGCGGACTCGGCGGACCTGTTCCTCGCGGAGGCGACGTACCCGGAGGAGGTGCCGGAGGAGGACGCGCCGTACCTGTCGAGCGCGCGCCAGGCGGGCGAGCACGCGGCCCGCGCGGGGGCGAAGCGGCTGCTGCTCACGCACCTGTGGCCGGGCGGTGACGAAAAGGCGGCGGTCGCCGCCGCCCGGCGGGGGTTCGGCGGGGAGGTGGGGGTGGCGCGGCCGGGAACGGTGCGGGAACTGGCCGACGGGCCGGGCGGGGGGTGAGAGGGCCGCGTTGTCGCGTTGTCGCGTGGTGGCCCTGGGGCCTGGGGCCTGGGGGTCTGCGGCTCGGTGGCTCGGTTGCCCGGTTGCCCGGTGGCCCGGTGGCCCGGTGGCCCGGTGGCCCGGTGGCCCGGTGGCCCGGTGGCCCGGTGGCCCGGTGGCCCGGTGGCCCGGTGGCCCCTGAGTCTCCCCTACACCTCCCGCGCCGCCGCCACCAGCGCATCCACTGACCGGTCCGCATCCCCCGGTCCCGTACGCCAGTTGCTGAACGCCGCCCGCAGGCCGGGTGTCCCCCCGTACACCGTCGGGGTGACCACCACCTCCCCGCCCGCCGCGGCCTTCTCCGCCACCGCCGCCACCCGCTCGGCCGTCGGCGCCCCGCCGAGGGTGAAGCACACGACGTTCAGCCGCACCGGCGCCAGCAGCCGCAACTCACCGCCCGAACCGTTCTCCACCCGCTCGCCGAACCGCCGGGCCAGCGCCGCGTTGCGCTCCACCACCTCCCGGTGGCCCTCCCGTCCGTACGCCGCCAGCGTCAGCCACGCGGGCAGCGCGCGCAGCCGGCGGGAGTTCTCCGGCGTCAGGTGGACGAAGTCGGGATCGTCGCCGCCCGGCGGCGCCATGTACGCGGCGGCGTTGCGGAAGACGCGGACCTGGAGGTCCCGGCGGCGGGTGAACTGGACCGCCGCGTCGTACGGGACGTTCAGCCACTTGTGCAGGTCCACGCAGACCGAATCAGCCGCGTCCAGCCCCGCCACCAGGTGCGCGTGCCGGGGTGACAGCGCGGCGAACGCGCCGAACGCGGCGTCCGCGTGCAGCCAGAACGGGTAGCGGTCGCGCAACGCGGCGATGGCGCGCAGGTCGTCGAAGTCGACGGTGTTGACCGTGCCGCAGTTGGCCACGACGATCGCCGGCCGGCCGCCCAGCGCGTCCAGCGCGGCGGCGAGTTCGTCCACGTCCACGGCCTCCCGCCCGGGGAGCAGCGGCACCGTGCGCAGTGCGCCGCGGCCCAGTCCGAGGAGCGACAGCGCCTTGGGGACGCTGGAGTGCGCCGCGCCCGAGAGGACCGCCACCTCGCCCAGCGCACCCGCGCCTGCGTCCGCGACCGAGACGCCGAGCCGCTCGCCCAGCCACTCCCGGGCCACGGCCAGACCCGTGGCGTTCGACATGGTCGCCCCGGACACGAACGCGCCCGTGTGCGCCGCGCTCAGCCCGAACAGCTCGCGCAGCCAGCCCACCGTCTCGCGCTCCAGGTCCGTGGCCGCGGAGTCGCCGGCGACGACCACGTTCTGGTCGTACGCACCCACCAGCCAGTCACCCGCCACCGCCGCCGGCGTCGCCCCGCCGGTGACGAACCCGAGGTAGCGCGGCCCCGCGCTGCCGGACAGTCCCGGCTCCCAGCGCTCGCCGAAGCGTGCGAGGGCCGCGGCACCCCCGGCACCGCGCTCGGGCAGCGGCTCGTACGGGCCGGGTGCGTGCGGCGCGGGGGCGGCGACGGGCCGGTCGGCGAGGCCGCGGAGGGCGGCGACCGCGCGGGCGCGGGCGGCGTCGAGGACCTGCTCGAAAGTGTCGAGGTCGGCGGCGAGGGCGGGGTGCACGGTGGCCTCCTGGGCATACGGCGAAAGGGCGGCGGGCGGACGGCGGCGGCCGGTCCTCCGCAGCGCCGACGGTCACGGCACGCGCGCACCGTGCTGCGACCAGCGGCGACACCGACCCGCCGTCCGCCGTCCGGCGGCCACGTCTCGTACGCTACGGGCCCGCACCCTCTCCGGTCCGTGGCCACTTCCGCCTCACTGGCCCCGGCGCACACCGGCGCACACCGGCGCCGCCGGGCGCGGATCCACACGGGCACCGATACGGCCGCCTGCGAGCGCGGCCTCGACGCGCCGCGGCGCGAGGTGGGGGGCGGACGTGCGTCACGCGGTGTGCCACCACCGGCAGCCGACCGTGGGAAGGGGCCGAAGGGCCTCGACCCGAAGGCGGTCGACTCCCTACCCTGCTGGCCAGTTGTCACCGGGTACCGGAGGACCTGATGGACAGGAAGCGCTGGGCGGCCCCCGCGCTCGCCGTGGTGCTGGTGGTCGTGGCCGTCGGCTGGGGTGCCGCGTCGCGCTCCGACGGCGGGGACACGGTGGACGCCGCCGTACGGAGCCAGGCGCCCGACCGCTCCGATGTCACCCGGCCCGGCTCCGGCGCGTCCGATCCCGGCCCGTCGGCCTCCGGCGGCGGCGCGCCCCCGCCCACCCCGCAGGACGTGCTCTACCTCGGCGACTCCCTCGCCATGGAGGCGCAGGACATCCTCGGCGGCCGGCTTGAGGACTCCGCCGCCGTCGGCTCGTACAGCAGCGAACCCGTGGCCGGCGTGACCGTCTGCGACTACCTCCGGGGCCGCCCCGGCCGCTCCCTCGTCCCCCCGGAGGACAAGGCCGCCGCCCTGGTCGAGGAGCGTGAACCGGGCGTCATCGTGCTGCAGTTCTGGGGCAACACCTGGGGCTACACCCCCTGCATGGAGGGCGTCGGGTGGGGCACGTCCGCGTACTACGAGCGCTACGCCGCCGACCTGCGTGCCCTCACCGGGCAGATCGCCGACGCCGCGCGCGCCGCGGACGTGCCGCGGCCCCGGATCGTGTGGGTGCAGCAGCCGCCCGACGCGCTGCACCCGGATCGGATCGACCAGGTCAACGACCTCTACGAACGGCAGGCCGCCGCCTCCGGGGACCTGGTGGCCGACGGCGGGCGCGACCTGCGTGACGGCGACGGGAAGTGGACGCAGTACCTCCCGTGCAACGACCGCGAGCGGCGCACCGCCGGCTACTGCACCGGCCCCGGCGACACCGCCCGACTGCACCGCGACGACGACCCGTTGCACTTCTGCCTGGCGCCGACCCCGGAGGGCGGGCGGCCGTGCCCGGCCAAGTCCCCGGGGCTGGAGCGCTACACGCGGGCGGTCGCGGAAGAGGTCGACGCCTCTCTGCGGGGCTGAGGGCTGACGGGGGCCGGCCCGCCCGGCGCCTCTGCATGCGCGGCCGGCGCCCCGGAGTGCGCGCCGGTCAGTCGGATGCCGGCTGCGGGCGCGGCCGGCGGACCAGATACGCCGCGCCGAGCCCGGCGACGAACAGCGCCAGCACCGACACGCCCGTCGCCAGCCACCCCGCGCCCAGCCAGCGGCTGCCGAAGTACCCGAGCGTCACGCCGTACGCGGCCCACAGCAGCCCGGCGAGCGCGGACCACGGCAGGAACTCCCGTACCTGGCGGTGCATGGCCGCCGCGCCCAGCATCACCACGCTGCGTCCGGCGGGCGCGAACCGGGCCAGGACGACGATCCCGCCGCCGCGCCGCCCGCTGAGGTGGTGGCCGAGGCGCTCCTGCGCGCGGGTGAGGTAGCGGGAGTTGGCGAACTTCTCGCGGCCTCTGCTGGCCAGCCGGAAGGCGAGCATGTCGCCGAGGACGGAGGCGGTGGCGGCGCAGAGCATGAGCGCCAGCAGTTCGGCGAGGTGGTCGGCGGCGGGCAGGGTGGCGCCGTTGCGTACGGCGTCGGCCGCGGTGGTGGTGCCGGCCGCGGCGGTGGCCGCCATGATGACCAGCGCACCGCTGGGCAGCAGGGGCAGGAAGACGTCGAGGAGGACGGAGGTGGCGACGATGGCGTACATCCACGGGGTACCGCTCAGTGACCCCACAAACTCCACTGTTCCCCTGCTCCCCGTGTCCCGGCGGTCATCCGGTGGTCCTCTGCCGCGGACGAGAGCGCCGGGCGGATCACAGCGTACGCCTGGCGCGTCGCCGGAAATCGCACGGGGGGACCAGATGTAACCCGCGTCACTCCTGACTCCGGGCTCACCGGCGGTCACCCGTATGCCGCGCCGCACGGACGCGGCTGTGACCTGCGCAGCCGGGGGTACCGGGCGGTGTCGTACGGCAGTTCTACGGATGCCCGTACGGCAGCCGTGCGGCAGGCCATGCCGCAGCCCGGTGGGCAGCCCGTTACGGCACGGGCGCCGGGCGGCTCCGCTCAAGCGGGGGGCTTCGGCGGGGAGTCCGGGTCCGGCCGCCACTTCTCGATCGCCTCACCGGGCGGCGCCTCCTCGTCGGAGCCGCCCAGCTCCGCCGACAGCTCCGCCACCAACTCGCTCAGATCCGTCGGCCGGTCGGGTGTCCACCAGTCGCCCAGCATCTCCGCCAGCGCCGCCCGGCGCGCCGCCGCAAGTCGCTCCGCGGCCCGCCTGCCCTCGTCCGTGCAGACCAGCAGGAACCCGTCCCGGCGTGTCAGCCCGCGCTCCTCCAGTTCCTGCGCGGCTCCGAGGAGCACGTCCAGCGGCAGCCGGGTGCGTTCCGCCAGTTCCACCGTCTCCACCTCTTCCGTGGCCTCGTACCGCTGGACCCGCAGCAGCAGCCAGCTCGACGCGGGCAGCAGCTCCAGGCCGGCGCGCCGGGTGATGTCCTCGTACAACTCCCGGCGTCCCTCCCGGGTGCTGAGCGCGCTGAGCGCGCGGCACACCTCGTCGTGGGGCGAGCGCTCGACGGGGTTGGTGGCGACGGTCTCGCTGCCGTCCGGGACGGTGACGGTGCCGCGCAGCGGGTCCTCGCGCAGGAAGAGCGCGATGAGGAACGCGACGAAGGCGACGGGCGCGGCGTAGAGGAAGACGTCGGTGATGGACGTGGAGTACGCCTCCACCACTTCCCCGCGCAGGGAGGCGGGCAGCCGGGCGAGGGAACGCGGGTCGGACTCCAGGGTGTCCAGGGTCAGCCCGCCGGGCAGGGACACGCGGCCCAGCTCGGCCTCCAGTTTGTGGTGCAGCCGGCTGGTGAAGACGGTGCCGAAGACGGCGACGCCGAAGGACGCGCCGATGGAGCGGAAGAAGGTGGCGCCGGAGGTGGCGACGCCGAGGTCGCCGTAGGCGACGGCGTTCTGCACGGCGAGGACGAGGACCTGCATGACCAGGCCCAGCCCGAGGCCGAAGACGAAGAAGTAGCCGCTGAGTTCCCAGTCGCCGGTGTCCCGGTGCAGCCGGTGGAGCAGCAGGAGGCCGGCGGTGGTGACGGCGGTGCCGAGGACGGGGAAGATCTTCCAGCGGCCGGTGCGGCTGATGAGCTGACCCGAGCCGGTGGAGGCGAGGAGCATGCCGGCGACCATCGGGAGCATGTGGAGGCCGGAGGCGGTGGGGGACACGCCGCGTACGACCTGGAGGAAGGTCGGCAGGTACGTCATCGCGCCGAACATCGCGAAGCCGACGACGAACCCGATGGCCGAGCAGAGCGTGAACGTGCGGATGCGGAAGAGCGTGAGCGGGATGACCGGCTCGGCGGCGCGGCGCTCGGCCCGGACGAAGGCGGCGAGCAGGGCGATCGCCAGCAGTCCGGCCACGGCCACCTGCCAGGAGCCCCACGCCCAGGTCGTACCGCCGAGAGAGGTCACGCCGACGAGGCAGATGGCGAAGGCGGCGATGAAGGCGGTGCCGGGATAGTCGATGCGGTGTCTGGTGACGCGGCGCGGGATGTGCAGGACGACGGCGATGACGACGAGGGCCGCCAGCCCGATGGGCAGGTTGATGTAGAACACCCAGCGCCAGCTCAGGTGTTGGGTGAAGACGCCGCCGAGGAGCGGGCCGAGGACGCTGGTGGTGCCGAAGACGGCGCCGAACAGACCCTGGTAGCGGCCGCGATCGCGCGGCGGCACGATGTCGCCGACGATCGCCATGGCCAGCGACATGAGCCCGCCGCCGCCGATGCCCTGCAGGGCGCGGAAGGCGATGAGCTGACCCATGTCCCGGGCGATCCCGCAGAGGGCGGAGCCGATGAGGAAGATGACGATGGCGGTCTGGAAGAGCTTCTTCCGGCCGTACTGGTCGCCCAGCTTGCCCCAGAGCGGGGTGCCGGCGGTGGCGGCGAGGAGATAGGCGGTGACGACCCAGGAGAGGTGGTCCAGGCCGCCGAGGTCGCTGACGATGGTGGGCAGGGCGGTGGAGACGATGGTCTGGTCGAGTGCGGCGAGGAGCATCCCGGACAGCAGGGCCGCCATGGACAGCAGGACGGTGCGGCGGGGGAGGCCCTGCCCGGGGACTTCGGCGGCGGGCGGGGCGCCGGCGTCCTGGGACATGGGCGGCTCCCTCGGGCGGCTTGTCTGTGCGGCGGGTGGTGCTTTTGATGCTTGTGGTGTCCGTGATGCGCGGGCCGTTTGCCTCATAGTCGCCCGGATGCGGCGATACGGCCTGCCGGAGCGGTCCGCTCGGGCCGGATTGCGGCCGGGGCGCGGTGCGCAGGGTTCCGCGGGGTCTGCATAATCGCCTCCATCCCACAGGAGGGGGAGCACGGTGATACCTCGCGCATGCCGCACCTGCGGCGAGCCGCTCCAGGAGCCGGGCGGGCCGGGCTGCGCCTGCCGCGCGGGCGGTTCGAAGGGCGGTGCGGAAGCGGGCGCGGGGGGTGCGCGGAGGCGGGAGAGGCCGCTGGTGCGTCCGTACGTCATGAAGGCGCCGGGTCCGGCAGGGGGGCGGGACGGCGACGAGGGCGACGGGACGGGCGCGCCGCCTGCGCCCCGCGGGGGCGGCGCGACGCCGGAGGGCCCCGGCGGGGTGCCGCCGCGTGCCGGCGGACGGGGAGGGCCCGGCGCGACGGCAGACGGACAGGGGGAGGGGCCGGGTGCAGCCGGTACGCCCGTTTCCGGACCCGGGGGGACGCCGGGCCCCGGCGGCCCGTTTCCCGGGACACCGCCCGGCGACGCCACGGCCGTCCTTCCCTACGGCCCCGTCGGCGCCGCGCCCGAGGGGCCCGCGGACGCCGATCTCGGCCTCTTCGCCGACGACCCCGACGCGGCCCGCGGGGTGCGGGACGCGTACGACGCCGACGACCTCCGCGGCCCGTACGACCCGCGCCGCCGCCGCGCCCGCCTCGCCGCCCGCCGGCGGCGCCGGCTGACGCTCGCCCTGACGGTCGGCGGCGTCGTGGCCGCGCTCAGCGTCGGGCTCCTGGGCACCGGGCTGTTCTCGGGCGACGGGGACGACGACCGCGCCCTGCCGAAGCCGGACACCCTCACCGCCGTGCCCACCGCCGGCGGTACCAAGCCCGGCCCCGACGACTCCCGCAGCGGCGCACCGACCGACTCCGCCGAAAGCGAGGACACGGCCGAGCCCAGCGCGACCGCCTCCGACGGGAGCGGCACCGGCCCGGGCGACCCGGACGGGGCGCCCACCGGGCACACCGAAGCCGGCCAGGTCACCGCGGCCCCGCCCGACTCCGACCCGGACCCCGGCCCCTCCGGGCCCGGCGACCCCACCTCCGGCAACACCCCCGACGCCCCCGACCCGCCGCCCACCCTGCGCCAGGGCGACTCGGGCCCGGAGGTCGTCGAGATGCAGAAGCGGCTCATCGAGGCCGGCTTCGACTTCCTGGTCAACACCGAGGGAAATTTCGACTACTTCACGACCCGGGCCGTCAGGGACTTCCAGCGCGACCACGACGTCGAGGGCGACGACCGCGGGGTCTACGGCCCCGCGACGCGGCGTGCGCTGGAGGCGATCACCAAGGAACCCTGAGCACGGACGGGGGCCGGGCCGGGGCGGAAACGGCGGGCTTCACCGGCGGCCACGCGCCGCCACGCCGCGGTCGCGGCCGGCATGCCGTACGTGCGGACGCCCGCCCCGAGCAGACCCGCCGCCGGACGCGAGTCGCCGTACCGCCCCCTACTCCGCCGGGAAGAGCCGCAGCTTGGCGGTGTCGTCCGTGAGGGTGACGACCTCGATGGACAGCTCGTTGATGGTGGAGGCGCCGCCCTGGTCGGGGCGCTGGCCGAGCAGGCTGGAGGTGAACCCGGTCGCGTCGACGGACGTCAGGTCCACGCCTTCGGCGCCGACGCCGGTCACCTGGAAAGGTCCCGCCCGGTGGGCGGGCGCCGCCGGGATCTCGGTGCCCTCCGTCACGACGATCGTGCAGCTTCCGTCCGTACACCCGTCCAACTCGGCCTGCGTCGACGGCTTCAACGGCTTCACGGGGGTCGGCGACGGCGGGGGCGAGGACTTCGTGGGGGTCGGCGTCGGCGCATCGGGGGACGGTTCGGACGAGCGCGGGGAGGCCGCCGACGTCGCCCCCTTGTCGTCGTCCGCGTCGGAGCCGCAGCTTGTCAGCGCGGCGAGGGCGAGGAGAGCGCAGACGGCCCCGGCCGCGGCGCGTGCCGTGGACGGCCTGGCCCCGGGACGGCGGGCCGTCGAGTCCGATGTGGTCATACCGGGGTTCTACAGGCGCCCGCCCGGGTGGGGTCCCGGCGCACCTCCCGTCGCCCCCTCCGGAGGGATACCTCTCCGCCGGCCGAGTGGTCGGCAGAGCCCCGAAGGGTGGGCCTGGCGCGGTCGTGAGTAAGAAGGCCGCGGCGCGGATGTCGAGATCGGCGTGCCGGCCGCGTCCCAGGGGGTGTGGTCGTACGGACCGCACCCCGACCCCGTACCGGAAGGACAGCCGCCATGGCCACCGCCGCAGACCTCGACCGCGCCACCGACTCGCAGTGGGGCTGGGTCGCCGAGCACACCCGCACGTATATCGCCTCCGGCGGTACCGAGGGGCACGAGCGCGACGGCACGTACGCGCTCGTGCTCGCCACCACCGGACGGCGGACCGGGACGCCCCGCCGCACCGCCCTGATCTACGGCACGGCGGGCGACGACTACGTGGTCGTCGCCTCCAAGGGGGGCGCCGACGAGGATCCGGCGTGGTTCCTGAACCTCACGGCGGAGCCCGAGGTCGGGGTGCAGAGGGGCACCCGGCGGTTCACCGCACGCGCCCGGGTCGCGTCCGCGGCCGAACGGGCGCCCCTCTGGGCGCAGATGGTGGGCATCTTCCCGCTCTACGAGGAGTACGCGCAGAAGGCCGGCCGCGAGATCCCGGTGGTCCTGCTCACCCCGCTGGACTGACCGGGCCGCACCGATCCGGCGGCCCGGCGATGGGGGGCGGGAGGTCCGTCCGGGTCGTGCGGGTGTGGTCCGTACACGTCACGCGGTGTGCGGTCCGCGCCGCAGGTCTTCGCCCGCCGGTTAAGGGAGCGGTGTCTGGCGTGGGGGTGACGTATTTTGTATCGTGAGGGAACAAACACTGTTCTCCACCACCCTGGGGGTTACGCATGGGCAGGCCCACGGACATAGGCGCCTTCAAGGCGCTGCTCCTCGACATGGACGGCACGCTCCTCAACTCCGACGCCGTCGTCGAGCGCGTCTGGCGCCGCTGGGCCACCGAGAACGGCAAGGACCCCGAGGAGATCCTGCCCCACGTCCACGGGCGGCAGGCGCACGCCACCCTCGCGCACCTCTTCCCCGAGCGGCCCGTCGAGCAGAACCTCGCGGACAACGCGCGCATGCTCGCCTGGGAGACCGCCGACACCGGGGGCATCGTGCCCGTGCCCGGCGCGCCGGAGTTCATGGCGGCCCTGGCCGGGCTGCCGCACGCGCTCGTCACCTCCGCCGACCGCGCGCTGTCGCGGGCCCGGATGGCCGCCGCCGGGCTGCCGGTACCGGCGATCTCCATCACCGCCGAGTGCGTGAGCGCCAGCAAGCCGGACCCGGAGGGGTTCCTCAAGGGCGCCGCCGACCTGGGATTCGCGCCCGCCGACTGCATCGTCTTCGAGGACGCGGCGGCGGGTATCGCGGCGGCGCGGGCGGCCGGGATGCGGGTCGTGGGCGTCGGGCCGCGGGCGGCGGCGGAGGGACCGGACGTGCACGTGGAGTCGCTGGCGGGGATACGGATCCGGCCACTGGGCGGCGGCGCGCTGCAGTTGGCGCCGGCGTAGCCGGGGCGGTTCCGGGGAGCCGTGGGGGCGGCCCGGCGGTGGGGTTCAGCCGCTGATCGCCTCGTAGATGCTGAAGCCCGCCAGCACCAGCATCACCCCCGCCGCCACCTTCGTGATCAGCTTCAGCGGCACGTACCGCATCAGCGTCCGCCCGCCCAGGATCCCGATCGCGGCCACCGCCCACAGCGCCAGGACCGCGCCGATGCCGACCGACAGCCAGTCGTCGTAGCGCGCGGCCAGGTTCGCGGTCATGATCTGCGTCAGGTCGCCGAACTCGGCGACCAGGATCAGCATGAAGCCGGCCCCCGCGACCTTCAGGAAGCTCTGGTCGGAGGGGGCCTTGACCTCCTCCTCTTCGTCGTCCTTCTTCAGCAGCAGGATCAGCGCGCCCGCGAGGAACAGCGCGCCGACGATCGCCTGCACCGGCCGCTGCGGGAGTTGCGCGAGGAGGCTGCCGGCGGCGATGGCGAGGCTGACGTGGACGACGAAGGCGGCGGCGACGCCGGCGAAGACGTAGGACGCGCGGTAGCGGGTGCCGAGCATGAGGCCCGCGAGCGCGGTCTTGTCGGGGAGTTCGGCGAGGAAGACGACGCCGAAGACGATCACGACGGTGCTGAGGCTGAGCAAGGTTCCTACTCTCGGTCGGGCGCCGTACCGAGAGCGTATGCGGTGGGCAGACCTCGGCACGGCAGCGTCACTGGACACTGCGGCCGAAGGTCTCGCCGGCGCGGGGTCCGCGGCCCGTCCGGGCCGCGCGGATTCCGCGCTCCGGGCGCCGGCCCAGCGGGCTGGGCAGTATGTCGACGACACCGGCTGAGGGCTACTCCCCTTCAGACGCCCCCGAGTGTAGGCGACGCATCCGGCCGCGGGCGACCGGCTCCCGCACCACCGCGACCGCCACGGTCTGCACCGCCAGGAGCGCGATCAGCACGAAGAGCTGCACCGCACCGGCCTCGACCGGCGAGGTGCCGCCCAGCAGCATCCCGACGTAGGCGCCGGGAAGTGTGACCAGGCCCACGGTGCGGGTCTGGTCGAGGCCGGGATCAGGGCATCGGAGGCGGCCGGGCGGGCTGTCTCCAGCCGGGCCTCGCGGTCCGGGAAGCCGAGCGCGGGGGCCGCCTCCACCTCGCCGTGCCGGGCGGTCAGTTCGTCGAGGGCGCGGCGTCCGGCGAGTACGGTGCCGGTCAGCGCGCCGCCGATGAGGATGCCGCTGACCGGGATGAGGGCGATGCCGTCGACCGGGACCAGGCCGGTGAGCAGCAGTGCGGCGATGACCGGGGTCACGGCCGCGGCGATGGGGACGGCGGCCCAGCGCCAGGGGCGGTTGTGCGTGATGCGGCGGCCCGCGGTCCGGGTGGCGACGGCGGACATCAGCGCCACGGAGGTGAGGAGCAGGGGCACGGCGCGGACGACGCAGCCGATGACGGGGGAGACGGCGGCGAGTTGGACGGCGGCGCGCAGCCCGGCGGTGACGAGGGCGTGCGCGTGTGGTGAGCCCCCGAGGGTTCCGCGGCTCTTCCCGCCCCCTCGGCCCCTGCCGCCGGTGCCGCTTCTTCCGCTCGGCCGGTGTGCCTGTCCCTCGGCGGGCCGGGCCGCAGCGGCGACCGTGACGGTGGTCGCCCACACGGCGGTGAACACGGCCGCGAGGGTGACGTTGACGGGCAACACCGGCCGGGCGTAGCCCGGTCCGGGGGCGGGGGCGCCGGGGATGTGGCGCGAGTAAACCCGCTCCGTGGTCTTGCGGATGACATGGTCATGTCCTCAAGGTGGAGTGCCTGGCGACTGCAGAAACGACACTGCGCAGCGCCGGTGATCACGTGCACATGCACGACACCCCCCATAGATCCCGGGAGTTCGTATGTCCGGTATTTCTCGGCCGCCGCTGTCGCGGCTCAGGGTCTACGCGCGTCACCTCGCCGCGCCCCTCGCGGTGGCGGCCCTGCTGCTGACCGCGGCACCCAGCGCCCAGGCCGACCCGCCCGCCCCGCCCGGCCCCGGCACCGCCCTCGGCTACCTCGGCGAGATCACCACCGCGCCCGAGGGCTCCTCCGACGGCTACGACCGCGACCTCTTCCCGCACTGGAGCACCCAGTCCGGGGCCTGCAACACCCGCGAGGTCGTCCTCGCACGGGACGGCGACAACGTCGAGCAGGACTCCAGTTGCGCCGCGGTCAGCGGTTCGTGGTACTCCCCGTACGACGGCGAGACCTGGACCGCCGCCTCCGACGTCGACATCGACCACATGGTGCCGCTCGCCGAAGCCTGGCGCTCCGGCGCCAGCGCGTGGAGCACCGCCGAGCGCGAGCGGTTCGCCAACGACCTCGACATCGCGCAACTGCTCGCGGTGACCGACAACGTCAACCAGTCCAAGGGCGACAAGGACCCGGCGGAGTGGATGCCGCCGTCGACCGGCTACCACTGCACCTACGCGAGCATGTGGGTGTGGGTCAAGCACACGTACGGCCTGACCGCCGACGACGCCGAGAAGTCGGCGCTGCAGTCCGTCCTCTCCGGCTGCTGACGGCCTGACGAACGGCCCGGCGGCCCGGCCTGACGGCCTGACGGCCGGCGGTCCCCCGGCGGGCCGGCGGCACGCGGGCGCGGCGCGGAACCCCCGCGCCGCGCACCGCTGTTCGGACGTCGCCCTCCGGGCTCCGGGGCCCGCCCGCCGTCGCGTGCGCGGCCGGCCCGGTGCCGTACGGCCGTGTTTGCGAGGGGCGAAACGGGCTAACCGCCCTGTATGACTGTGTGGCTGATCATCATCGTGGTCGTGGCCGCCGCCGCAGCAGCGGCCCTGGTACTCATCCGCAGCGGCGGAGGCTTCCGTGGCCTCGGCCTGCCCGGCGGGCCGGGAGGGCTGCGGCGGCGCTTCGGGCCGGAGTACGACCGGACGGTCGAGCGCCACGACGGCGACCGCAAGGCCGCCGAGAAGGAACTGAAGGAGCGCGTCCGCAAGTACGGCAAACTGCGCACGGCGCACCTCGACCCCGCGGCCCGCGAGCGCTACGACGCCGAGTGGAGCCTGGTCCAGGAGCACTTCGTCGACTCGCCCGCCCGCGCCACCGCCGAGGCCGACCTGCTCATGGCCCGGCTCGCCGGGGACTGCGGCTACCCCGCCGAGGAGTACGACGAGCGGGTGGCCGCCCTCTCCGTCCACCACCCGCGGCGCGTCGGTGACTACCGGCGGCTGCACCGGCTGGCCCGGAGCGGATCCGGACGGGCGGGCGCGGAGCCGCCCACCGAGGAGGCCCGCACGGCGCTGCTGCGCACCCGGGAGCTGTACACCGAGCTGGCCGGGAGGTCCGGCGGCTCCGCCGTGCTCCCGAAGGCACCCCCGGCGCACGGGTCCACCGAGACCGCGAAAGCGGCGCCCGCCACTCGCGAGGGCGGCGGCGGGCCGCGGCTGGCCGACCGCGTCCACGTGCCGTGGGCGGCGCGCCGCCGCGACGGCCGGGGCGGGAGTGCGTCGTGACGGGCGCGAGGGAACGCGACAGGACCGTGGGCCGGGCCGCCGGCGACCCCGGGTTCCGGGAGGCGGAGGACACCGAGGCGGCGGCGCGGCCAAGCGCCGGAGCGGAAAGCAGCGCCGGGACGCACGCGCCGGACGAGCGCGGCGCGGCGGCGGAGGCCGGCGGACGGACGGCGCGCACCGGGAGCACCGCCGCCCTCGCACCGGCCCCGGCGAAGGAAGAGCCGCCGCACGACGGCCCCGCGGCGACCGGCCCCGCGGCGACCGCCGGCACGGTGGCCGCCGACCCGGTGGCGGTCGCGGACCCCGTGGCCCCCGCCCCCGGAACCCCTGCGGCACCGGCGTCCCCCGAGTCCGGCTCGCTGCCCCCGACCGCGGACGACGACGGCCGCGGGACGGACCGGCCGCTCATGGAGCCGTCCGAACGGGACGAGTTGGGGGACCGGCTGCACCGGGCCACGGGCCGCTTCCTCGACGACCCGCCGGGCGCCGTCGACGACGCCTGCCTCGTTCTCGGAGACCTCGGCGAGCGGATCGCCGCGCTCCTCGCGGAGCGCCGGGACGCCTACCGCGACCTGAGCCGCCACGCCCGTACCACCGAGGGTGCCGCGAACGCGGAGACCGAGCGCCTGCGCCTCGCGCTCCGCGACTCCCGCGATCTCGCGGAGCGGCTGCTGAAGCTGTGAAAGCTCTGCCGCGGGCCCCTGCGCCCTACCGGGCCACCCCGACACCTGGGGCGCCCGCGGCAGTCATCTCCCCGGGTCCCGGTCCGACGGACCGGGACCCGGGCGACCCCGGATCGACCGACCGGGCGAGCCGCCCCTGCCGGGGCCGGGGGCAGGAACGGCCGGGGCCCGCCCCGTCGTCCGTCCTCGGCGAGGGGCCGCGGGCCTTCCGGCGCCGGCGGGGAAGCGCCCCGCGCCACCGGCGATCCGCCGGCGGCGTCCGTCAGTTCGCCGGCCCTCGCGCCTCCGCGCCCTTCGGGCCGCCGGCCTGCTGGATCACCTCGAACGTCCAGACCTCCGAGGACGAGGAAGAGCCGGCGGAGCAAGACGGGAGCGTACGTTGGCGCGGCCCGCTGACCGGACGCGATATCAAGAGGACCGAGGAGCGGGAACGCGACGCCCGCGAGTTCGTCAGCAGCCGCGGTGGGACCCTGTACACGTCCACTACGAGCCCGACCTGTCCGAGCGCATCGGCAGAATCACTCGATATGTCAACCCCTCGCGGGGTACTGCTGGTGGTAGCGGTCGCTCGTCGCACTGCGCGCCGGTCCCCGGATGAGCGTGGCGCCTGCATGAGTCGGGCTGATCCTGACCGGATCGGGTCAGTCAGGGGGCTCGGTGGGCACGGGCGGCGTTGCGGGCGCTGCGTGCTGGATCACCTCGAAGGACCACACCTCGGAACCCGTGGCCGCAGGCCGTCGCTGCTCGCCACCCTCGCCGCCGCCCTGATGGGCTGACTTCATCGAACCCTCCATCCAGGCGCGGAAGTCCTCCTCGCTGCGCCAGCGGGTGTACACGAGGTAGTTGTCAGTCCCTTCCACAGGGCGCAGCAGTTCGAACCACTCGAAGCCGTCGGCGCTCTCGACAAGGCCCGCGCGGGCCGCGAACCGCTTCTCCAGGGTTTCCCGCTGCTCAGCAGGGACGTTCAGCACGTTGATCTTGACTACGCTCATGGCACCATCCTGCCGCATCGGCCGGTGGGGCATAGGGGGACATCAACGCACCTGTTGCGGGCGCAGCAGCTCGAACCACTCGAAGCCGTCCGCGCTTTCCACCAGCCCGGCGCGGGCGGCGAAGCGCTTCTCCAGCTCCTCCCGCTGCTCGGCGGGGACGGTCAGGGCGTTGATCTTCACCGCGCTGGGCGCAGGTCACCTCTCAGCCGACAGGGGGCGTCCACCGCGGGAACGCCGTACGCGCCGTCTTCTCCGGCGCCGGCGTAAGCGCCGCACGGTCGCCCCATCCGGCTTGCCCGGCCCGCCGCCGTGGCGTGGCGCTCTCCCGGAGCGGCGTACCGGCAGCTCGCCGATCGGCCGGACGCGGGGACCGGGGCGCCACGCACCCCGGGATTGCACCTGACGCCGGCGTGAGGTTCTAGCGTGGTGGCTCCGGCACCCGCCGGACATTCTCCCGCAAAACCCACGCGCGGCCGGCTCCGGCCGCCCGGAAAGGCAGAACGTCATGCGCGCAGTCCGCTATCACGAGTACGGCGGTGTGGAGACCCTCGTCGTCGAGGAGGTGCCCGACCCGCATCCCGGGCCCGGCGAGATCCGCATCCGGGTGGCGGCGGCCGGCGTCAATCCCGTCGACTGGAAGGTGCGCTCCGGCGCGGTGCGCGAGGTGATCCCGGTGGACCTGCCCGCGATCCCCGGTCGTGACGCCGCCGGCGTGGTCGACGAGACCGGTCCGGGCGTGCGGGGGGTGAGCGTCGGCGACCGGGTCTTCGGGCTGGGCGGCGTCACCGGCGCGACGGCGGAGCTGGCCGTGCTCTCGGCCTGGGCCCCCGCCCCCGGCACCTGGACCGACGAGCAGGCCGCCGGCGCCGGCCTGGCGTCCGTGACCGCGCTGGCCGGGCTGAACGCCCTCGGCCCCCTGCGGGGACACACCCTGCTCGTCGAGGGCGCCGCCGGAGGCGTGGGCAGTGCCGCGGTCGAGATCGCGGCAGCCCGGGGTGCGACCGTCCTCGGGACGGCGAGCGAGCGCAACCACACGTTCCTCAGCTCCCTCGGAGCCGTTCCCACCGCCTACGGCCCCGGCCTTGCCGAGCGTGTCGCCACCCTGGCGCCGCAGGGAGTCGACGCCGCGCTCGACACCGCCGCTTCCGGGTCCCTGCCCGATCTCCTCGTGATCGTGGGTGACCCCGCCCGCGTGGCGACGGTCGCCGACCACACCAACGCGCAGCGCCTGGGCGTGCATACGGCCAATGCGCAGAACGACCCCGCGCTCCTCGCCGAGGCGGCCGAACTCGGCCGGCAGGGCCGCTACTCGCCGCGCATCGAGCGGACCTACTCGCTGGACGAGACCGCGGAAGCGCACGCGTACGCCGAGCGCGGCCACACGCAGGGCAAGATCGTGATCCGCATCTGAGCCCGCCGCCGCCCGGCGCCTCCCGGGCGAATCCGGCCGCCTCGCCGGAGGACCCGGGCGGGGCGCGTCGCTCAGGTGTGCAGGGACAGGCCCTTGACCGTGCGGTCGACGGCGTTCCTCGGCCCGTAGACCGCCAGCCCGGCCAGGGACAGGTCGCCGGCGGCGACGTCGCGGACGGCGGCGCGGTTGTCGTCGTCGTTGCCGGTGGCGAACAACTCGTCGGTGTAGACGGCGGTGGCCAGGCCGCGGGACAGGGCCCGGGTGTGGGTACGGGTCAGGCCCGCGGCGTCGGCGGCGAAGACGAGGACGGGCTCGCGGAACATCGGCAGATAGGAGTTGCCGGAGGCGTCCTCGTACGGCTTGCCCATGATGTCGTCGGCGGCATGGGCGACGCCGCTGCTCAGGAAGGCGGTGACGTTCAGCCGCTGCCAGGCGGCCAGGTCGTGCCGTACGACCACGGCGATCTTGGTCTCGAAGCGCATGCCGGAAGCCTGCCGCGGCGGGACGGCGGACGTCTTGAACGCTCGTGCGCCGGGAAGGCCACGCCGGTGCGGCACCATGGAGGACGTGAGCGACTGGGTCTCGTACTGGCGGGACGCGCAGCGGCCGGTCGAGGCCATGCGTGCCCACTTCGAGGAGCACGTCTTCCACCGCCACAGCCACGACGCGTACTCTTTCGGCCTCACCGAGACCGGCGCCCAGCGCTTCGTCTGCCGCGGCGGCTCGCACACGTCGGCCGCGGGCCTCGTCATGACGTTCAACCCCGACGACCCCCACGACGGCGAGGCGGCGACGGAGCTGGGGTTCACGTACCGGATGGTGCACATCGGCCCCGATGTCGTACGCGACGTCCTCGCGGACGTCGCCGCGGGCGCCGGCACCCGGGTCGCCCTCCCGCTCTTCGCCGACCCCGTGCACCGGGACCCGCCGCTGTGGCGCGCCCTGCTGCGGCTGCACACGGCGCTCACGGAGGGCGCGGGCCCGCTGGTACGCGACGAGCGGCTGACCGCGGCCGTGACGGCGATGGTCCGCCGCGCCTCGACGGCCCCGCCGCCCGAGCGCACGCTGCGCCCCGGCGGCTCGCGGGCGGGCGCCGCCCGCCGGGCGCGGGCGGTGCTTCAGGAGCGGTTCGCCGAGGAGATCCCCGCGGCGGAGCTGGCCGCGGCGGCGGGCTGCAGCCGCTACGCGCTGTACCGGGCCTTCCAGGCGGAGTACGGCATGTCGCCCAGCGACCTCCAGCGCCTCCTGCGCCTGCGCGAGGCCCGCCGCCGGCTGACGGCGGGGGAGAGCGGCGCCGAAGCCGCGGCGGCGGCGGGCTTCGCGGACCAGAGCCACCTGCACCGCTGGTTCGTCCGCACCTACGGCATCACCCCGGGCGAGTTCGCCCTCGCCGGACGGCGGTGAGCCGGCCGCCGAGATCCCGTGCCGCGACGAGCCCCGCCGCCTCAGATGTCGCGGAACGTCTTGATGCGGGCGCCCACCGAGTTGAGGCGGTCGGCGAGCGATTCGTAACCCCGGTTGATGACATAGACGTTGCGGAGCACCGACGTGCCCTCCGCCGCCATCATGCCCAGCAGTACCACCACCGCCGGGCGCAGCGCCGGCGGGCACATCATCTCCGTCTCGCGCCAGCGCGTGGGGCCCTCGATCAGGACGCGGTGCGGGTCGAGGAGTTTGACGCCCGCGCCCAGGCGGGTCAGCTCCGTGAGGTAGATGGCGCGGTTGTCGTAGACCCAGTCGTGGATGAGCGTCGAGCCCTGGGCGGAGGCGGCGATGGCCGCGAAGAACGGGACGTTGTCGATGTTGACGCCGGGGAACGGCATCGGGTGGATCTTGTCGGTCGGCGCCTGCAGCTTCGACGGGCCCACGGTCAGATCCACCAGTCGCGTACGGCCGTTGTCGGCGGCGTACTCCGGGGAGCGTTCGAGGTCGAGGCCCATCTCCTCCAGCACCGACAGCTCGATCTCCAGAAACTCCACCGGCGCCCGGCGCACCGTCAGCTCCGACGACGTGACGACCGCCGCCGCCAGCAGGCTCATCGCCTCCACCGGGTCCTCCGACGGGGAGTAGTCGACGTCCCGGTCGATCTCCGGCACGCCGTGCACGCGCAGCGTGGTGGTGCCCACACCGTCCACGCGCACGCCCAGATGCTCCAGGAAGAAGCACAGGTCCTGGACCATGTAGTTGGAGCTGGCGTTGCGGATCAGGGTCACGCCGTCGTGCCGGGCGGCGGCCAGCAGCGCGTTCTCGGTCACGGTGTCGCCGCGCTCGGTCAGCACGATGGCCCGGTCGGGCGCGACGTCCGGGACCACCTCGCAGTGGTAGACGCCCTCGGTCGCCGTCACGTCCAGCCCGAAGCGGCGCAGCACGGTCATGTGCGGCTGCACGGTCCTGGTACCGAGGTCGCAGCCGCCCGCATAGGGGAGTTTGAACCGCTCCGCGCGGTGCAGCAGCGGGCCGAGGAACATGATGACGCTGCGGGTGCGGCGCGCCGCCTCGTGGTCCATGGAGTCGAGGTCCAGCTCGGCCGGAGGTACGACCTCCAGGTCGCCCGCGTCGTTGAGCCAGCGGGTCTGCACCCCGATGCTGCCCAGCACCTCCAGGATGCGGAAGACCTCCTCGATCCGCGCCACCCGGCGCAGCACCGTGCGCCCGGAGTTCAGCAGGGTGGCGCACAGGAGGGCGACGCAGGCGTTCTTGCTGGTCTTCACGTCGATCGCGCCGTGGAGCCGGCGCCCTCCGCTGACCCGCAGGTGCATCGGGCCCGCGGTACCCAGGGCGACGATCTCGCTGTCCAGTGCCTCACCGATGCGCGCGATCATCTCCAGGCTGATGTTCTGGTGGCCGCGCTCGATGCGGTTGACGGCGCTCTGGCTGCTGCCCAGCGCGGCGGCGAGCTGACTCTGCGACCATCCCCGGTGCTGCCGGGCGTCACGGATGAGTCTTCCGATACGCACGAGGTAGTCGTCTGCCATGACTTGGACGTTATCTCACCTATGAGATGTCCGCCCATTCAGGGGTTTCATGCCTCGAATGTCACGGGTGCTCCAAATGCGGCCTTTCGCGTGGCGCGGCGCAGCGCCGCCAGCACGGCCCTGCCCAGGGTGAGCGTGCACACCGCCGTCACCGCCGCGCGCGGCAGGTCCCAACCCAGCGATGTGGCGAGGCAGTAGGCGACGAAGCGCGCGAGGTTCTCCGGCAGCGGATCGCCCGCGACGAACGACACGCCCGTCGACATCCCGCTCAGATACGGCCACCCCTGGAGATTCATGATCGTCCCGTAAAGAACCGAGGCGATTACGCCATACGAGGCAAGCAGCCACAACTCCCGCCGCCCCCGCAGCCGCTCCGCCCCCGGCAGCAGCCCGGCGCCCATGGCCACCCAGCCCATGGCCAGCATCTGAAACGGCATCCAGGGCCCCACCCCGCCCGTGAGCAGGGCGGAGGCGAACATCGTCACGGCCCCGAGCACGAACCCGAAGCCCGGCCCCAGCACGCGGCCGGAGAGCACCATGAGGAAGAACATCGGTTCGATCCCCGCCGTCCCGGCGCCGAGGGGCCGCAGCGCGGCTCCCACGGCGGCGAGCACGCCGAGCAGGGCGACGGCCTTGGCGTCGAGCCCGGAATCGGCGATCGTCGCGCCGACGACGGCGACGAGGAGGGGCAGGAGGGCGGCGAAGAGCCAGGGGGCGTCGCCGGAGTGGGCCAGACCGGAGCCCGGGCCGGCGAGCAGCGGCCAGCCGAAGGCGGCGACGCCGACGGCGGAGACGAGGAGCAGGGCGGCGGCGGAGACGGGGCCGAGACGGACGACGCGCAGGCGCGCCGTGCGGGCCGCGGGTGCGGCTCCGGGCTCCTGCGCGGTCATGCAGCCGCCTCCAGGGCGCGGCGGACCTGGGTGACCGTCAGCCACGTCGTTCCCGTCGCCGTATCGCCGCCGGCGGGGCTGAGGATCTTCGCCACCTGCGGGGCGAACGACGGCGAGGCGACGACGACCTCGGCCGTCGGCCCGTCGGCGACCACCTCGCCGTCCGCGAGGATCACCACCCGGTGCGCCAGTTCGGCGGCCAGCTCCACGTCGTGGGTCGCCAGCACGATGGCGTGGCCCGCCGCGGCCAGCTCGCGCAGCACGCCGACGAGCCGGGCCTTCGCGGCGTAGTCCAGGCCGCGGGTCGGCTCGTCGAGCAGCAGCAGCCGGGGACGGGCGGTGAGGATCAGGGCCAGCGCGAGGGCGAGCCGCTGGCCCTCCGACAGGTCACGGGGGTGGGCGTCGTCCGGTACCCCGGGCAGCAGCTCGGCGACCAGGGCACGGCAGGTGCCGGGCGCGGCCCGCGCGTCGCCGTCGGCGGCGGCGCACTCCGCGGCGACGGTGTCCGCGTACAGCAGATCCCGCGGATCCTGCGGTACGAGCCCGGCGTGCCGCAGGAGTTCGGCGGGGCGGGTGCGGTGCGGGACGAGGTCCCCCACCCGAACGGCGCCGGCGGCCGGCCGGTGCATGCCGGCGAAGCCGGCCAGCAGCGTGGACTTGCCGGCCCCGTTGCGGCCCATGACGGCGACCGTTTCGCCCGCCGCGACGGACAGCGACACCCCGCGCAGCACTTCGGCCCGCCCGCGGCGCACGGTGAGCCGCTCGGCGACGGCGGCCGGCCCGGTGACAGAGGCGAGAGGGCTGAGCGCACCGCCGTCCGTGCCGCCGCGCGGCGTCACGCCGGCCAGCCGCTCCCGCAGCGGCGCCGCGCGCCGGCGCGCGTCCCGTACCGTCAGCGGCAACGGCGTCCAGCCCGCCAGCCGGCCGAGCGCGACCACCGGCGGGCGTACCGGCGAGACCGCCATCATCTCCGCCGGCGCCCCCGCCGCGGGGGCCTCGCCCGGGGACGGCAGGACGATGACCTGGTCCGCGTACTGCACCACCCGCTCCAGCCGGTGCTCCGCCAGCAGCACCGTCGTCCCCAGGTCGTGCACCAGTCGTTGCAGCACCGCCAGCACCTCCTCCGCCGCCGCCGGATCCAGGGCCGACGTCGGCTCGTCCAGGACCAGCACCCGCGGGTGCGGCGTCAGCACCGAGCCGATCGCCACCCGCTGCTGCTGGCCCCCGGAGAGCGAGGCGATCGGCCGGTCGCGCAGCTCTGCCAGGCCCAGCAGATCGAGCGTCTCCTCCACCCGGCGCCGCATCGTGTCGCGCGGCAGGCCCAGCGACTCCATGCCGTAGGCGAGTTCGTCCTCGACGGTGTCGGTGACGAAGTGTGCCAGCGGGTCCTGGCCCACCGTGCCGACGATGTCCGCCAGTTCGCGTGGCGGGTGCGTACGGGTGTCGCGGCCGTCGACGGTGACGCGGCCGTGCAGGGTGCCGCCGGTGAAGTGCGGCACGAGCCCGCAGACGGCGTTCAGCAGTGTCGACTTGCCGACTCCCGACGGGCCGACGAGCAGCGCGAGTTCGCCCTCGGGGACGGTCAGGTCCACCCCCCGGATCGCGGGCTTCGCGGCGCCGTCGTAGACGACGGACACCTCCTCGAAACGGATCACGGGGCGGTCTCCTCGGTGGTTCGCGGGGCCGGTGGTTCCTTCGACGGCTGCGGGTGCCGTGGGCTTTGCGGTGCCTGCGCCCGGGGCGGTACGGGCGCGACGAGCGCCGGCAGCAGGCCGAGCAGGCAGCCCGCGGCCGGCCACAGCGGCAGTTCGGGCCAGGTCAGCGGTACGACGGTGGGGTGCAATGACGCGGGCGCGTACGAGGTGGCGTAGATCATCAGACCGCCGACGGCCGCGCCGGAGGCGGCGACCAGCCAGGCGCGCGGGCCGAAGCGGTCGGGCCGGTAGCGGCTGCGCACCGCGCGGCGCCCGCCGAGCCACAGCCCGCCGGCCGCGGCGGCGGTGCCGAGCGCGAGCACGGGCATGCCGTAACCGGCGCCCGAGGAAGCCAGCAGCCCGTACGTGCCGGCGCAGACGCCGAGGAGGCCGCCGAGGGTGAGGGCGGTGGTGGTGAGCCGGACGGCGCGCGGGAGTTCCGCCGTACGGCCGTAGCCGCGCGCGTCCATCGCGGCGGCCAGCGCCACCGAACGCTCCAGCGCGCCCTCCAGCACCGGCAGCCCGACCTGGAGGAGCGCCCGCGGCCCGCGGTCGTCGCGACCGCGCAGCCGGCGGGCCCGGCGCAGCCGTACGACGTCGGCGACGAAGTGCGGGGCGAACGTCATCGCGACGACGACGGCGACGCCGAGTTCGTACAGCGCGGCGGGCAGGGACTTCAGCAGGCGGGCGGGGTTGGCGAGGGCGTTGGCGGCGCCGACGCAGATGAGGAGGGCGGCGAGCTTCATGCCGTCGTAGAAGGCGAAGGTCAGTTGCTCTGCGGTCACCCGGCCGCCCAGGCGGACGCCCTGTGCCCAGTCGGGGAGGGGGACTTCGGGGAGGGTGAACAGAACACGGGTGCCGGGGATGGGCGAGCCGAGGAAGGTGGCGAAGAGGAGCCGGACGGCGATGACGAAGAGGCCGAGCTTGAGGAAGAGCGCGTAGGAGCGGGCCCACGGCGCGTCGGAGCGCCGGGCGGCGACGACGTATCCGGCGACGGCGACGAGGAGGGCCAGCAGGAGCGGGTTCGTGGTACGGGAGGCGGCGGTGGCGAGACCGAGGGCCCACAGCCACCAGGCGCCGGCGTGCAGGGCGTTGGCCCGGTCGGCGCGGGGCGGGCGCAGAACGCCCGCCCCGCGCACCGGCCGCGCGGGTGCGGGCGCACCCCGGCCGTCGGCGACGCGGGGCGAGCCGGGACGGTGGGGAGCCTCGCGGGTCATGTGCGGCGGCGGCGCAACTGCCAGACCGTGAGGCCGGCGAGGACCGCGACCATGACGACGCCGCCGACGGCGCCGGTGGACGGGCCGGAGTCACCGTCGCCGGCGGCCTCGCCGGCGGAGGCGGAGGTGCTGGCCTTGTCGCGCGCCTCGCCGGCGCCCTCGTCGGACGCCGGTTCCGCGCAGCCGCTGCGCGGGTAGCCGTCGACGGCGCAGAGCAGCCCGTTGGAGTCGTAGCGCAGCGGCTGCGCGACGGCGGCGAGCGCGTCGCCGAGGGTGGCGTCCTCGGGGACCGCGGCGCATTCCGTACGGGCGGGGGGCGGCGTCCGGCCGTCGGGGGCGTGCGCGGCGGTGCCGAAGTCGAGGACGAGGGCGACGCGTTTGCCGCCGTCGCCGGCGTCGGTGCCGCCGCAGATGGCGTCGAAGTCGGCGGTCCCGCGGGGACGCGCCCCGTCGCCCGACTCCTCGCTGACCGCGAAACGCAGGCCGTGCACCTCCCCGTCCGCGGGCCGCTCGATCCCGGGGCCCTTGGTGGCGTAGACCCACGAGCCGCCGTCCCGCTCCCAGAAGGACCAGTACCGGTACCCCTCCGCGGCCTGCGCCGCGGGCGCGGCCACCCCGAGCACCGGCAGGGCACTCCCGGCCGCGAACACGACCGCCTGCAGCAGGGCGGTGCGGCGGCGGCCGGACCGCGACCCGCCCGCCGGGACGCCCGCGCGGTGCCCTACCGCGTCCGTCCGTGCCGCCGAGTCCCGTCGGCCGCCCACGGGCAACCGACCCCCGGGGTGTCCGCGCCGCGCCCGGGCCCCCGCGCTCATTCCCGCCTCTTTCTGCGCGCGCTCGCCAGCAGGCCGATCCCCGCGCCCGCCGCCAGGCCCACCGCCAGCAGGGACCACACCGCCACACCCGGGCCGTCGTCGTCCGACGACTCCTCGTCCTCCGCCGCCGTGTCCGCCGCCGGCTTCTCCGCCGTCGGCTGCGGGCCCGTGGCGTTGAGCCGGGCCACCAGGTCCGTGTCGCCGGCGAAGGCGCTCGGGTCGGCGTCGACCGCCGCGGCGGCGAGGATCAGGGTGGCCAGGGCCGCCGGGTTCTCCTTCGACCAGGCCAGGGTGCTCTTGTCGCGCTCCAGCCAGCCGTACGGCTCCCGGGCCGCGCTGCCGTGGCCGCCCGCGGCGAGCGCCAGCACCGCGACGCCCGTGGCGTTGTGGTCGGGGCCCTCGCCGGTCGCCATCGGGAGGTGCCCGTCGCCCTGCGCGAGCTTCTGCGCCAGGTACGCCGCGCCCGCCTCCGCCGCCTCCGCCGGCGACGGATCCCCGGCGCACGCGCCCGCCTCGACCGGCTTGTCCTTGCCGCCCGCGGCGCCCTTCTCCGCCAGGCCGAGGCCGAGTCCGTTGCCGGTGCCGGCGAGGACGGCCGCGGCGGTGGCGTAGTCGTTGGGGAACAGCGCGCCGTCGTCCTCCGGCTGGTACGCGTACGCCCCCCGCTCCGCCTTCTTCGCGTCGCAGCCGAGTTGCAGCGCCGCCAGCGCGTCGTACGGGCTGCCGCCGCCCGCCGTCGTCCTCTCCGGCTTCTCGCCGACCGCGGCCAGCGCGCCGACGACGACCGCGGTGGAGTTGGCGTCCGTGGGGCCGCCGGGGTTGAAGCCCCAGCCGCCGTCCTCGTTCTGGATCTTCTTCAGCCAGGCCACGCCCTTGTCGACGGCCTTGCGCTCGCCGCCCGTCGCGCTCAGCGCCTGCACGGCGGCGGCCGTCGCGTTGGTGTCCTCGGTGGCCGCGTCGCAGGGCTTGGAGACATCCGGGCGGTACGCGGCGAAGCCGCCGTCCGCGCACTGCTGCCCGGTGAGGAAGCCGACCGCCTCGGGCGCCGGGCGCAGGCGCTGGGTGCGCTGGGCCAGGAGGGCGAGCGACTGCCGCCAGACGCCGTCGAACTCGGGGTCCGCGGTGCCGTACAGCCCTGCGGGAAGCTTTTTCTGTGCGGGTGCGGCGTGTGGAGCGGCATGCGGCGCGGTGGCGGCCACGGCCGCCGTCGCCGGGCCGGCGACGGTCAGGGGCAGCAGCACTGCGGCGGCGAGTGCCGCGCGCGTGCCGCGGGCGGCGGTCCGGCCTATCGGAGCCATGGCGGGGCGGGGGCCTTTCGGGACGGCGGCCGGCACAGCCGGCCACGGCCGCCCGCCCGCGCGCGACGCGCGCCGGAGGTGCCGGGGCTCAGCTCCGCGTACCGCGACGGACGGGGCCCGGGCCGGCGTCGGTACCGGGCGGGGCCCCTTTGAGCCTGCCGCGCCTCGCGGGTGCTCCGGCTCGTACGGCCACGGGGTGGCCGCACTCACGGTTGCGGGTCAGCGCCGGATTCGCACCGGCTTCCCCCGCGGGGCGCAAGTGAAGTTGTCGCCGCCCACCTTATCGTCTTGTACCCGCGAAGGTCAGTGCCGGCCCCGGCCAGAGGGCGCCTGACGAGGGAGGTTACGGCGTGACCGCCCGTACGGGCGGTCGATCCGGGGCCCGTTCGGGCCGGAGTCCCCGGTGCCGCACAGGCGGGCGCCCCCGGCCCGGCCCTTCTCAGCAGCAGTCCGGGTCCAGCCCTTCCGGCAGCCCCGCCCCGCCGAAGACCGCCTGCGTCGCCTCCTCGCCGCCGACCGCCGCGAGCGCCAGCAGCAGCGCCCCCGCCGTCCACGACGTCCGCTCCGCGGGCCAGATCGCGTCGTCCTCGAAGACGTACCCCGTCCAGTACATGCCGTCCTCCGCCCGCAGGTGCTTCAGCGAACGCAGCACCTCCAGCGCCCGTTCGCCGCTGCCCGCCGCCCACAGCGCGAGTACCAGCTCCGCGCTCTCGCCGCCGGTCACCCAGGGGCGGTCGCTGACGCAGCGCACGCCGAGACCGGGGACGACGAAACGGTCCCACCCGCGCTCCAGGCGCGCCAGGGCCGCCGCGCCGGTGACCGCGCCGCCGAGCACGGGGTAGTACCAGTCCATCGAGAACCGGTCCTTGTCGAGGAACCGCTCCGGGTGCCTGCGGATCGCGTGCGCGAGCCGGCCGAGGGCCAGCTCCCAGCCGGGCTGCGGCTCGCCGAGGCGCTCGGCGGCGGCCAGCGCGCAGCGCAGCGCGTGGTGGACGGACGACGAGCCGGTCAGCAGCGCGTCGGTGAGGACCGCGCCCGTGGCCGCCTCGCGCTTCCAGCCCACCTGCCCGCCCGGCTGCTGCAACCGCAGCACGAACTCCGTCGCCCCCTGCACCACCGGCCACATGCGGCGCAGGAACGCCTCGTCGCCGGTGGCCAGATAGTGGTGCCAGACGCCGACCGCGGGGTACGCGCAGAAGTTCGTCTCCCGGTCCCGGTCGGTGGGCCGGGCCGCGTCGCCGTCCGCGTACGCCGCGTACCAGGAGCCGTCCGCGAGCTGGTGCCGCCGCAGCCACTCGTACGCCCCCTCCGCCCGCGCGTGTTCGCCCGCGGCGTCCAGGGCCATCGCCGCCTCGGTGTGGTCCCACGGGTCGAGGTGGTGGCCGCGGAACCACGGGATCGCCCCGTCGTCGCGCTGCACCGCGGCGATCCCGGCGACGGTCTGCGCCACTTCGGCGGCGTCCAGCACGCCGGGCAGGACCAGGTGTTCGGTGCGCTCGGAGCTCGTCACCGGCCGCCCTCGTGGGGCTTGGTCGCGTAGACGACGACGCTCTTGCCCAGCACCGGGTCGAGGAGCCGCTCGGCTAGGCGGGTCGCCAGCGGCTTCTTCATGATGTCCCAGACCAGCAGCTTGTGGTACGCGCGGACGGCCGGTGACCTGTCGTTGTCCACGCCGACGGCGCACTTGATCCACCAGTACGGCGAGTGCAGCGCGTGCGCGTGGTGCAGGCCGTACGGCCTGAGGCCCGCCTCGCGGATCCTGCCGACCAGCTCGTCCGCCTTGTAGATGCGGATATGGCCGCCCTCGACCTCGTGGTAGGCGTCCGACAGCGCCCAGCAGACCTTTTCGGGGCCGTAGCGGGGGACGGTGACGGCTATCCGGCCGCCGGGGCGCAGCACGCGCACCGTCTCGGCGAGCACGCCCTTGTCGTCGTGGATGTGCTCCATCACCTCCGAGACGATGACGACGTCGAAGCTGTCGTCGGGGAAGGGCAGGGCGAGGGCGTCGCCTTCGACGGCGGTCGCGGTGGCGCCCGCCGGGGCCTCGCCCTCCTCCTTCATCGCCGCGAACCAGCGTGCGACTTCGCGGATCTCGTCACCGTTGCGGTCGAGGGCGACGACACGGGCACCGCGCCGGTAGCACTCGAAGGCGTGCCGTCCGGCGCCGCAGCCCAGATCGAGCACGCGGTCGCCGGGGGCGAGCGGGAAGCGGGTGAAGTCGACGGTCAGCAATGCTCCTCCGGAGGGGTGGGCGGGAGGCGGGGCGGGGCGGGGGAGAGGAGTGCGCGCATGCGCGGCCGGCCGGGGCGTCGTTGCCACGGAGCGGGAGGGTGCGGGGGGTGAGGGGGCGGGCCGGGGCTGCCGTGTCGTGGGGCCGTGCCCGGTCGCGCTTCGGTGTGCCGCTCGGCACGCGCGTCCGGTCGTGTTCGTCGCGGGCGGGTGGCCGGGCTCGGTCCTGGTCGCCTCGGTGGTTCCGGGCGGTTCCCGGGGCGGGGTGGTCGTGGGCCGCCGGCGCGGGCGGCATCAGTGGTCACCGCCCGCGGCCCGCATCCTCGCCGTCGCCCCGCCGCCGCTCGTCCGGGGGCGGGCGTCCGCGGCGGTGTGAGCCGTGATCGTCTCCCGGTAGCGCTCCGCGGTCTGCTTCGCCGCCTGCGCCCACGTGAAGCGGCTCAGCACCCGCTCCCGGCCCGACGCCCCCAGGCGGTCGCGGAGGGGGGCGTCGGAGAGCAGGCGGGTGAGGGCGGCGGCCAGGGCGCCCGCGTCGCCCGGCGGGACCGCCAGGCACGTTTCGCCGTCCGGACCCGCGACCTCGGGGATCGCGCCGCCGGTGGTGGCGACCAGGGGTGTGCCCGTCGCCATCGCCTCGGCGGCGGGCAGCGAGAAGCCCTCGTACAGCGAGGGGACGCACGCGACCTGCGCGCCGCGCAGCAGGCCGACCAGTTCCCCGTCGCTGATGCCCGTGACGAACCTGATCGCCCCGCCCAGCCCGAAGCGCTCGACGGCCTGTGCGACCGGCCCGTCCTCGGCCCGCTTGCCGACCACCACCACGTGCGCGTCCGGCTGTTCCGTACGGATCTTCGCCAGCGCCTCGACCAGATGGACCAGCCCCTTCAGCGGCACGTCCGCGCTCGCCGTGGTGACGATCCGGCCCGGCACCCGCGGCACCGCGGGGTCGGGGCTGAACAGCTCGGTGTCCGCGCCGATCGGGACCACGTGGACCCGCTCCGGCCGCACCCCGAGCTGCTCGGTGATCTGCGTACGGGACGATCCGGAGACCGTCAGCACCGACGGCAGCCGGCGGGCGACCCGGCGCTGCATGCGCGTGAACCCGTACCAGCGGCGTACCGAGGAGCGCCGCCGCCAGCCGGACGCGGCGGCCAGCTCCAGGTCCCGGTCGACGGTGATCGGGTGGTGCACGGTGGTCACGAGCGGGGCGCCGAGGGCGCGGGGGCCGCCGAGAAGGCCGTAGCCGAGGGTCTGGTTGTCGTGGACGACGTCGAAGTCACCGCGGCGGGCGGCCAGATGACGGCGGGCGCGGAGGCTGAAGGTGAGCGGCTCGGGGAAGCCGCCCGTCCACATCGTGCCGACCTCCAGCAGGTCGATCCAGTCGCGGTACTCGCCGCGCGCGGGGGTGCGGAAGGGGTCGGGCTGCCGGTAGAGGTCGAGGCTGGGCAGCTCCGTCAGGGTGACGCCGGGGTCGAGGACCGGATAGGGCTGGGCGCCGATCACCTCGACCCGGTGGCCGAGGCGGGCCAGCTCGCGCGAGAGGTGGCGGACGTAGACGCCCTGTCCGCCGCAGTAGGGGTTGCCCTTGTAGCTGAGCAGGGCGATGCGCAGCGGCACCTCGGCGGTCACGTACGGCCCCCTTCTCACTGCAGTTTCGCCGGAGCGTAACCGCTCGCGCTAATCTAGAACAAGTTTCAGGCAGACGTTCGGCGGCTTCGAATCTACCGGTTGGTAGCCAGAACCGCGCGCCGGATCTGCCGTCGGGGGAAGCACGGCACAGATCGGGACACATGACGACAACATCGAGGGCCGGCGTCCCGGGCGTCCCGGGCGGGTCCGGCCAGGGACCGGGCCGGCCGCGGCTCACCGCGCGGCAGGAGGCGCGCCGCCGCCGCATTCTCCAGACCACCGCCGAACTGGCCGCCCGCGGCGGCTTCGACGCGGTGCAGATGCGCGAGGTCGCGGAGCAGGCGGGTGTCGCGCTCGGCACGCTGTACCGCTACTTCCCGTCCAAAATCCACCTGCTCGTCGCCACGCTCCAGGACCAGTTGCTGCAGTTGCAGGAGACCCTGCGCAAGCGCCCGCCGACCGCCGCGGAGCCGGGCGCCCGGGTGGCGCAGACGCTGATGCGCGCGTTCCGAGCGCTCCAGCGCGAGCCGCAGCTCGCGGACGCGATGGTGCGCGCGCTGATCTTCGCCGACCGGTCGGTGGGCCCGGACGTCGAGGCCGCCTCCCGGCTGACCTCGGCGATCATCCTGGACGCGATGGGCGTCGAGGGCAGTCCTGCACCGGAGCAGTCGGCGGTGGCCCGGGTGATCGAGCACACGTGGCACTCGGCGCTCCTCACCTGGCTGTCGGGGCGTGCGTCGAGCGCCCAGGTGCGGATCGACATCGAGACGGTCTGCCGGCTGGTCGACGCGCCGGGGGACCCCGATCACGCCGATCAGGGGCCCGATTAGCGCACGGCGACGCAGGCCGCGGGCCGCGGGGCGTACGGCCGCGAGCAGGCTGCGGGTCCGTAGAGTCGCCGCATGAGACTCCCTTACGACCGGTACTGCGCCGAAGTCGTCGCGCAGACCGACCTGCTGCGCCGTACCGTACGCGGCGCCGATCTGTCGGCCCGCGTGCCCACCTGCCCCGACTGGGACCTGGGTGAACTCGCCGTGCACGTCGGCGGCGCACACCGCTGGGCGGCCGAACTCGTCCGTACGCGCGCCACCGCGGAACTGGCGGACGAGGAGGTGCCCGGTTTCACCGGCCCCGAGCCGCGCACCGCCGCCGCGCTCGACGGCTGGCTGGCCGAAGGCGCCGGCCTGCTCGCCGCCGAACTGCGGGCGGCGGGGGCCGACGCCGCGGTGTGGACATGGGCGGAGGAGCAGCGGGCCGCGTTCTGGGCGCGGCGGATGGCGCACGAGACGGTCGTGCACCGGGCGGACGCGGACGGCGCCGCCGGGGTGGAGTTCACCGTCGAGGCGGACCTGGGGGCGGACACGATCGACGAGTGGCTGGAGATCCTGGAGTTCGCGCAGCGCGGCGGTGACGCGGACCTGGAGCCGCTGCGCGCCCCGGAGATCGCGGGCTCGGGCATCCATCTGCATGCCACGGACACCCCGCCGGAGGCGGGCGCGGAGTGGCTGATCGAGCTGGGGACCGAGGGGTTCGGCTGGCGCCGGGAGCACGCGAAGGCGGCGGTGGCGCTGCGCGGGCCGCTGGCAGACGTGCTGCTGGTGTTCCACCGGCGTTTGCCGCCGGACAGCGACCGGGTCGACGTACGGGGGGAGCCGGAGTTGCTGGACAGGTGGCTGGCGGCGACCGCCTGGGGGTGAGGGGGGCGGACACGCGGAGGCCCCCGCCCGAAGCTTCGGGCGGGGGCCTCCGGGGATGTGCCGGGCGCGGCCGGTCAGGCGCCGCGCTGGATCCCCGTGGTGTCCTGCAGCACGCCGCGGCGGCCGTCCTGGGTCTGCGCGACCAGCGCGGCACCGCGCTGGTCCACCGCCAGGTACCAGATGCCCGGGGTCAGCTCGGCGATCTGGGCCGACGAGCCGTCCTCGGCGAACAGCGGCCGGGCCGCCGGCACCGCGAACCAGAACGGCGCGAACGAACCGCCGGCCGCCGGCTGCGGCGCGGCCTGCGCGGCCTGCTGCGGCCGGGCGCCGGCCTGCGGGCCGCCGGGCTGCGGGGCACCCGCACCGGGCTGGCCGCCGAACGGCTGCTGCTGACCGCCGAACGGGCCACCGGGCTGCGCGCCGCCCGGGCCGGGCTGACCGCCGCCGGGGTAGCCGTAACCGGGCTGGGGCTGGGCGCCGCCGTACGGGGCGCCGGCCACCGGGGCGCCGGGGCTGGACAGCAGGCTCGCCTTGAGCGCCGGGACGGTGTGGCCGAGGACCGCCGCCGCGGTCATCGCGAGGTTCGCGATGAGCGCCAGGATCAGGCCGATGCCCATACCGAAGATGTCCTGCCCCACGGCATCGTTGGCCATGTTGCGCGCGCCGCCGAAGAGCATGAAGAGCGAGCTGAGGAGCGCGGCGGCCGACAGCGCGGTCCCCCACTGGTCGAGCCGCAGCCCGCCGAACTCGCGGTCGCCGGTCTTCGTCCGGCCGACGAAGATGAGCGCGGCGGCGATGACGCCCGTCAGGAATACCGAAGGCAGCAGGGGGAACTGGTCGGAGTCCCAGCCGTTGGGCACGTCCCCGCAGTCGGCCCCGCCGGGGCAGTCCACCGAGATGCTGCCGAGGAACGAGGCGATAATCAGCAGCAGCGCTGCTCCGATCACTACGCCGTCGCCCCGAGTGAGTGAGCGGATGTTCACGAAATGTCCCTTACGTATTGGTCGTTGTCGCTGTTGCTGGTGCGGATTCCTGCGCCGCGGAGCGTGAAATGCCGCCCCATCGTACGGGTCCGCGGATCGGCCACATCGGGCCCCCTGGCCACGAGTCCCCCTTGTTCCCCCGGTGTGCATTTCCCGGTCTGTCGACGGCTTGCGCCTACCCTGCCAGGAAAGCCCCGATGCCGTTCGTGATTCCGTGCGCCGCCCGCTGCCGCCATGCGGCGTCCGTCAGCCGGCCTGCGTCCTTAGCGTCCCGCATATTGCCGCATTCGATGAAGACTTTGGGCACAGTCGAGAGGTTCAGTCCGCCCAGATCGGTGCGCACCGTGAAGCCCGTGCCGTCGCCCACATAGTTGGACGGCTTGCTTCCGGTTTCCTTCGCGAAGTGCGCCTTCACCTCTTCGCCCAGCTTCCGCGAGGGTGTCACGATGGCGGTGGTGTCCGCCCTTCCCTCGTGCACCCTGCCCGGCAGGATCACGTGGAACCCGCGGGCGCCCGGCCCGCCGCCGTCGGCGTGGACGGAGACGACCGCGTCGGCCCCGGCCTCGTTGCCGATCTCGGCGCGCTCGTCGATGCACGGCCCGAACTCCCGCCGGCCGTCCTGCGTGAGCCGCACCTCGGCGCCCTGGGCGCGCAGCAGGGTGCGGGCGCGCCGGGTGACGTCCAGGGTGAAGTCGGCCTCGGCGTAACCGCCGTTGGTGGCCGTGCCGGTGGTGTCGCACTCCTTGCGCACGGTGCCGGCGTCGACCTGGCGGTTGATGTCGGCCGTGTGGTCGCGGTTGTTCGGGTTGTGCCCGGGGTCCAGCACGATCACCTTTCCGGCCAGCGGCTTCTCGCCCACCTCCGGGTCCTTCGCGTCCTCGGTGTTCTTCGAGCCGTCCGGATCCGCGGAACCCCCGGCGGTGGGCCGGTTCGGGGAGGAGGACGCCGACGAGGCCCCGCCGGGTTCCCGCCCGTCCGCCGCGGAACCGCCGCCGTCCACCGACTGCCACACGAGTACGCCGGCGAAGGCCAGCGGTGCCACGGGTGCAAGCAGAAGATAGGCGCGGAGAGGCCGCCGGTTCTGGCTGGACATCCGTGCGACCGTAGCAGAAGTCGCCGACGCTCAGATTCCCGTGCCGGTACGGCGCAGCACCCTGAGGCTCCGGTGGGCGGCGGTCTCCGTGAACGCGCCCGAGTCGAGCGCACGCCGGTAGACACGGTACGGTGCCTGCCCGCCGTCCGCGGGGTCGGGGAACACGTCGTGCACGGCGAGCAGTCCGCCCGGTGCGACGTGCGGGGCCCAGCCCTCGTAGTCGGCGGTGGCGTGCTCGTCGGTGTGCCCGCCGTCGACGAAGACCAGCCCCAGCGGCCGGTTCCACAGCGCGGCGACCTGCGGCGAGCGGCCGACGACGGCGACGACGTGGTCTTCGAGGCCGGCGGCGTACAGGGTGCGGCGGAACGTCGGCAGGGTGTCCGTCCGCCCTGTCGCGGGGTCGACGAGCGCGGGGTCGTGGTACTCCCAGCCGGGCTGCTGCTCCTCGCTGCCGCGGTGGTGGTCGACGGTGACGGCGACGACCCCCGGGCGGGCGGCGGCACGGGCGGCGGCGGCGAGCAGGATCGTGGAACGGCCGCAGTACGTGCCGACCTCCAGCAGGGGGAGGCCGAGAGCGGCGGCCTCGGCCGCGGCGGCGTGCAGGGCGAGCCCTTCGTCGCGGGGCATGAACCCGGGGGCGGCCTCGAAGGCGGCGAGGACGGCGGGGGAGGGGGCGGCGCCGGAGACGAGCGGGAGGTCCCGGTCCCGTTTCCGGTCCTCACCCGGGTCCTGACCCCGGTCCCGGTCCTCGTCGTGGTCCCGGTGCCGGTCCTCGTTCCGGTCGCCGGCGGTCCCGGGGACGGGCGCGGGGCCGTGCCCGCCCGGGTGCTGCCGCTCGCGTTCCAGCTCCATCGGCGGTGCCTTTCGTCGGTCGGTGGGCGTCGTGGCCGGGGCGGCGCCGCCGGTGCCGCGCACCCGCCCGATCCTGCCCCATCGGCCTACGACCGGAGTCGCATGGCCCGTACACCGCTGTGCCCGTGCGCGGTGTCGCGGGCCGGTGCGACGATGGATTCCATGCACAAGTCACTACCCGGCACCCGGCCGCCCGCGGCGGCCGGGCGCAGTGCCGGCGCGCCGCTGTGGGTCATCGTCCTCACGGCGTGCGCCGGCCAGTTCCTCGTCGTGCTCGACGTCTCCGTCGTCAATGTCGCGCTGCCGTCCATGCGCGCCGACCTGGGGATGAGCGCGTCGGGACTCCAGTGGGTGGTGAACCTGTACACGCTGGCCTTTGCCGGCCTCATGCTGCTCGGCGGCCGGGCCGGGGACATCTTCGGCCGCAAGCGCGTCTTCCTCATCGGGCTCGGGCTGTTCACCGCGGCCAGCCTCGCCGGCGGCCTGGCCCAGGACCCGTGGCACCTGCTCGCGGCGCGGGCGGCGCAGGGCGTCGGCGCCGCCGTGCTGGCGCCCTCGACGCTGACGCTGGTCACCTCGTCCGTGCCCGAGGGCCCGGCGCGGGTGCGCGCGATCGGGACGTGGACGGCGGTCGGCGCGGGCGGCGGGGCGGCCGGTTCGCTGGTCGGCGGGGTGCTGACGGACGCGCTGTCGTGGCGCTGGGTGCTGCTGATCAACGTGCCGGTCGGCGCCGTGGTCCTCACCTGTGCGGCCCTGTGGCTGACGGAGAGCCGCCGCGGCCCCCGGCGCCGGCTCGACGTCCCGGGCGCGGTCCTGGTCACCGCCGGGCTCGGCGCCGTGTCGTACGGGATCGTGCAGACCGAGAGCCACGGGTGGACGTCGGCGGCGGCGCTGCTGCCACTGTGCGGCGGGCTGGCACTGGTCGGCGTCTTCCTGGCGGTGGAGGCCAGGACGCGGGCGCCGCTGATGCCGCTGGGGCTCTTCCGGCTGCGGTCGGTGTCCGCGGCCAACACGGCGATGTTCGTCACCGGCGCGGCGATGTTCTCGTCCTGGTACTTCCTGTCGCTCTACATGCAGAACGTCCTCGGCTACACGCCCGTCGAGGCCGGCCTCGCCTTCGTGCCGCACTCGCTGACGATCGTGGCGGCCTCGAAGCTGGCGCCGCGGGTACTGGCCCGTACGGGCGCGAAGACGCTCGCGATCGCGGGCGTGCTGATGGCGGCCGGCGGCTATCTGTGGCAGAGCACGGCGGACGCGGGCGGCACGTACGTCACGGACATCGCCGGGCCCGGGATCCTGATGATGGCCGGGGTGGGCTTCATGGCCACGCCGCTGGCGCACCTGGCGACCTCCGGGGCGCCCGCGGGCGACGCGGGCGTGGTCTCCGGGGTGATGAACACCTCCCGGACGATGGGCGGCTCGCTGGGTCTCGCGGTGCTGTCCACGGTGGCCGCCACGCGCATCGGCGGCGGGTCCGGGCCCGAGGTGCTGGCCTCGGGGTACTCGCTGGCGTTCCAGACGGGCGTCGGGATCCTGCTGGGCTGCGCCGCCCTGATGCTCATAGCCCTGCCGCGCCCGGCCGCCGTGCCGGAGCCGGCGAAGGCGTGATCCGGGCGGGGCGCGGAGGGCCGGCGCGACGCTGCTTGCGCGCCCGCGCGGCCTCGCGCTGCTCCAGCACCGGCCGTACGAGCGTGCCGACGGCGCTGTGGAGATCGGCGCCGCGGTCCGAGATCCCTCTCCGGCGTGACGCGCAGGACGACCCTCGTGCCGTCGTCGGCGTGGCCGCCGCTGAAGGTGTCGAAGTCCTGGCCCGTGTGCTTCGGCGACAGTTCGTCGATCAGCTCCCGGCCGCCAACGCGCGTCCGGCCGGAGGCGCGGGGCGCGGCGGAGCGGTGCGGGCCGCCGGGAGTCAGCGGGGCGTGGTCAGCCCGTCCGCGCCCGCGCCGCGGCTGAGGACGACTTCGCTGATCCGGTCGTGTACGCGCCGGTAGCGCTCCGGGGCGTCGCCGCGGGCGAGTTCGGCGCCGAGGTCGACGACCCGCGGCGGGCCCGCGCGGTGGTGGTCCATGAGCTGCGGGAGGTGTTCCGCCTTGGTCACCCGCCAGCGCGCGCTGTCCCGCTCGGGCGGGGAGAAGGTGAAGCGCGCGATGGTGCCCTGGTTGCCGCGCGGCTCGCGGTCCCCCTCGTGGTTGATCATGCGGCCGGCGATCTGGTCGCCCATGCCGTAGACGACCCAGGTGCCGTTGACCTTCTCGAACGCCTGCGGCACGTGCGCGTGCGTACCGAGGATCAGGTCGACGTCCGGCGCCCCGGCCGAGCGCGACGCGGTCAGTTCGCGGGCGAGCCGCTGCTGCTCGGCGTCCGGCGCGTCCTGCCACTCCGTGCCCCAGTGCAGGCTGACCACGACGATGTCGGCGCCCGCCCGGCGGGCGCGGCGGGAGTCGGCGACGATCCGCTCGGGGTCGGTGATGTTGACCGCCCACGGCTTGTCCCGCGGGGAGGGATTGCCGTTCGTGCCGTAGGTGTACGCCAGTTGGGCCACCGTCGCGCCGCCCGCCTGCAGCAGCGCGGGCCGGAGGGCCTCGGCGGGGGTGCGGGCGGAGCCGGCGTGCGCGACGCCGGCGGCGTCGAGGGCGTCGAGGGTGCGGCTGACGCCGTCGAAGCCGGCGTCGAGGGTGTGGTTGGAGGCGGTGGAGCAGGAGTCGTAGCCGGTGTCCTCGGCGGCGGCGGCGAGCTGCGGCGGGGAGGCGAAGGAGGGGTAGCCGGTGTACGGGCCGCCGGCCGGTCCGTAGACGGTCTCCATGTGGCAGATCGCCAGGTCGGCGGCGGAGATGACGGGCTTGACCCCGGCCAGCATGGGACGGAAGTCGTAGCCCCGGCGGCCGGCGTCCCGGTGTGCCTGCTCGATGACCGAGTCGTGCGGGAGAATGTCGCCGGTGGCGACGAGGGTGAAGGGCGACCGGGCCTCCTTGCCGGGGGCCTTGCCCTCGTCGGACATCGTGCGGACCGGCCCGTGGGCGCAGGCGGTCGCGGCGGCGAGCAGGGCTGCGGTGAGTGCCAGCGCCGCAGAGGTACTACTAGTCCTTTTATATCCGCGCATGTGTCGAATGCACAGCAGAGGGAAAAGGCATACAAGAAGCCCGGCCGGTACTGTCCCCCGAACGGCGGCGCGGGATCCCGCGTTTGCCTCACCGACCCCCTGTACTCGAATGCTGACGGAGTGTCAGTAAAGATTCTTTACGGTCTTCCCAACCGCGGGGGACTGCGTTATACATGTATCGCGGTAAGAACGTGTTCTTGTCGCACGTTTGGCCGCGACCCGAGAGCGACCCCGGCGTGCCGACTGGTGCGGACGGCACGCCGGGGTCTTCGCGCGCCCTTCGCCCGGTCCACCTCACCACGCACCCGTCACCACGGTCGTCCGGGCCCGCGGCACACCGACCCCTCGACCCGCCGACCTCTTGGCCCACCGGCCCCCGGTGTCCGGGGAGCGGGCGGGCCCCGGGCCACCGAAGGAGCCCGTCCCACCATGCCCATCGACGCCGCCCGGGCCCTCGCCGCCGCACCCCGCGAGACCCGGATCGCCTGGACCCGCAAGGACGTCCTCCTCTACCACCTGGGCATCGGTGCCGGCCGTCCCGCCACCGACCCCGCCGAGTTGCGCTACGTCCTGGAGGACCGGCTGCGCGTGCTGCCCAGCTTCGTCACGGTGGCCGGCGACGGCGGCGTGGCCGGCGAGGGCGCCGGGCTCGACGCTCCCGGGGTCGAGGTCGACCTCACCGCCGTACTCCACGGCGCCCAGCGCATCGACGTGCACCGCCCGCTGCCTCCCGCCGGCGAGGCGGCGCGCACCTCGCGCATCGCCGCCGTGTACGACAAGGGCAAGGCCGCCGTGCTGGTGCTGCGCACCGAGGCGGCCGACGGGGACGGGCCGCTGTGGACGTCCGACACCCAGCTCTACGTGCGCGGCGAGGGCGGCTTCGGCGGCGAGCGCGGACCGTCGCCGCGGCTGCCCGCGCCCGAGGGGCCGCCGGCGTACGTCGTCGACCGCGGCATCCGCGAGGACCAGGCGCTGCTCTACCGGCTTTCCGGCGACTGGAACCCGCTGCACGCGGACCCGGAGTTCGCCGCGCTGGCCGGGTTCGACCGGCCGATCCTGCACGGGCTGTGCTCGTACGGGATGGCGCTGAAGGCGGCGGTGGACACCGTGCTGGACGGGGACGCCGGGCGGGTGCGGGCGTATGCGACGCGGTTCGCGGGCGTGGCGTACCCGGGGGAGACGCTGCGGATCCGGATGTGGCCGGCGCCGGCGGGCCCGGCGGGCGGCGGGCGGATCCGGCTGACCGCGGGCGCCGTGGAGCGGGACGAGGCGCCGGTGCTCGCGGACACGGTGGTCGAGCACGACTGAGCCGACCGCGCGGCCCCGGCAGCGCCCCGCCCTCCCCCGCAGCGGCGCGGTGGCGTCGTGCGGGGGAGGGCGGGGCGTGCGACGCCGGGTGCGGTCGTCGCGGCGTGCCGCGTGGAAGCGTCACAGCGGGGCGTGCCGGAGCGGTACGGGGCGCGTGGCGTCCTCCTCGCCGGCGGCCCCGTCGGACGCCCAATCCCCCGCCGTCGCCTCTGCGTCCTGCGCCGGGTCGGGAACCGCGATCCGGGCCAGGCCGCAGGGATGCGCGGGCGTCGCGTACGGCAGCCGCAGCTCACCCCACTGTGTCCACAGCCCGCTGCCGATGATCCACCCCGGCAGCGGCGGCAGGTGGACGAGCCGCCGCGCCGCCGGGCGCCACACCCCGAGCCGGCAGCCGCCGGGCCCGTCGAGCCGCAGTGCCACCCCGCACTGCTCCGGCGTCAGTACCTGCCCCGGCTGCATCGCGAACGGCGTCACCGCCGTGTCCCGCGGGCACAGCGCCCCGGGGAACCGCACCGGCCGCCCGCTGCCCAGCACCCCCCACCCCAGCCGGTCGCACCCCGGGGCGTCGGAACACAGGAGCAGCAGCCCGCTGTCGGGGTCGGCCAGCAGCAGGCGGTCGTTGCTCTCCTCGGTGAGCTGGAGCAGCGGGCTGACCTCCACCCCGCCGTGCAGCCCCACCGTCACCGCCTTCGTCCGCCCGTCCAGCTCCTGGTCGACGGCCAGCGCCCGGCCCGTACGGTCCAGCCAGCCGCGGCCCGCGCACCGGCCCGGCAGTTCCCCGACCCGCTCCGGGTGCGCCGTGCCCGCACCCGCGAACCCGCCCCCGTACACCCGCCACACGGCGGTGGTCTCGCCGCCGGGGTCCGGAGGCGCCAGCGCGTACACCTCGACGCTCTCCGGCGCGGGGGGCACGAGCGCGAGCCGGGGCGCGGACACCGAACCGAGGGTCTGCTCGGTGGTGTCGGGCCCGGAGGGGTGCAGGAGGGAGAAGGTGTGCTCGGCGCCGCCGACGAGCCGGCGGATCAGCACCCGGCCGTCGGCCAGCGGCAGGACCGTGGTCCCGGGCTCCTCCGGCTGCGCGCAGGGGAGCGGAACCGTATACGCCTCGGGGCCGTGGAGGGTCCAGCGTTCGGGGAACCAGTTGCCGTCGGCGTCGGTGGCCAGACAGGCGCCGTACGTGCCGTCGGCGGTGAGGGTGAACCCGGCCCGGCCGACGGGGCGGCCGGGGGCCGCCGAGGGGGGAACGGAGGTGGGCGGGGCGGCGTGCCGGGGGGTCGCGGCGCGGGGTGAGGGAGGTGTCGTCGCGGTGACCGCCACGAGCGGTGGGGCCGCCGTCTTCTGCGCCTTGGCCGCCTTTGTCCTGGGCAGCGTCCCCACCCGGGTCCACCCCCCGGACCGGGACACCGGCCGCGCTCCCGCGGCGGGCGGTTCTCCCGTATCCGGCGGCTCGGAGCCCGCCGCCCCCGCCTCCGCGCCCCGGTCCGCCGTCCCCGGGCCCGCCACCGCATCCGCCGCCGTCGCGTCCACCGCCGCGGTCGCCGGGGCGGTCGTTGCCGCCGCCCCCGTGGTCGCTGACGGAATCGATTCTGCATTGTGCCTCATCCGGTCCCATCACCTCCGCACGTGAAGGTAGTTTTCGCACGTCAAAGCAATCGGCGCGGCGCCGGTCACTTCACACGTACGGGTGGCGGATCCGTCGTTCCGCTTCGCCGCGCCGCCGCGTTGTGCTTGCAGGTGGGCGCCGCGCCCGGCCCCTACCCGCGGAGGTAGCCTTGCCTCCGTGCCCGCACTTGCCGACGTCGTCGCCGCGCTCGAATCCCTCTGGCCCGCCGGCCGCGCCGAGCCCTGGGACGCCGTCGGCACGGTCTGCGGCGACCCGGACGCCCCGGTGGAGCGCGTGCTGTTCGCCGTCGATCCCGTGCGGGAGGTCGTCGAGGAGGCCGTCGGATCGGGCGCCGATCTGCTCGTCACGCACCATCCCCTCTACCTGCGCGGCACCTCGACCGTCTCGGCCGGCACGTTCAAGGGCCGCGTCGTGCACACGCTCATCAAGAACGACATCGCGCTGCACGTCGCCCACACCAACGCCGACCGCGCCGACCCCGGCGTCTCCGACGCCCTCGCCGGCGCCCTCGGCCTGCGCATCACCGGCCCGCTCGTGCCCGACGCCGACGATCCCGCTGGCCGCCGCGGCCTGGGCCGCCTCGGGGAGTTGGACGCCCCGTTGACGCTGCGGGAGTTCGCCGACCGCGCCGCCGCGTCCCTGCCGCGAACCGCCACCGGACTGCGTGTCGCCGGCGACCCGGGCGGCGAGGTCCGTACCGCCGCCGTCTGCGGCGGCTCCGGCGACGGGCTCTTCGACGCCGTGCGCGCCGCCGGCGTCGACGTCTACGTCACCGCCGACCTGCGCCACCACCCGGTCTCCGAGGCGCAGCAGCACGCCGCGCTCGCCGGCGGAGGCCGCCCGTACCTGATCGACGCGGGGCACTGGGCCACGGAGTGGCCGTGGTGCGAACAGGCCGCCGCGCAGTTGGACGCCATCTCGGACCGGAACGGATGGGGTCTGCGCACGCATGTCTCGCGTATCGTGACCGACCCCTGGACCACGCACTCCGCCGCGCCGACCGAGCGCCCCGCGCAGTCGCCGGCCCCCCACACCAGCCTTGACCCTACGAGCCCGGAGCAGCCAGCTTGAACGCCGCGCCCGCCGACCAGATCCGCCTGCTGGACGTCCAGGCCCTCGACGTCCGCCTCACCCAGCTCCGGCACCGCCGCCGCACCCTCCCGGAACACGAGGAAGTCGCCGGCCTGGAATCCGACCTCGCGCAGCACCGCGATCTGCTCGTCGCCGCGCAGACCGAGGAGAGCGACACCGGGCGCGAACAGGCCAAGGCCGAGAAGGACGTCGACCAGGTGCGCCAGCGCGCCGCGCGCGACCAGCAGCGGCTGGACTCCGGCGCGGTGACCTCGCCCAAGGACCTGGAGAGCCTGCAGAGCGAAATCGCCTCGCTGGCACGGCGGCAGAGCGACCTGGAGGACGTGGTCCTGGAGGTCATGGAGCGCCGCGAGACCGCGCAGGAGCGCGTGGCGGAGCTGACCGGGCGGGTCGAGTCGGTCCAGGCCAAGATCACGGACGCCACCGCGCGGCGCGACGCGGCGGTGGGCGAGATCGACGACGAGGTCGCCGCGGTCACCAAGGAACGCGCGGACATCGCCGGCGAGATCCCCGCCGAGCTGCTGAAGCTCTACGACAAGCTCCGCGAGCAGCAGGGCGGCGTCGGCGCGGCCCGGCTGTACCAGCGGCGCTGCGAGGGCTGCCGGCTGGAGCTGAACATCACCGAGATCAACGAGGTACGGGCCGCGGCCCCCGACACCGTCGTACGGTGCGAGAACTGCCGCCGGATCCTGGTCCGTACGCCCGAATCCGGCCTCTGATGCCCCGCCCGGCCCGGCGCGCCTTCGTCGTCGAGGCGGACGGCGGCTCACGGGGGAACCCCGGGCCCGCGGGGTACGGCGCCGTGGTGCGCGACGCGGACGGCGCGGTGCTGGCCGAGGACGCGGCGTACGTGGGGGTGGCCAGCAACAACGTCGCCGAGTACCGCGGACTGATCGCCGGGCTGCGGGCGGCGCGGCGGCTCGACCCGGACGCCGAGGTCCGGGTGCGGATGGACTCCAAGCTCGTCGTCGAGCAGATGTCGGGGCGCTGGAAGATCAAGCACCCCGGGATGCGCGAACTGGCCGCCGAGGCGGAGGAGGTCTTCCCGCCGGGGCGGGTGTCGTACGAGTGGATCCCGCGGGAGAAGAACAGGCACGCGGACCGGCTCGCCAACGAGGCGATGGACGCGGGCAGGCGCGGCGAGCGGTGGGACGCGGGGGCATCGCGCGCGGAACTGGCCGCGGGTGCGGGCGGGGCCGGTGCCGGTGCCGGTGCCGGTGCCGGGTCCGGGGCCGGGGCCGCGGAGGGCGCGGGTGTACCGGGCGAGGGTGCCGGCGTAGGGGCTGAGGACGGCGGCGCACGAGGTGAGGGCGTCGGGAGGTCCGCCACGCCCGCCGTGGGCTGGGGCACCGACCCCGGGGCGTCCACCACGTTCCTCCTGCTCCGCCACGGCGAGACGGACCTCACCCCCCAGAAGCGCTTCTCCGGTGCCGGAGGCAGCGATCCCGCGCTCTCCGCCATCGGCCGCGGCCAGGCCGCTGCCGCCGCCGGGCTCCTGGCCGCCCGCGGCACCGTCCAGGCCCTCGTCAGCTCCCCGCTGCGCCGCTGCCGCGAGACCGCGGACGTGATCGCCGGGCGGCTCGGGCTCGACGTACGGCTCGAAGACGGCCTGCGCGAGGCGGACTTCGGTGCCTGGGAGGGGCTGACGTTCGCGGAGGCGCGCGAGCGGCACCCCGAGGACGTCGCCGCCTGGCTGCGCTCCACGAAGGCGGCGCCGAGCGGCGGCGGGGAGTCCTTCGCCGAGGTCAGCCGCCGCGTCGCGGTCGCGCGCGACAAGCTCCTCGCGCGCTACGCCGGCCGCACGGTGCTGCTCGTCACGCACGTGACGCCGGTCAAGACGCTGGTCCGGCTGGCGCTGGGCGCGCCGCCGGAGTCGCTGTACCGGATGGAGCTGTCGCCGGCGTCGTTGTCGGAGGTGGCGTACTTCGCGGACGGGAACGCGAGCGTGCGGCTGCTGAACGACACGTCGCACCTGCGCTGAGTCTTCCTTCCGGAGTACGGCACGGCGACCGGGCCGGTGCGGGCCGCGCCGGGACGGGCGGGCCCGGTCGCAGGTGACGGTGGCGCTGACGGCGGCGAGGGCCGGGTGCGTCGCCGCGTCGCCGCCCGACCCCGCGCGTACGGTGTCCACGCCTGGCCGTGCCCGCGGCCCGCACTCAGTGCGTGCCGAGCGCCGCGGCCCCGGCGGCGAGCTTCTCCACCGTCGCCCAGTCCTTCGCCGCCAGCGCCGCCTTCGGCAGCATCCATGTGCCGCCCACGCAGCCGACGTTCGGCAGCGCGAGGTACCGGGGCGCCGACTCCGCCGTGATACCTCCCGTCGGGCAGAACCGGGCGCGGGGCAGCGGGGAGCCGAGGGACTTCAGGTACGCGACGCCGCCCGACGCCTCCGCCGGGAAGAACTTCATCTCCGTCACGCCGCGCTCCAGCAGGCCCATCGCCTCCGACACCGTCGACACCCCGGGCAGATACGGCAGGCCCGAGTCCTCCATCGCGGTCAGCAGCCGGTCCGTGGTGCCGGGGCTGACGAGGAAGCGGGCGCCCGCCGCGGCGGAGGCGGTCACGGCCCCGGCGTCGAGCACCGTGCCGGCGCCGACCACCGCGTCCGGCACCTCGGCGGCGATGGCACGGATCGCGTCGAGCGCCGCCGGCGTGCGCAGGGTCACCTCGACCGCGGGCAGCCCTCCGGCGGCCAGCGCGCGCGCCAGCGGCACGGCGTCGGCGGCGTCGTCGAGGACGACGACGGGGATGACGGGCGCGAGGGCGAGAACGGAGGAGCGCGCGGAGGCGGGATCAGCGGTCACGCGGTCATCGTGCCTTCGCGACCACGGTGGTGCAACGCGCGTTGCGTACCGTGCAATGCCGTGAGGGTGCCGGCGACGGAACCGCCGGCTACAGCTCCGTCACCACCACGTCCAGCTCCCACGGCTGCCCCGCCCGCAGCGGCTCCTCGCCCTCCACCCGGTACCCCAGGTCGCGCAGCGTCGTCAGCAGCGCCGCCGGGGTGCGGGGCTTCGCGCCGGAGGTCAGGAGGTCGCGAAGCAGCCGGCCCTTCGTCGCCTTGTTGAAGTGGCTGACCACCGAACGCTTTTCGACCCCGTGCACCACCGTCGCGTGCAGGACCCGCACCGCCGCCGTGCGGGCCGCCAGTTCGCCGCGGGGCCGCCAGGCCGTCGCGTACGCGGACGAGCGCAGGTCGAGGATGAGCCCGCGCCCCGCCGCCGCCGGCAGGGCGGCGTCCAGCGGGCCGCGCCAGTACGCGCCGAGCGCGCCGGCGGCGGGGAGGCGTACGCCCATCGAGCAGCGGTAGGCGGGGATGCGGTCGCCGATGCGGACGGCGCCCCACAGGCCGGAGAACACCAGCAGCGACGCCGACGCGCGCCGCTTCGCCGCGGGGTCGAGCGTGGCGAGGCCGAGCGCGTCGTAGAGGACGCCGGTGTAGATCTGCCCCGCGGGGCGGGTGGGCGCGGTGCGCAGCCGGGCGTTACGTGCCACCTCGCCGCGCAGGCCCTCGGTGAGGCCCAGCACGTCGGCGGCCTTCTCCTCGTCGGCGGTGCAGAGTCCGACCAGCTCGTCGAGGACGGCTTCGCGGGCGGCGGTGAGGCCGGGCAGGGAGAGCGAGTCGAGCTTCAGCGGGGCTCCGCGCCTGCCCTCGGCCTTGCCCTCGGACGGTGGCAGCAGTACGAGCACGAGTCCTCCCGCGGTGACGTTTCCGGTTCCCTCCGCCCTCCGGCAGCCTACCCGCGCGGCGCCGGGGGTCCGGACAGGACGGCGTGCGCGGGCCATTGACAAACCCGCGACCTGCCTCAAAACTCTGACTGCCAAACAGCAAGACATCGACTCGGTTACGCAAACTTACGTTAATCTCTTGCAAGAAAACAGCATGCGCACTCTGTCAGCCCCCCACAGAACAGAGGACACCATGAAGTGGAAGCAGCTCAGACGGCGCGTGGCCGTCGGGATACCGGCGCTCGGCCTGCTCGCGATCGGGGTCCTGCCCCTCTCCGGCCCGGCCTTCGCCGGCGCCGCCCCCGAGGAGGGCGGGGCCGGCTCCGCCGGGACCGGGGCGGTGGCCGCCGCCGCCGGCGCGGAACTGCCCTACGTCGCGTACGAGGCCGAGGCCGGCACGTACGACGGCACCCTGCTGGAGGCCGACGCGAAGCGCACCTTCGGGCACACGAACTTCGGCTCGGAGTCCTCGGGCCGCCAGTCGGTGCGGCTGGAGAACACCGGTCAGTACGTCGAGTTCACCTCGACCGCCCCGACCAACTCCATCGTCGTCCGCAACTCCATCCCCGACGCACCGGGCGGCGGCGGCCAGGAGGCCACCCTCAGCCTCTACGCGAACGGGGAGTTCGTGCAGAAGCTGGACCTGTCGTCCAAGCACAGTTGGCTCTACGGCACCACCGACGACCCGGAGGGCCTGACCAACAATCCGCAGACCGACGCCCGCCGGCTCTTCGACGAGTCCCACGCGCTGCTGGAGCAGAGCTACCCGGAGGGCACCACCTTCCGCCTCCAGCGCGACGCCGACGACAGCGCCGCGTTCTACGTCATCGACCTGATCGACCTGGAGCAGGTGGCACCCCCGGCCGAGAAGCCGGCGGAGTGCACGTCGATCACCGAGTACGGCGCCGTGCCCGACGACGGCAACGACGACACCGAGGCCCTGCAGGCGGCCGTCACCGCCGACCAGAACGGCGAGATCGCGTGCGTCTGGGTCCCGCCGGGCCAGTGGCGGCAGGAGCAGAAGATCCTGACCGAGGACCTCGCCGGCGGCCAGTACAACCAGGTCGGCATCAGTGACGTCGACATCCGCGGCGCCGGTATGTGGCACTCGCAGTTCTTCACCCTGACCCCGCCGCACGAGGCCGGCGGCATCAACCACCCGCACGAGGGCAACTTCGGCTTCGACATCGACAAGAACACCAAGATCTCCGACCTCGCCATCTTCGGCTCCGGCACCATCCGCGGCGGCGACGGCGGCCACGAGGGCGGCGTGGGCCTCAACGGCAGGTTCGGCGTCGGCACGGAGATCACCAACGTGTGGATCGAGCACGCCAACGTCGGGGTCTGGGTCGGCCGCGACTACTCCAACAGGCCGGAGCTCTGGGGACCGGCCGACGGGCTGAAGTTCAGCGGGATGCGGATCCGCAACACGTACGCCGACGGCATCAACTTCACCAACGGCACCCGCAACTCCGAGGTCGTCAACTCGTCCTTCCGCACCACCGGCGACGACGCGCTCGCCGTCTGGGCGAGCAAGTACGTGAAGGACCCGGCGACCGACATCGGCCACGACAACCACTTCAGCAACAACACCATCCAGTTGCCCTGGCGTGCGAACGGAGTCGCGATCTACGGCGGCTACGGCAACACCGTGGAGAACAACCTGATCTCGGACACGGCGAACTACCCGGGCATCATGCTGGCCACCGACCACGACCCGGTGCCCTTCTCCGGCGAGACGGTGCTCTCGGGCAACTCGCTGTACCGCTGCGGCGGCGCGTTCTGGGGCGAAGCACAGGAGTTCGGCGCCATCACGCTCTTCCCGGCGGGCCAGCCGATCCCGGGCGTGACGATCAAGGACACCGACATCCACGACTCGACGTACGACGGGATCCAGTTCAAGACGGGCGGCGGTGAGATGCCGGACGTGACCCTCTCGAACGTGTCGATCGAGAAGTCCGTCAACGGCGCCGGCATCCTCGCCATGGGCGGAGCCCGCGGCAGCGCGAACCTCACGAACGTCACCATCAGCGACTCCGCGGAGGGCGACGTCGTCGTCGAGCCGGGTTCCCCGTTCGTGATCAACGGCTGGCCGGGTGCGGAGAACGGCACGCCGGCGCGGGGCAGGGAGAACTGACCGGCGCGGAAACGGGGGCGGGACCGGCCGGGACGAGAAGTCCCGGCCGGCCCCGCCGTTCGTCGTCGTTCCCGCGCCTACGGCAGCTCGTCGACGTGCGGGCCCACCGTGTTCGACCAGCCGTTGCCGTTGCTGGCGTCCCAGTTGGTCGACCAGGTCATCGCGCCGCGCAGGCCCGGGTACGTCTTCTCCGGCGTGAACGAGCCGCAGCCGGTGCCCCGCGTCAGGCAGTCGAGCGCGTCGGTCACCACGCCCGGGTCCACGTACCCGCCGCCCGCCGCCTGCGGCGAGGCGGGGGTGCCGAGGCCGACCTGCGAGGGGTCGAGCCCGTTCTCCAACTGGATGCAGGCCAGGGCGGTGAGGAAGTCGACCGTGCCCTGGGAGTAGACCTGGCCGTCGCAGCCCAGCATGGAACCGCTGTTGTAGTACTGCATGTTGACGACGGTGAGGAAGTCCTTGATGTTCAGCGCCGTCTTGAAGTACTCGTTGTCGGGCGACTGCATGTCGATGGTCTGCGGCGCCATCGTCACCACCAGGCCGTCGCCGGCGCCCGCGTGGACCGCCTCCAGGGCCTGCGTCATGTACTGGGAGTTGAGCCCGTTCTCCAGGTCGATGTCGACGCCGTCGAACCCGTACTCCTCCATGAGCGACAGGATGCTGGTGGCGAAGGCGTCCGCGGACGCCGCGTCGTTGACGGCTACCGCACCGCGCTCGCCGCCGACCGAGATGACGACGGACCTGCCGGCCTCCTGCTTGGCGGCGATGTCGGCCTTGAAGGCGTCCTCGGTGTAGTCCAGCGCCGGGTCCAGGGTGAAGTCGACCTGGCCGGGGGTGCCGGTCGCGTCGGCGAAGGCCACGGCCACGATGTCGTACGCCTCGGGGACGTCGGCGAGGGTCTGGACGGTGGCGCCGTTGTCGAAGTTCTGCCAGTAGCCGGTGACGGCGTGCGCGGGCACCGCGGCGGCGCCGTGGGTGACCGGCTCGGGGTCGGCGGCGGCCTCGGTGACGGCCACGGCGGCGAGCCCGCCGGTGGCGAGCGACGCGGCGGCGAGGGCGCCGACGAGCCGTTTGCGGGTCTTTTTGATCTTGTGCCTGCGTAGGCGTGCCACGAATGCCTCCGGTGGGGGTGTGGGGGGTGGTTGCTTCGGGGGACGGCCGGGCGCGGTACCCGCCCCGGGAAGGGCGGGAACGGGCCCGCGCCCGGCCGCGCTCGACCGGACCGGCCCGGATCCGGGCGGCTCGGGTCAGCGGCTCGGGCCGGCAGCCCGGGTCAGCAGCTCAGGTTGTCGCCGGGGGTCGTGCCGAGGATCTGCACGAACTGCGTGTACTTGTCGATCCGGCTCTGCACCTGACCGGGGTTGCCGCCGTTGCACTCGATCGACCCGTTGATGGCCCGGATGGTCTCGCCGAACCCGTGCCCGCCGACGATCGCGTCGTGCGCGGGCATCGACCCGGGCCCGGACTGCGTCATCCAGTACCAGATCCCGGTCTTCCATGCGACGGCGGCGTTCCGCTCCACCTGCCAGGGGTCGTTCAGCAGGTCGATGCCGAGGGCGTCGCCGGCGGCCTTGTAGTTGAAGTTCCAGCTGAGCTGGATGGGCCCGCGCCCGTAGTACGCGGCCTGCCCCGCGGGGCAGCCGTAGGACTGGTTCGGGTCGCAGTAGTGCGGATAGTTGTCCTGGTTCTGCTCGACGATGTGCACGAGCCCGCCGGTCTCGTGGCTGACGTTCGCGAGGAAGGCGGCGGCCTCGCGCTTCTGCGTGGTCTCGTCACCGGTGGTGGCGAACGCGGGGTACGCGCTGAGCGCGTCGGTCAGCCCCTGGTACGTGTAGAAGGCGTTCCGCCCCGGGAACATCTGGTTGAACTGCGCCTCGCTGACGATGAACGCGGCGGCCGACGCCTCGTCCTCGCTCTCGCCGGCCGACGCCGTCACGGGCACGACGACGGCCAGCGCCGCCGCCAACGCCCCGATCGCGAGCAGGGCCTTGACCTTCGTTCCGAGTTTCCTCAGCACCTCATCACTCTCCTGGTGGGGGGTCACCGGCGCGGGAACGCCGGAGTTGGAGCTTGACGGGCCGCAGTCAATCACTTTGGTCTGCACCAAGGCAAGGTGTAGACCAATGGCTTCTGGCCAGGTCGACATGTCGCTGTATCAGTTCGCCGGAAGGCGGAGGGGGTGTGCATGAGCAGTCCGACTCCTTGGCATCCGGCTGCGGCGCCCGGGCCGAAAACCGGTGGGCGGGACGCGGTGGCCGCTGCTACCTTCGCGGAGGCCGTGCGAGAGAGCGAGGAGGTGGTACCCGTGAACGTATCGACATGGGTGCTCTCCTCCGGGGTCACGGTCGGGCGATAGGTCGTCCGGGAGCGCCGTTCAAGCGCACTCCCGAAAGGCACGACCGTGGACCTTCACTTCACCTCCGAACAGCGCCTCGACGACGGCGTCCGCGAGCGCACGTTCACCCTCGGCGGGATACCGGGCATCCTGTGGACGCCCGCATCCGCACCGGCGCCGCTGATCCTGCTCGGCCACCCCCCGCTCGGACTGCACGCGATGTACCCGCGGCTGGCCGCGCGGGCCCGGCACGCCGCGGCGGACGGCTTCGCCGCGGCCACCATCGAGCTCCCCGGAAGCGGCGACCGGCCCCGTTGGGCCGCCGCCGAGCAGGCCCGCGCCGACCTGCGCCGGGCCAGGGAGAACGGCGAGCCGGTCAGCGCCGAGATCATCGACGCCCTCATCCTCCCGCTCGTCGACAAGGCGGCCCCCGAATGGCAGGCCGCCCTCGACGCCCTCCTGTCGCTTCCCGGCATCGACGGCCCGGTCGGGTACTCGGGGGGAGTGATCTCCCTCGGGATCCGGCTCGCGGTGGTCGAGCCGCGCATCGTCGCCGCCGGTCTCTTCGCCGGGAGTTACGTGCCTCGCGCCGTCTTCGACGAGGCCCGCCAGGTCACCGTTCCGCTGCACGTCCTGCTGCAGTGGGACGACGAAGGCAACGACCGGCAGGCGGCCCTGGACCTGTTCGACGCCCTGGGATCCGAGGAGAAGTCCCTGCACGCCCATATGGGCGGGCACACCGGCGTCCCGCAGTACGCGGGGGAGGGTGCGGCCCAGTTCTTCACCCGGCATCTGAAGTGAGGCCGGGTCAGGGGAGTCCCGTCGGGCCGGTGTAGGGGACGACCTGGACGACGGCGGCGCGGCGTCGGGCGACGTTCTGGCCCGGCGCCGGTCCGGGAGGTGGCTTCTGCCCCGATCGGTCCCTGCCGGTCATCAGGTCTACGCGCGGCCACCTGCGGCGACGTACTTGTAGCCAACTGCCGCTGCTGTCACGCTCAATGAAGGTCCGGCACCCGGCCGGCCCACGTGCCGTGCCCCCCACACCCGGCAGCGGCAGGTGTCTACCCCCGGAGAGAGGTCCTTCCGTGGACACGTCCCGAATATCGCGCGCCGCGCTGATCTCCGCCGTGGCTCTGGCCGCGGCGGCCACCGGTACGCTGCCTTCCCTCGCGGCAACGCCCGCCGGACCTGCGACGTCCTCCGTCGCCGCGTACGACGACACGTACTACCAGGACGCGCTCGGCAAGGAAGGAGACGAACTCAAGAGCGCCCTGCACACGATCATCAGCGACCAGACCAAGATCTCGTACAGCCAGGTCTGGGACGCACTCATGAAGACCGACGAGGACCCGGCGAACCCGGACAACGTCATCCTCCTCTACAGCGGTTACTCGCAGAGCAAGGACTCCCACGGCGGCAACGCCGACGACTGGAACCGCGAGCACGTCTGGGCCAAGAGCCACGGCGACTTCGGCACCGCGACCGGTCCGGGCACCGACGTGCACCACCTGCGCCCCACCGATGTGACGGTCAACAGCACCCGCGGGAACAAGGACTTCGACAACGGCGGCAGCCCGGTCGACCAGGCCCCGGAAAGCTACACCGACAACGACTCCTTCGAGCCCCGCGACGAGGTCAAGGGCGACGTCGCCCGCATGATCCTCTACATGGCCGTTCGCTACGACGGCGACGACGGCTTCGCCGACCTGGAGCCCAACGACCAGGTCAACAACGGCTCGTCGCCCGCCATGGGCAGGCTCTCGGTCCTCAAGGAGTGGAGCGCCGAGGACCCGCCGAGCGATTTCGAGAAGAACCGCAACCAGGTGATCTTCGACCAGATCCAGCACAACCGGAACCCGTTCATCGACCATCCGGAGTGGGTCGACTCGATCTGGCCGTAACGATTCGCCACGCCGTGACCGTGCGGTAGCGGCCCCGGCAGCAGGCGCGGTTGCCGCGCTCTGGCGTAGAACACGGCCCTGCCCCGGGCAGACGCCCGGGGCAGGGCCGTGGGCGAACGAGTCGCCGTCTCTCGGTCATCGACGGAGTCGAGTCGGGCAGCAGAGGCGTCCGCTACTCATCGAGTCTTCCGCGACGGCGGGCGTCCTTGATCTCGTGGAGTCTGGCTGCGGCCATCGGGGTCCACTCCCTGCTCTGTCCAGCGGCATGGAGGGCTTCTCCCACCTCGCTGAGCTTCGCGGGGGACAACACGCCAGCCTGTTCGATCAGGTCGTCCCGGGTCACGGTGGTCAGCCATGTGCAGGGAGTGAAGCCCGGACGCGGGAACGCGACCCGCAGCACGCCTTCGAAGGGCACTCCTTCCAGGGCGCCTACGGCCACTTCAACGCCAAGGCCGCTGACGTCGACGCCCGCTGGAGCGACGACCTGCATCGCCTGGAACCCGGATGACTCCTCGTCCGACAGCAGCACGACCGGGCGTCGCTCGTCGAAGTCGACCCACCAGACTTCGCCGCGTTGCATGTCTCCTCCTGGCACGAGCCGACGGGTGAACCTGCGTGCCCCGAGTGGCACACGGAAGGAATCCGGCCCCGGCTTCGCACGACGTGACCGAGGCGCGGTGAAGACGGGGGCGGCCAACGGCGATCATCGGTGTGTGAAGACTGAAGATCAAGCGGTGACTGCAGGTCACAGCGTAGCCCCCTGGCCGCCGGCAGGAGGCGTACGAGGTGCTGATGGGCCGGGTAGCGGGCCGGTTCGGACGGGTTGAGCCCCGGCGCCGGGCAGGGGATTTGGTGCTGGGGCTGCTGTCGGACCTGACGCGCAAGAACTGCTGTTGCGCGCCGAGTGGGCCGGTGCAAGGCTCTGGTCGGACCAATAGCAGGTCAGCGGGCTCCTTTTCTGCGGACGGGCAGAATACTCAAAGCCATGACGCTGCCGTCGGGCTGGAACGAGACGGGCCCGTTCCAGCCGCTGAGGGGGTGGTTCCCGCGTCGGGACGGGCGCAGCTCATGGGCCAGCTTTCGGTACTCCTCCACACGCCCTTCCTTGAGCAGCTCGTACAGATTCCCGGCCATGCCGGAGAACGCCTCGACACGGAGGGTTCCCATGCGGAAGACGTGGTCTGTGCCCACGAATCTCGTATCGCCGATCTGGATCTCCGCGTCGTCGGTGATTGATGTGGCGGCGAAAGTGCGCACGTCGTAGTGCTTGCGACCTTGGCGGGGGGTGAGGTAGCGGGCGGTGTTCTGTCCTCCGCCGGAGAATGCGGTCAGGCCGGCCGCAGCGGTCCGGGCCAGGAGTTGGCCGAACCACCTGAGGTTCTTCTCGCCCACCTGGAAGCCGTCGACGGTCCGTGTTCGCCTGCCTTCCCGTGCCGGTATGCGGATGGCGTTGGGGTAAGGGATCCCGGACTTGTCCCTGATTTCCTCATCGGCGTTTCCGGGGGCACCCGGGACACGGAGGGGGAGGAGAGCCTCACCCGGTGACTGAAGCACGTTGATGACGACGCCGCCCTGCCCCATCAGTTGGGTGGACATCATCAGGCAGGGGACGCTGTTCCAGGGGCCGATCTGCATGCCCTCAGTCCGCTCGGCGCCCTTGACCAGTTGCCCGATAGAGATGCTGCCGACTCGGCCGGAGCGTCTGCTGGGCCGCTGATGGTTCCCACGGCAGGCTACGAGTGTGATTTTCGATGGCTCACCGGGCTTCCACGCCTCGATGAGGTAGTCGGGCCGGGGCCGGGCGGTTTTCTTGCGTTGTGAGACGCTCGGGGGCCAGCCGGCTCGCAGCACCGTGTTCGTGTCCACCACTGAGACGACGTGGTCCGGATAGCGCTCCTGCACGATGCACTCCGCCGCGGCCAGCCCGAAACCGACCGCCAGTTCACGGGCCTGCATGGACTTGTACCAGCGCTCCGGGATCCGGCCCTTCTCCGTGAGATCCATCGCGCCGCTGCGGTTGGCGTCGAGCGCCTCGCAGTAGTTGAGGCTCAGCCAGTGCTCCGCGAGGCCGCGGCCGATTCCCTGGCCCGCCGGCACGTAACCGCGGGACAGTGCGTGCAGTACCTGCCAGGGTGTCAGCTCGATTCTCCGGTCTGCCCGTGCCAGCTCGACTGGTTGTAGTTCGGGTTTCCTGCGCAGGGGTTCCGGGGACTTTTTGTAGCGCTTCTTGTCGATAGCTGCCGCCGCGGACTGGACCCGGGCGACGAGTTCGGCGGTTGAGTGGACGTAGACGCTCGTCGAGCGGCCCAGCGCGTCCATGGTCTGTCTCGCACTTCTTGCCATATGTCTCCCTCCACGAGGTCTGCCTGACATGCCGGCACGCTGAGCCTCATTCGGGGGATCCAGGCGCACGCAAGTGCGCATGCTGCGCCGGCGTGTGCAGGTGCGGGACGGAGTGCGGCCATAGCCAAGTCGCCACGACTGTTCTGGGGATACCGCAACTGATACGGAACCTCAGCCGCCGCAGCGTTTCGCCTCACCAGCCTCGTTCGAGCCGCCCGCTTCCTCGATCCGGCCGGATCGACACCGGAGGCTGGAGAGGCTCACCGCCTACCGGCGTGCGCCGGTGCTGCCCCGAAAAAGTGTGGCGCAGAGGGCTGAGGGCAAGGGTGAGGCCGGGCTGGGCGGGCAGGTGGAGCCGGTCTCGGTCTTCGGCTCGGTCAGGCGGCCTGTGCGGGGGCGGGAGTGAGGAGGCGGCCCATGGCTGCCAGGACCGCGGGCTCGACGCGGTAGTAGACCCACGTTCCGCGGCGTTCGGACGCCAGGAGGCCGGCTTCCTTGAGCTTCTTCAGGTGGTGGGAGACGGTGGGCTGGGAGACGCCGACATCGGCGATGTCGCACACGCAGGCTTCGCTGTCCGGGTGGGAGGCCACCTTGGAGAAGAGGCGGAGTCTGACGGGGTCGCCAAGGGCCTTGAACATCGCGGCGGTGAGTTCGGCTTCCTCCGCGGTCAGTTCGCGTTCGGTCAGGGCGGGGCAGCACGGTTCGGCCGGGAGTGCCGCCACCTTCTCCTGGAGTTTCGACATGTCTCTATGTTGACACCTGTCGAATCACTTGCCAAGGGGTGTGCGTGTGTCGAGCTGCCGCTCCGGCGTGCGGATTAGATGATTCTCTATGTTGACGACTGTCGATTCCGGGTGCATGCTGGGCGGTATCGAAGAGCATCGAATCAGGAGGAGTGGCTCATGTCCCGGATACAACTCGCCCTGCGCGTCCCCGACCTGCAAGCATCGATCGACTTCTACAGCAGGCTGTTCGGCGCCCAGCCGGCCAAGCTCCGTGACGGCTACGCCAACTTCGCCATCGCCGAGCCTCCCCTCAAGCTGGTCCTCATCGAGGGAAAGGAGGGAGAGGACACCCGCCTGGACCACCTGGGAGTGGAGGTGGCGTCAAGCGAGGACGTCCGGCAGGCCACGGCCAGACTGGGCCGGTCCGGGCTGGACACCGTCGAGGAGAACGACAGCACCTGCTGCTACGCCGTGCAGGACAAGGTCTGGGTACAAGGCCCGGGCCGGGAGCCGTGGGAGGTGTACGTCGTCAAGGCGGACGCGGACTCCCTGACGAAGGAGCAGAACAGCACCTGCTGCACTCCCGCGGCCACTGCAACAGAGCAAGCACCTGCGGCCGCTGGCTGCTGCTGACCGGTCGGTGAGCACCGGCACGCGCGGGGACACGGCCGCGGCCGTTCCGCGACCGCGCCCCTGCGCCGCCCGCAACCGGCAGGACGACCGCTGCGACGGGCGGTTTCGTCGTAGAAGGGCGTACACCCCCCGCTGGTACCGTGGTGGGAGGTTCTTCGGTGAGGCCGGAGGGGGAGCGTTCGGTGTCGTTTCTGAGGTTCGCCTACGACGAGGTCAGGGAGATGGCCCGCACCCTGGAGGAGAGCGGCAGCCGGATGAAGAGCGCCTCGAAGGAGATGACCCGGGCCGATGCCACCAGGATCGGGCACGAGGAACTCCACGCCGCGTGCGACGACTTCGCCGGATCATGGGACTACGGGTTCAGCCAGCTCTCGAAGATGACCAAGGGCGTGTCATCGTTCACCCACACGGCGGCCGACGAGTTCGCCAAGCTGGACGAGAAGCTCTACAACGAGCTGATGGGCAAGGGCGGCTGAGCGGGGGCGTCATCGGATGCGACGATACCTGCGCACAATGCTGGAGGAGGGCGACGCGCTCGGGGAGTTCAGCACGCCGATCCCGTGGCCGTCGGTCTGGCTCTTCGCCAAGTTCGCCTACTGCGCGGAGCAGTTCGGCTACCGCTACGCCGGGCTCGCCACCGGCGTCCCCGCCGATCTGCGGCCACCGCTGCACACGTTCCGCCGTCTCCCCGATGCCGGCCGCCGTGCCGAGCGCACGGCCCGTGACTATCCGCGCGCGTTCCGGGGCGGCCGGCTGCCCGGCATGTACCCCTGGCCCGTACCGCTGATCGCCCGCGGGCCCGCGCGGCGTGAGGTGCGGCTGCTGCACGCGCGGATCAAGGCAGACTACTTCGGTGTGGTGGGCCGGGAGCCGGTGCGGGGGCTGGCTTTCAAGGTCTTCGCGGTCGTGATGGTGGCCGTTCTGGTGAGCGGGGGAGTCGGGGAGCCGCTGGTGTTCGTCGCCGCCGGCGGGCTCGCCGCGGCGCTGATCCTGCTGATCGTGTTCTCGAAGGCGTTCATGCGCAGGCGCCGCGCGTCGTACCTCCGGCTGCTGGCCCGCGAGGGGATTCAGTGGCCTCCTCCGGTATCGGCGGCGCCGGAGCGCTGAGCCGCCTCGTTCTCCTCGTCGTCCCGCTCTTGCACGCTGTCGAAGGAGAAGGTCCGGCCGATGGCGGAGAGCCGCTCGGTGTACGCCGTCAGCAGGTCGACGCAGGGCGTGGAGACCGTGATGTACACGACGTAGTCGTGAGGTGCCGGGATGATGAGCTGGAGGGCGGCGAGGGAAACGGTGTCGGGCACCATCGCCGGGCTGCCGGCCGGTGGTGCGTCACCGTTCTGCAGGGACGCGGCTATGTCCGCCGACCGGACCGCGCGCACTGACGCCGACATCACCCCGGGGCCGCAGGGCAGGTGCACGGCGAGCAGCGTGTCCTTCGCTCCTTGCCGGCCCTTCGCCCGCGGGAGGTCGATCTCGGTCAGGTCCCGTTCCCCGGCGAAGAGGGCCTGCTCCTTGGCCCGGTAGATGCCCTCCGCGGCCAGCAACCGGTCGCCGTGCCGGCTCGGGCGGGCGGAGACGGCCAGCAGGCCCTGGGAGAGCCGGTAGCCGTCGTCGGAATCCTCGATCCCCAGGCACACCGCCACGTCCACGAGGGTCTCCTCGGCCACGAGCACAGTGGGCAGGCTCCGCAGCATCTGCCGGGCGTACTCGGCCCGTTCCACCTCGTCCGCCCCGGGGAGCAGCTCGACGGCCGCCTCCTGCCAGGCATCGAGCCGGATCGGGTCCCGGACGTGTACGAACGCGCCGGGGAGCTCGTAGCGGAAGGCGTAGCGGACGTTCTCCGGCATGGGCCCTGACGGGGCCGGCTTGACCCGCACGGCTGTCACCCCCCTGCCCGGGGCGATATGCCGTTGTCGAAGGCGGTGCCGGCAGAAGCGAGGGGCTGGCTGAGATCCCGGTCGGGCTCCACGAAATCCCACACCTTCGGCGCCGTGCCGACCAGGGGGATGTCCCCCGTGTTCCAGTCTCCGTACCAGGGCGCCCCGTCCTCGAAGAAGTACCGGCCGTTGATGTTGGAACCACCGGACAGGCCGACGCCGCCCTGCGTCCACCTCAGATCCTTCAACCGCCCCGACGAGATCATCGACTCACCCTGGCGGATCATGCTGTTCCCCTTGCTGATCCAGCGGTACGACTGGCGCATCTCCCGAAACGCCTGCAGGGAGTTCTGCGCGCCGGTACGCAGCCCCTGGAGCCCATCCTTCACCTTCCACGGCTTGCGCATGAAGCTGGACGCCATGGCCTTGAAGCCGGCCGTGTTCTTCAGGGTCCTGGCCGCGTTGAGGCTGTCTGTTCCCAGGGTCCTGATGGCGGTGCCGGCGCTCTTGAGGTCCTTGCCCGCCTTCGCCAGCCGCATTCCCTTCACCGCACGGAGGCCCGCGAAGAGCCCGGCCGCGTCCCAGGCGAGAGTCTGCCACCCCACGTCCTCCGCGCCGCCGAGGAAGGCGGCCCCGTGGAAGAGCAGCGCACCGCCCGCCAGGGCGAGGCCGATCCAGCCGAGCCCGGGGACGCCGAGGAGAGCCAGGATGCCGACGATCATCGCGGCGTCGGCCAGGAAGTCCCCGATGGCCTTCCAGAATTCGGGGTCCGTGATCGAGGCGAAGGCGTTCTCCAGCATCTTGCCGAGATCGTTGATCCGCCGCTCGAACCAGTTGGGCTTCGGTGGCGCGTCGTCCGCCGCGTCCCGCAGTCTCCTGGCGGCGTACCGGGCTTCGGTGTTGAACTCGCCGTTCAGGGTGCGCGCACGGGTACGGATGGCGTCCAGCTCGCCCTGCGCATCGCTCAGCGCCCGCTTCTTACCCTTGCTGTCCCGCTCGTGCTCTTCCTTCTCCCGGTCGGACATGCCCTCGGTGTCGTCGGGCAGCCCGTCCACCGTCCCCTGTGCCGTGCTCACCCGCCCGGCGGCCTCCGCGGCTTCGCTTTCCAGGCGGCGGGCCGCGGCCTGAAAGCGGGACAGAGTCGTGTGCCACGACGAGAGCGCTCGGTGTGCCTCGTCGAGGGAATCCAGCGCCTTCTTCAGGTAGGGCGGTATCTCGGAGACGCTCTCACTGAACTTGTTGGCGGCCTTTCCCACCCAGATGCCGTCCGAGGCGCCGATCTTGTTGACCTCGGTGTGTGCGGAGTTGCCCTCACCGCTCACCCGGCCCACCAGCGACACCAGAGTCGACAGGTCCTGGAGATCACCCGGGGCCGGGTCGAAGCCCAGATGGGGGAAGTCCCTCTCGATACTCACATGCCCTCCCAGCAGTCACCGCCTGAACAGAGCTGTTGCCTCGGCGAACAGCACGCTGCCATCGCCGGTTCGGTTCCACGTCGGGGACGATTCTTGCAAGTGATGCTCGCTGTGGTGGCTGCGTTGCGTCCGGGTGCCGCTTCCCCTCTCAGCAAGCCAGGCCGGGCCACGGACCCGCGGCTGCACCAGACCCATGGTGGGGCGGGCGCCGGCATGAGCGCGGAGAGGTCCTGATCCGTTTCGGCGACGGCGTTGCACATCCCGTGCACAGGGTGACGAGATCCGAGCGTTGATCAGTCGCCGTGGTAGAGGCGTTGCGGCTCGATCAGTTGGAGGGTGGGGTCGCTTTCGGCGCGGAGGCGCAGGTCGTCGGTGAAGCCGGCGGCGCTGTAGCAGTGCAGTCTCGTGGCCTCGGTAGCGATGCCGCGCGCCATGAGCAGGGAGCGGATGCGCTGGAGGCGGTCCAGATGTCTCTGTCCCATGACGTCGTTCCACTTGACTTCACCGATGGCCAAAAGCCCCTCGACGCCGTTGCCGGTCTCGCCGTGGACGGCGACGTCGACCTCGTGGCTCGTCTTCGCGGCGGGGTCGTTGACGGTGCCGCTCGCCACTCTGGTGGCCACCCCGTTGAGGGTTTCGGCCGAGGCGTGCCAACGGGCCCACTCGCGGCAGACCTGCTCGAAGTGCGGGCCGACGACTCTGCTGCGGAACGTGGCCTGGGCGCGGCGCCACACCGCACCGGCGCGCCCGGGGCGCTCCAGGTCACCCCAGGCAGGACGCATGACTGCGTGGTAGAAGGCGATGAGGGGTTCGGCGATGCGGTAGGCGGAGCGGTTACGGCGGAAGGCGTCAGCCTCGTGCGTGATCATGCCGACGTCCTGAAGGACGCTGAGCGGGTGGGCGAGATCGGTGGACTTACGGCCGAGGTAGTCGGCGATGCCGCCGCGGGCGGTGTTTCCGGCGGCGATGGCGGCCAGGACCGAGTGGTAGAGGGCGGTGTCGTGGAGTTCCGGCTCTTCGGCGAGCAGATAGCGGGCTTCCCGGAAGAGCGGGCGGGCAGGATTGAGCACTGCGCGGACGACCCAGGCGTCGAAGTCGTCGGGGCCGACGGGGGCGTCGCCTTGGGTGAACTCGCGGCGATAGGCGGGAGTGCCGCCGACGATGGCGTGGGTGAGCAGCGCGGTGCGCGGGTCGGCGATCTCCCAGAACTCGGCGGCGAGACGGAAGTCCAGAGTGGGGACGACAAGCTCCAGGCCGGCACGGCCGCGCAACGGGGCGTTTCCGGCGAGGAGCTGTCCCATGAAGGACAGCGCGGAACCGCACAGCAGGAGCCGCACGGGAGTATTGATGCGCTGGGCCGTCGGATCGAGGGCACGCTGGATGATCGACGGGAGAGCCGGGGACGCCTTCGCGACGAAGGGAAACTCATCGATGACCGCCGTGACGGGGCTGCCCCCGTCCGCGAGACGCATGAGCTCGGTGACAGCTTCCCCCCAGTCGGCGAAACGGAAAGGCGTTGGCTGATCGCGGTAGTGAGCGAGAGCCTCGCCGAACTGACGCAAGGCGTCGGCTTCCGTGGTCTCCGTAGCGGTGAACATGAACCCGCCGGTCGCGCGGACAAGGGCGTCGAGCAGGAAGGTCTTGCCCTGGCGGCGCCGTCCGGAGACCACGCCGAGGGCGGCCCGGAATCCTGGCAGGGCTGCGAAGCGAGCCAGTTCCGACCACTCGAAGTCGCGGTCGAACATCTCGGCGGGTTTGTCCATGGAGGCACGCATCCCTCGGGAAGTATAATTGCGCCTATTATAACTGCAACTCTTACAAGGTGCGCTCCCGGCCGTACAGACCACTGTGCAACCGGGGACGAGGCGAGGTCGGAGCGAAGACGAACGAGACCGCGCACTGCCGGCGCCTGCGGATGTCCGTCCATGGGCCCGGCCATGAGGTGGGGCGGGCGGGGCCGCGCCCGGGAGGACGCTGAGGCTCAACCCGGCGTGGCTGAGGGCCCAGTTCGGGCTCGGGAGTAGGCCCGTGGCGATTCTCAGCGCTGTCCAGCTACCCTCCGGCCTCACCGCTGCCCCGACACCAGGATCGCGTTACACGTCCCTTGCGCGAACGCGCGGGAGCTTCCGGGAAACCGCAGGTGGAGACGTGACGCATCGTGGTGTGGAAAACGGCCCTGACCCCGGGCAAAAGCCCAGGTCAGGGCCGTGAGGGCGGACGAGTCGGCCTGTACGCCGGGTTCTGTCTCCCGCGGGCCTTGCGGTCCGCGGGGAGGCGGTCATCCATCTGGGACCGGTGTTGCCACCGGCCTCGTGCGGTCTACCCGCGGACTCGGGCGGGCCGCCCTCGGTCGTCCGCGCAGGGCCGCTTGCGCGGCCCCTCTTGACCTTGCTCCGGGTGGGGTTTACCTAGCCGCCCGGGTCACCCCGGGCGCTGGTGGTCTCTTACACCGCCGTTTCACCCTTACCGGGAGCCGTGGCTCCCGGCGGTCTGTTTTCTGTGGCACTGTCCCGCGGGTCACCCCGGGTGGGCGTTACCCACCACCCTGCCCTGTGGAGCCCGGACGTTCCTCGGCGGTCCCTGGAGGGGACCGACGCGACCGCCCGGCCGGCTCGTCCGCCGTGGAGCCCATGGTAGTCGCAGCGAAGGGCTCCGCGCCGCCGCCCGGGTCCTGGTCGGGATCCGGGGCCGGATCCCGGTCGGGAGCCGGGACGGTGGTGGCGGTGGCGGTGGCGGTGGCCAGGAAGGAGCCGGCCAGGATGAGGACGAAGGCGGCGGCGATGGAGGCCGTCAGGGGTTCGCCGAGGAAGGCGACGCCCGCGGCGACCGCGACCGCGGGGTTGATGTACGTGAAGACCACCGCGCGCGTCGGGCCCACCTCGCGGATCAGCTCCAGGAAGACCACGAACGCCAGCGCCGTGCACAGCACCCCCAGGCCCACGAGCGACGCGAGTACCTTCCCCGACGGGGTCGTCTCCGGCCAGGAGGCGATGCCGGCGGGGGCGTAGACGATCGCGGCCAGCAGCAGGCAGGGCGCGATGAGCTGCAGCGTCGGTACGTCCTTCAGGCGGCGGGCGATGATCAGCGGGGCGGTGGCGTAGCCGAGGGCGGTGAGCATGACCTCCGTGATCGCCCACGCCGAGCCGCCGCTCAGCTCCGGTGCCGCCAGCACCGCGACGCCCGCGAGGCCCAGCCCGAGGCCCAGCCAGCGGCGGCGGCCCAGGCGCTCCTCGTCGCCGAGGAGGCGGGCGAGGATCACGCCGATCGTGGGTACCGCGGCGATCAGCAGGCCGGCCATGGCGCTGGACAGCTTCCGCTCGGCGTCGGTCAGGGTCCACCAGGGGCCGATGATCTCGATGCAGGCGAACGCCAGCATCGGCGCCCAGTGCGTCCGCACGGTACGGAACAGCCCCCCGCCGCGCAGCGCGAGCGGCAGCAGGACGAGCGCGCCCAGCGCGCACCGTACGAAGACGACCCCCGACGGCGACACCGCGTCCACCGCCACCTTGATCATCAGATACGGGACTCCCCAGATGACGCCCATGAGGAGGAAGAGAACCCAGCCGCGTGCAGTCATACCGGCCAGCGTCCGCGCCCCGGCGGCCCGTTGTCTTGAATGCCGTTGCGGCCGGGCCTACGTCCGTACGCTCCGGCGGTACGCCGCCGGAGTCGCCCCCAGCACCCGCCGGAACCACCGCGTCAGATGCGCCTGGTCCGCGAACCCCACGAGCCCCGCCACCTCCGCCGGCCGGTGCCCCGCCTCCAGCAGCCCCCGCGCCCGCTCCACGCGGTACTGCGCCAGCCAGGCGTACGGGGGCATGCCCATGGTGTCCCGGAACGCGCGCAGCACCTGGTAGCGGGAGAGCCCCAGGTCGCAGCCGATCGCCGCGAGCGACGGCGGGTCCGTCAGCTCGTCCGCCAGCCGGTCCCGTACCGCGCGGGCGACGCCGCCCCCCAGCGCCGCGATGGCCTGAGGGCGGGCGGCCCCGTGGCGGCGGGCCAGCGCGGCGAGCAGCCACGGCAGCCGTGATTCCGCCTCAAGCGGCTCCGCGCCGCGATCGACCGCCGCGTGTGCGGCGCGCAGCGCGCCGGCCAGGCCCGGGTCGTCGATGACGGGCTCGGCGAAGTGGGCGTCGGTGCAGGCGCCGTCGGTGAGCAGCGCCATGGAGGGGTAGAACGCGCGGTACCCGTAGCCCTCGTCGCCCAGCGGGCCGCCGGTGTGGGCCTCGCCGGGGGCGAGGACGACGATGCTGCCGGGACGGGCGCGGATCCGGTCGCCGCGGTAGTCGATGACCTCGGCGCCGTGCGTGCACACGCCGACGGCGAACTCGTGGTGGGCGTGCGGCGCGTAGCGGTGGGCGGTGAAGCAGGCCGTCATCAGGTAGAGGGACTGGCCCGCGCCGAGCGGCGTCCGCGTCCAGCGGGCGTACTCCTCGGCGCCCCTCGTGCCCCCCTTGCCGCTCATGCGTCGCATTGTGCTCGATGTCCTCGGGCTCTTGCCAGCGGGATTCCTGGGGTGCCTAGCATGCGCAGATGTCGCAGCGAGATCTGTCCCCGGAAGAATTCCGCGAGCTCGGCCACGCCTACGTCGACTGGATCGCCGACTACCGCGCCCGCGTCGGCGACCTGCCGGTGCTCCCCGGCGTCGAGCCCGGCTGGGTACGCGACCGGCTGCCGGCGACGCTGCCGGAGGAGGGCGAGCCGCTGACGGCGGTCCTGGCGGACATGGACCGGGTCGTGGTGCCCGCCACCACGCACTGGCAGCACCCCGGCTTCTTCGCGTACTTCCCCGCCAACGCCTCCCTCGCCTCGCTCCTCGGCGACATGCTCTCCACCGGCCTCGGCTCCCAGGGCATGCTCTGGTCGACGTCCCCGGCCTGCACGGAGCTGGAGCAGCACCTGCTCGACCAGCTCGCCGGCGCCATGGGGCTGCCGGCCGCTTTCACCTTCGCCGGCGGTGGCGGCGGCGTCATCCAGGACTCCGCGTCCTCGTCGTCGCTGGTGGCGCTGCTCGCCGCGCTGCACCGGACCTCCGGGGGCGCGTGGCGGACGGCGGGCCGGGACGGGCGCGAGGTGCTCTACGTCTCGGCGCACACGCACTCCTCGCTGGAGAAGGCGGCGATCGCCGCCGGGCTGGGCGCGGACGCCGTACGGATCGTGGCGGCGGGAGGGGCCGGCCAGGCGATGTCGCCGGAGGCGCTGGCCGCCGCCGTACGCGAGGACGTGGCCGCCGGGCGCCGCCCCGTGATGGTCTGCGCGACGATCGGCACCACCAGCACCGGCGCCGTCGACCCGGTGCGCGCGATCGCCGCGGTCTGTGCCGAGTACGGCGTGTGGCTGCACGTCGACGCCGCGTGGGCCGGCGCCGCCGCGCTCTGCCCCGAGCACCGTGCGCTCTTCGACGGCGCCGGGCTGGCCGATTCGTACAGCACCGACGGGCACAAGTGGCTGCTCACCGCCTTCGACTGCAACCTCTTCTGGACCCGCGACACCGCCACCCTCACCGGCGCACTGACCGTGCTGCCGGAGTATCTGCGCAACGCCGCCAGCGAGTCCGGCGCGGTCGTCGACTACCGCGACTGGCACCTGCCGCTCGGCCGCCGCTTCCGCGCCCTGAAGCTGTGGACGGTGCTGCGCCGCTTCGGCCTCGAAGGTGTACGGGACCACGTGCGCCGGCACGTCGGGCTGGCCGCGGAGCTGGAGTCGTGGGCGGTGGCCGACCCGCGGTTCGCGCTGGGGGTGCCGCGCAGCCTGGCGCTGGTGTGCCTGTACGTCGCCACCGGCCGCGGCACCGACGCCGACAACGCCGCGACGAAGGCGGCGCTGGAGCGGGTCAACGCGGGCGGACGGTCGTACGTCACGCACACCGTGGTCGACGGCCGCTACCTGCTGCGGGTCGCGATCGGCGGGCTGGAGACCGGGGAGCGGCACGTACGGGCCCTCTGGGACGACCTGTGCGCCGCGGCCGACACCGCAGGTCCCGCGGCAGGCGCCGCGGAGGCGGGGGAGCGCGCCGGCTGATCCGCCGCCTCCCCGGGGACGTCGCTTGACCTTGTCGCGACGTCAACGTTTCTACTGAGGCCATGCGAATCGGAGAGCTCGCCGCGCTCGCCGGGGTCACCACCCGCACGGTGCGGCATTACCACCGCATCGGGCTGCTGCCCGAGCCCGCCCGCCGCGCCAACGGCTACCGCGTCTACACCCTGCGCGACGCCGTCGAGCTGGCCCGGGTCCGCCGCCTGACCGAGCTGGGCCTCAGCCTCGACGAGGTGCGCGACGTGCTCGCCGACGACGCGGGCAGGGAGCTGCACGAGATCCTCGCCGAGCTGGACGCCGACCTCGCCCGGCAGGAGGCCGCCATCCGGCAGCGCCGCGTCCGCCTGGCCGAGCTGCTGCGGCACGCGGAGAGCGGCGGGCTGACGTCCGAGGGGCCGGTGTCGCCGGAGCTGGCGGCGGTGTTCGCCGACATGTCCCGCGCCTCCGCCCGGCTCGGCGTCCCGGAGCCGGCGAGCGCGGCGAAGGAGCGGGAGCTGCTCGCGCTGCTGGACACCACCGCGGACGACGCGCACCGGCGGTGGCTCGACGGGCTGCTGCACGCCCTCAGCTCCGACCCGGAGGCGATGACGCGCGCGTACGGCATCTACGCCCGGCTCGACGAGCTGGCCGACGCCGAGGCCGGCGACCCGCGCGTCGAGGAACTGGCGCGCGACGTGGTCGCCGCCCTGCCGGACCGGGCGCGGGAGATGGTCACCGCAGGGCCGGACGCGGCAGCCGGTGCCGGGGCCGGGGACGAGAGCGGGGAAGCCTTCGCGGAGATGTTCTTCGCGGACTTCCCCCCGGCGCAGGCCGCGGTCATGCGCCGGGCGATGGCCCTGCTCGGAGAGCGGTCGGGCGGGGCCGGCGAGACGGGCGGGGCCGGGCACGCGGACCGGCGGCGCGGGGAGAGTGCGTCGTGAACGCGCTGCGCCGTACGGTCCGCTGTGCCCTGGCCTCGCTCGTGCCCGGCGAGCTGGTGCTCGTGCTCTGTCTCGCCTCGGGCGTCCGCATCCCGGATCCCGTGCTGCTCGCCGTCGAGGCGGCCGTCCTGCTGGTCACCGCGGCCCTGGTCACGCTGCTTGCCGCCGACTACCGCCGGCATCGCGGCGCCGGCCTCGCGCCCCGCGCCGCGGGCCTGGAGGCCGTACGGGACGGCGTCCCGGCCGCCGTCCGCAAGCTGACCGTGCACGAGGTGAAGCTCTTCACCGCCACCCTGCGCTGGCTGGCCCGGCGGCCGAAGCACGGCGTCGGCCCCGGCGACACGCCCGTCCCGTACGCCTCCGGGCAGTCGTTCACGTTCTACGGCTTCCTCTTCGTCTCGGTCATCGAGACCGTGGCGCTCGCCCTCGTCATCCCCTGGCCGATGGTGCACGCCGTCGTTCTGGTCCTCGATGTGTGGGGCCTCTACTTCATCCTCGCGCTCCAGGCGGCCTGCGTGGTCCGGCCGCACGTCGTCGGCGCGGACGGCTCGCTGCGCGTGCGCTACGGGGTGCTGCTGGACATCCCCGTACCGGCCGGACTGATCGCGAACGCCCGGCTGGAGCGCCGCTTCCCCGACGCAGGCGGGCTGCTGCGGCTGGACGCGGACGGCACGGCGGACCTCGCCGTCGGCGGGCAGACGACGGTGACCGTCGAGCTGACGGAGCCGGTGTCCTTCGTCCGGCCGCTGGGCAAGCGGGCCGAGGCGCGGGTGCTGCGGTTCTACGCGGACGACCCGCGGCCGGTGGTCGACGCCCTGCGCCGGGCGTGCGCGGCGCGCGAAGGGGAGCGGGAGCGGGCGGGGGAGCGGGGGGACTCCGGCGGTGCGCCGCTGCCCGCTCAGAGTTCCGGCGCGAAGAGCACCGGGGACACCCCGGGCTCCGCCGCCGTCACCCGCACCCGCACCCGGCGGCCGAGCGGCAGCGGCTCGCCGGGGGCGGGCCAGCCGCCGACGGTGGGCTCCGCGCCGGCGGGCTCGGTGGAGTCGGCGGGCTCGGCGCCGAGAGCCAGCTCCGCGCCGAAAGCCAGCTCCGCCTCCAGGGTGGGCTCCGCGGAGAGAGCGGGTTCCGCTCCGGCGGCGGGCTCGGCGCCGGCAGCGGGCGGTGCGACTGCGGCGGGCGCGTCACCTTCCGGGCCCTGCCCGCCCGCAGCCGACTCCCCGCCATCCGCGGCCCTCCCACCGTCCGCGCCCTCCGCGTCCCCCGCGTCTCCCGCGCCTTCCGCGCCCTCCCCGGCCGCCGGCGGCGCCGGCGCGCCCGCGGGGTCCTCCGACACCACGTGGCCGAGGACGGCCGGCTCGTAGAGCTGGACCGTGCCCCGCGTCGGCCGGTGCGCGTCGACCTCCACCACGTGCCCGTCGAAGACCTCCCCGATCCGGCCGCTCATGAGCGCCGCCCCGACCAGGTCCACACACTGCCGCTCCAGCCGCTCCGCCCGCGCCGCGCCCCCGGCCATCAGCTCCGGGAGGCCGCCCAGCGCCTCGCGCACCCACTCCGGCGCCGCCTCGCCGGCCGACGCCGCCACGCACAGCTCCCCGGCGTACCGGTCGGCCAGCCGCCGCAGCGGTGCCGTGCAGTGCGCGTACTCGTCGCCCACCGCGGCGTGCGTCACGTCCTGCCGCGCCGGCGACCGGCCGTCGAAGACGGTGTACCCGGCGCCGCCCAGCAGCGACGTGCACTCCTGGAGGAACGCCGCGTGATTGGCCATCTGCGGGTTGAGGGAGCGGATCAGCTCGGGGTAGTCGAGACCCTCGGGCCAGTCGACGTCCAGCGCGCGGGCCACCCGGTGCAGACGGGTCAGCGCGCGGCGCCGGGCGGGCGGCAGCGTACGCAGGATGCCGGTGCCGGAGGAGAGCATCAGCTCGGCGGCGGCCATCCCGGTGAGCAGGGACACCTGCGCGATCCAGCCGTGGGCCGGCAGCGCGGCGCGGTACTCCAGCGTGTAGCCCCCGTCCCGCCGCAGCAGCTCCTGCTCCGGTACGCCGAGCGAGATCCCGCCGCGCTCGCGCTCCATCTCCTCGCGCAGCAGCCCGATGTCGCGCAGCAGCGCCACCGGCTCCTCCGCCGTGCCCTCGTCGATGGTCTGCTGTACGCCGCCGTAGTCGAGCCGCGCCCGGCTGCGTACCAGCGCACGGGTGACGGTGGCCTCGGCGATCTGCCCGCTGGAGTCCAGGTCGATCTCCCACAGCAGCGCGGGGGCCGGCTGGTCGGGCAGGAGGCTCGCGGCGCCCTCGGAGAGCTGTGCGGGGTGCAGGGGCACGTGGGTGTCGGGGAAGTAGAGCGTCGTCACGCGGCGGCGCGCCTCGTCGTCGAGGGCCCCTCCGGGGGTCACGAACGCGGCGACGTCGGCGACGGCGTAGCGGATGCGGTACCCGCCGCCTCCCCGGCGCGCGACGTGGAGGGCCTGGTCCAGATCGCGGGAGTCGGCCGGGTCGACGGTGTAGAGCGGGATGTCGGTCGCGTCCCGCTCGGGCAGCCGGGGCGCCTTCGCGGCGCGGTCGGCCTCGGCGAGCACCTCGGGCGGGAAGGCGGCGGGTACGTCCTCCGCGGCGCGCAGCCGGCGCAGGGCGGCGCGGAGCGGGGCGTCCTCGGCGTCGGCGGTGTGCAGGATGCGTTGGGGCACGCATAGCAGCCTAATTCGGGCAGCCATCCCGGGCGCGCCGCCGCGGCCGGACTGTCGCCCCCTCGTCCCGCGAGTGACCGCTCCGCCACCGGCCGGCCGGTGACGTGACCGGCGTGTCAGACCCTCTGCAGCGGGCGGTGCGGGGCATCCGGCAGCACGACGGCGACCGGGTCCCCGGGACGTACCACTCCGCCCGTCAGCACCACGCTCATCACGCCCGCCTTGCGCACCACGCGCCCCGCCGCGTCCCGGCCCGTGACCTGCTTCAGCAGCCCGTTCTGGAAGTCGTCGATCTGGTGGCAGGGGTTGCGCAGCCCGGTGACCTCGACGACCGCCTCGGCGCCGAGGTGCAGCAGCGTGCCGGTGGGCAGGCCGAGCAGGTCGAGGCCGCGGGTGGTGATGTTCTCGCCCAGCTCCCCGGGGCGTACCGGAAAGCCCGCCGCGGCGACCTCGGCGAACAGTTCCTCGTGGATCAGGTGTACCTGGCGCAGGTTCGGCTGGGAGGGGTCGCGGGCGACCCGGGAGCGGTGCTTGACCGTGACACCGGCATGCACGTCTCCCTCCACCCCGAGGCCGGCGAGCAGGGTGATCGACTCGCGGACCGGCTTGTGGAAGGTGTACTCGCCGCTGCGGCAGACCGCCGTGACTCTTCCCTCGTCCATGCCCTACGGGCCCCCTCCGCCGTTGACCGGTGATCCGCCACGAGCCTAACCGGACGGTGCAGAGGGCCGCTCCTGTCCGGCATGCGGGACCGCGGCTTATCCGTTCGTACGAACGGGCGGGCGCATGGCAGCCTGACCCGCATGCTTGGAGTCACCGATCTGTCGACGTACCTCGCCGGACTGGCCCTGATCATCCTGCTCCCGGGGCCCAACTCCCTCTACGTCGTCTCTGTCGCCGCCCGCCGCGGCGCCCGGGCGGGCTACCGCGCGGCCGGCGGCGTGATGTGCGGCGACATGGTGCTCATGGTGCTCTCCGCGGGCGGCGTGGCCTCGCTGCTGGAGGCCAGCCCGACGGCGTTCGCCGTCGTCAAGTTCGCGGGCGCCGGCTATCTGACCTGGCTGGCGGTCGGGATGCTGCGCGGGGCGTGGCGGATGTGGCGCGAGCGCGGGGCGCGGTCCGCCGTCCGGGCGGAGGGCGGCCCGGCGCCGGCGGAAACGGCGCGGGCGGAACCGGTGCGCGAGGAGATGGAGCGCCCGTACCGGCGGGCGTTCGTCGTCAGCCTGCTCAACCCGAAGGCGATCCTCTTCTTCGTCTCCTTCTTCGTGCAGTTCATCGATCCGGCGTACGCGCATCCGGAGCTGACGTTCCTCGTGCTGGCGGCCTGGGCGCAGGTGTTCAGCATCACGTACCTGACCGCCCTGATCTTCAGCGGCACGCACCTCGCGGCGCTCTTCCGCCGCCGGCGGCGGCTGACGGCCGGGATGTCGGCCGCGGCGGGCACGGCCTTCCTCGGCTTCGCCGCCAAGCTGTCGGTGAGCAGCGCGTAACCTCGCGGAGGCGGGGCGCGCCGCCGCGCCGCCGGCCGTGGGCTGCCCGGCCCTGACCACCGGACAGCCCCCGGCCCGCCGCGGTTTCCGCGGCCCCGCGGGAACCGGCGGGCTCCCGCTGCCCCCCGCCGGCTCCCGTGGGCGTCAGAAGGGCGTCAGCGTCAGCGTGAGCTGCTGCGGCGCCCGGTCCTCGATGTACGACGCGAAGCCGGAGACGTCGTCGAAGGCGAACCCGTACGCCCGCCCGTCCTGCGAGACCTCGTGCATCACCCGCGCGTAGTGGTTGGTGAGGTCGGTGCCGTAGAAGGCGGACGCGTCGGTCACCGGCTGGTCGGCGTGGTCGCGCAGCGTGGTGCGGTTGAGAGCGGCGCCGAGGATGGCGGCGACCGGTCCGGTGGTGCCGTCGTTCGGGGCGGCGAGCTTGCCGTCGCAGAACAGCACGTCGCGGGTGGGCGGCCGGTCGAAGGCCACGTCGGCGGGGCCGGTGAAGGACAGCCGGTCGCCGGCGACGCGTCCGGTGAAGGTACCGGCGTTCGTGGTGACCTTCAGATCCTTGCCCGCGTACGCCGACCACACCTCGTCCACGTACCCGTCGAGATAGGCGCCGTCGAACAGCCCGCCGTCCAGGCCGTGCCCGGGGGCGATGACCCGGAGCCCGTCCGCGTCCACCAGCCGGTCGAAGCCCTCGGTGCCCGCCAGGGTGTCGAACACCTGCGTGCGGGCGCCGTCCTTGAGCGTCCCGGTGGTCTGGTCGGCCTCGCCCGTCAGGTGGATGGACATCGGGACGCTGAACATGTCGACCATCGTGGTGTTGCAGAACATGCCGGCGTCGTTGAGCGTGAACTCCATGCAGTCGTGCACCACCGGGTAGTTGGGGTCGGTGGCCACCCAGCCGGCGGGGTAGGCGAGCGCCGCGTTGCCGGCGCCGTCCGTGACCGCCTTCATCTTCAGCTTGCCGCCGAGGGCGACGTAGAGGCGACCGGACATGTTCGGCAGCGTCAGGGACGTGTCGCCGCTGCCGGCGAAGGGGATCGCGTAGTCGGTGTAGCCGTCGGCGCCGTTGTCGTCGAGCGATATGGGCGCGAGGGTGCCGTCCGGCGTGAGACGGACCTGCCGGCCGCCCTCGTTGCCGACGACGTAGATGCTGATGGAGGAGTTCTCGTACGCGCCGGTCTTGTTGACGACGGTCACGTCGAGGGCCGCGGCGGCGCCGCCCGCCCGCGCCGCGGAGAGCACCAGAGGTGTCCCCGCGGCGGCGGACGCGACGGCCAGACCACCCAGCAGCCTGCGTCGCGAGATCATTCGGCGGTACCTCCGGACTGTTCGACGGACACGTAGTCGACGACCATCGGCACGCCGGGCCGGGTGGCGTCGGTGGGGGTGGCGTGGCCGGCGACGCCGTCGGGGAAGGCACCGCCCATGGCGACGTTGAGGAGGAGGAAGTGGCCGTGGTGGGCGAGGTTCGCCCAGGTCTCGGCGCCTACCTGGTCCGCGTTGACGGAGTGGTACTGCTGGCCGTCCACGTACCAGCGCAGTTCCTCGACGGAGCCGGTGCGGTCCAGTTCCAGGGCGTACTCGTGGAAGCCGGACTGGCACGTGCCGCCCGGGCAGGCACGGGAGGCGCCGAGGCCGTCGTTCTCGTTGCACGGGCCGCCGGGCGCGGTGCCGCAGTGCAGGACGCCCCAGACGCTGTCGATGCCGTTGACGTTCTCCATGATGTCGAACTCGCCGATGCCCGGCCAGTTCCAGTAGTTGCCGCGGTAGGCGTCGCCCAGGGTCCAGAACGCGGGCCAGTAGCCGAGGGCTTCGTCACCCGTGATGTTCGGCATCTGGATACGGGCCTCGATGCGCATCAGACCTCCGGCGGGGGCCTGGAAGTCGGTGCGCTGGGTCTCGATCCGCGCCGATGTCCAGCCGCCGGAGCCGTTGCGGCGGGGGGTGATGGTGAGGTTGCCGTTGCCGTCCTTCTGGAGGTTGTCCGGGCTGTCGGTGTACGTCTGGATCTCGCCGGTGCCCCAGTTGGCGGGGCCGCCGGGGTAGGACGTGCCGGTGTCGGTGATCCAGTTCGCGGCGTCCGGCGGGGAGCCGGCGGCGCCGTCGAAGTCGTCGCGGAAGACCTCGGCGAGAGGCGCCGGATCGTCGCCGCCGTCCTCGCCGGCCGTCGCGGAGGGCAGGGTCAGGGCGCTGATCGCGGCCAGGGCGGCGACCGCGCAGAGCAGGATCCTGCGCCACCGTAGTCGTGTTGCGTGCATGTCTGGCAGCTCCTCGGAGTGTGGGGGGATGAGGAGTTCTCCCCTGGGGATGCGCGTGTTTGAGAGCGCTCTCAGGTTGTGTTGAGGCACACTGCCGAGTGAGCGGGCTACTGTCAAGGCCCATCGAGCGAAGAGGAGTTGACGTGTCCGGGAACCGCCCCACGCTGGAGGCCGTGGCCGCCCGTGCCGGAGTGTCGCGGGCCACGGTGTCGCGCGTGGTCAACGGCGGCACGGGGGTCCGCGAGCCGCTGCGCGAGCGGGTGCACCGCGCCGTGGCCGAACTGGGCTACGTACCGAATCAGGCCGCGCGCACGCTCGTCACCCGGCGCACGGGCGCGGTCGCCGTCGTCATCGCGGAGCCCGAGAGCCGGGTCTTCGCCGACCCGTTCTTCGCCCGGCAGTTGCGGGGGATCAGCGGGACGCTGGCCGCCGCGGACACGCAGTTGGTGCTGCTGTACGTCGCGGACCGGGAGGACTATCCGCGCATCGGCCGGTTCCTGGCAGGCGGGCACGTCGACGGCGCGCTGATGTTCTCGCTGCACCGCGACGACCCGCTGCCGGGCATGGCCGCGGAGGCGGGCCTGCCGGTCGTCTACGGCGGCCGGCCGGGCTGGCCGGGGGCCGCGGCGGAGCAGGGGCTGCTGTACGTGGACACGGACAACCGGGCGGGGGCGGAGCTGGCGGTCCGTCACCTGCTGGACCGGGGGAGGCGGCGGATCGGGCACATCGCGGGGCCCCTGGACCAGACCTCCGCGGTGGACCGGCTGGCGGGGTACAGGGCGGCGGTGGGTGCGCACGGGGGTCCGTACGATGCCGGGGACGGGCCCGGACTCGTCGCGGAGGGGGACTTCACCCCGGCCGGCGGCGAGCGCGCGATGGCCGAACTGCTGGCCCGCGCGCCGGACCTCGACGCCGTGTTCGCCGGCTCCGACCTCATGGCCACCGGCGCCCTGCGCACCCTGCGCGCGCACGGCCGCCGCGTCCCGGCGGACGTCGCGGTCGTCGGCTACGACGATCTGGATCCGGCCACCTGGACCGAGCCGCCGCTGACGACCGTCCACCAGGACGTCGAGGGGATGGGCCGCCTGATGGCCCGGCTGCTGCTGCGCAGCCTGGGCGGGGGTCAGGAGCGCCAGGAACCGGTGGTGACGGTGCCGCGGCTGGTGGTCAGGGAGTCCGGCTGACGGGGGATTCCGTTCAGAAGCCGGCGCGGGCGGGTTCGTCGATCCGGGCCACCGACTCCTGCGCGAACCGCGCGGTGTAGGCGTCGCGGATCTCCTCGATCCGGGCGTCGTGCCGCCGCGCCCCGGCCTGCGGGTAGAGCAGGCAGACTTCGTACGAGCGCTCCCGCTCGATCGTGCCGTGCCGGTCGCGGTACTGGCCCCGTACCTCGTCCACCGTCAGCCCCGCCGGGAAGCGCGGCGTGACGACCTCGTCGACGCACGCGTGGAACTGCCGGTCCGTGACGTCAGGGCCGCCGTCGGGCCGCACCGTGCCGAACATCAGATGCGTCTGCACGTACGGGTCGAGGCCCGCGGCCTGCGACAGCGCGGCCGGCTGTGCGGCGTCGCCGTCCGCGAGGGCGGCGGGGGCGGCGGCCGCGGCGGCGCCGGCGAGCGCCGCGGCGAGGACGAGGGCGGCGAGCCGCAGGCGCGGCTTCGTCGGGTTCACGTTCACGACCGGGGCAACGAGCACCCGGACCGAAAGTTGCGCGGCCGGGCCGGGGGCGGTTTGTTCGCCGGTTGTTCGGCTTCCCCTCACCGGCCGGTGACCACGCCGTCGCAGAATCGGGGACCTCCTCCGGAACCACGAAAGGCCCTTCCATGCGGGAAGAGCAAGGCGCCGCGCCCACACCGCCGGGCACGCGGCTGCTCCACATCGGCCCCCACAAGACCGGCACCACCGCCCTCCAGGCCGCCTTCCACCACGCCCGCCCCGCCCTGCGGGAGCACGGCGTCGTCTACGCCGGGCGGGGCCGCCAGGCGAAGGACCCGGCCGTCGCGATCGCCAGGGAGGACCCGACGGCGGCCGAGCGGGAGCCGTGGGAGGCGTTCTGCGCCGAGGCGGCGGAGGCGGGCGACATGCGGTTCTTCGCGAGCAGCGAGTTCTTCGCGACGGCGTCCGCCGGCGCCGCACGGCAGGCGGTGAAGGAGCTGGCGGGCGGTCGCCCCGTGCACGTCGTCGTGACGCTGCGCCCGCTGCAGAAGATCATGCCGTCCCACTGGCAGCAGTACGTCAAGCACGGGCTCTGCGAGTCGTACGAGACCTGGCTCGACGGCATGCTGCGCAGGGCCCCGTACGCCGAGCCGACCCCGGACTTCTGGCATCTGCAGCGGCACGACGAGCTGATCGGGAGGTGGGCGGCGGCCGCGGGGCCGGAGAACCTGACGGCCGTGGTGGTGGACGAGGCCAGGCCGCTGTGGCAGTTCCGCGTCTTCGAGCAGTTGCTCGACCTGCCGGAGAGGGTGCTCGAACCGCAGCAGAGCGGCGGCAACACGTCGCTGACGCAGAGCGAGGCGGAGCTGCTGCTCCAGCTCAACCGCAAGCTCCGGGACCGCAACTGGAGCGCGTGGCGGCAGGGCAAGGTGATCCGCGAGGGCGTGGTCCCGCGGCTGCAGTCGCTGGAGCCGGCACCGGACGAACCGCGGATCACGACCCCGCCGTGGGCGGAGGCGGAGATCGCGGAGGTCGCGGAGCGCGTGGTCGCGGGGGTCGCGGCGTCGGGAGTCCGGGTGATCGGCGACCTGGCCGCCCTCGCGCGCCGGCCGCGCACGGCGGCGGAACCGGTGGTGGCGAAGGAGATCCCCACGGAGGCGGCGACGGAGGCGGTGCTGGGCGGGATACTGGCGTCCGCCGCCCTGGCGGCGAAGGCCGCCCCGCCGCCCCCGGCGCCGGAGGCGACGGGAGCCGTGGAGGACAGGCCGGTGCGGAACGTACCGGTCAGGGACCTGGTCCGGGTGGTTGCCCGCCGCGCGGTGCGCCGCATGCGGGGGTGACGGGCGGGGCGCCGCGCGTACGGGGCCCGCCGCCGGTTCCGCTGTGCGATGCCGCACGGACCGGCCCGGGGACCGCCCGGCCCCCGGGGCCGGCGTGTCCTGCGTTCGACACGCCCGTTCGCCCGCGTTTTCATGGAACTGTCGGGCTTCCCCCGATCCGTTCCCCCGGGGGAGGCGTATCCCCTGTTTCCGGGGCGGGAGGCATCCGTGCACACCACCGGCAAGCGTCCGACCGGCGGCTCCGGCCGCGACGGCGGTACGGGGCGCGAGGGTCACGGGCGTCCCGACGGCGACGAGCGCCGGGGTGAGTCCGCGCCCCCCGAGGCCCCTCGGGACGCGTACGACGACGAACAGGAACAGGCCATCGATCCCGACCCGCAGCTTCGCGAGGTCGGCCGCGCCAGGTTGCGCAAACGTCCGGGGCGGCGCGCCGGGGACGACCAGGGCGATGACGCGCGGCGCTGAGCCGCGTGCGAGCCGCTGATTACTCCCTCCGGTCGACACCTGAACGGCGGAGGCGTTACATGGTGGTATGTCGGTTTCGTCGACCGAGTCGGCGGGCCGCTTCTATCCCTGCACGCACCATCCAGCGGGAGGAACAGTGCAGACCCACAGGAACACAGCCAGTGGCGGCAAGAGCAAGGCCGCGAACGCCGCGGGGGTAGGGCGCGAGACCGACGCCGCCGCCGCGGCGGGCGGCGGCGACACGGGCGAGCAGATGGGCCAGTCCGGTCAGCAGCCTGAAAGCGCGCCGCAGGGCAACGCGCCGCAGGGCGATGCGGCGGAGGCCCAGCGCGTCGTCGCGTACCGCGAGCGGCTGCAGGTCGAGCCGGTCGAGCGGCGGCAGCCGATGGGCGAGGCCGAGGTCTCGGTCCGGGTGCGGGAGACCCCGCAGCGGTTCGAGGTCACCCGCGGCCACGACGAGTGCATCGTCCGGCGCAGCGACGTGGACGGCAAGGAGAGCAATCTGGTCCCCGGCGAGCACCACGAGTTCGTGGAGCGCAGCGTGAGGGTGCCGCTCTACGGCGAGGACGCCGAGGTCGTCGTCCACAAGGTGTCCGAGCCCTACGCCGTCGCCGACATCGGCACCCGGCGGATCGAGGACACCCAGACGTTCGAGACCGTCCTCAAGTCCGAGGAGATCGTCGAGAACATCCCGGCCGGCTCCAGCTCGTCGATGACCGTCCGCGAGGTGCAGGAAGGCTACGACCTGGGCGAAGGCGCCCGCCGCGAGCAGCGCGAGGAGAGCAGCGGCTCTCCCGGCCACGCCGCCGCGCCCGAGAGTGCCGACACCCCCGGCGCCGCCGAGGACATGGGGCGCGGCAAGCGGCGCGGCCGCTGGTTCTGACCGCCTTCCCGCCCTGCCTCCAGCGCGGGGGTCCGCCGAGGGGCGGGCCCCCGCCCTGTGCCGGCTCCGGGGTCCGGGGCCCCTGCTCCCCTCAGGCGGCCTTGCCCGGCTTCTTCGCCGTCTTCTTGCCCGCCGTTTTCTTCGCCGCGGCGGTCTTCTTCTTGCCCGCGGTCTTCTTCGCCGCCGGTGCCTTCTTCTCCGTCGTCGCCTTCTTCTTCGCGGCCGTCTTCTTCGCCGGTGCCTTCTTCTCGGGCCGGGCCGTGCCGCCGCGCTTGTCCCGCGCCGCCTGGACGCTCGCCTCCAGCGCCGACATCAGGTCGATGACCTGGCCCTTCTCCTCGCCCGCCGCCTCCTTCGGCAGCGGTGCAAGGCCCTCCTTGCTCGCGACGAGTGCTTCGACCGCTTCGCGGTACTCGTCCGTGAACTCGTCCGGGTCATAGCCGCCCAGCGCGTCCATGAGGGAGTCGACCATGTCCAGTTCCTGCCGGCGCACCGTCACCTTCTCGTCCGGGGCCACCGACTGTGCCGAACGCACCTCGTCGGGCCAGAGCATGGTGTGCAGGACGAGGACGTCCTCCTCCTCCAGCACCCGCACCAGCGCCGGCGCCTCGCGGTTGCGGAGCGCGACCTTGACCACCGCCACCCGCCCCGAGCGCTTCAGCGCCTCGCGGAGCAGGACGTACGGCTTGGCCGCCGCGGCGTCCGCGGCCTTGACGTAGTACGCGCGGGAGAACTGGATGGGGTCGAAGTAGCCGGCCTCCTCGAAGCCCACCACGTCGATGATCTTCTTGCTCGGCAGGGGGAGCTGGGCGAGATCCTCGGGGGTGAGCACGACGAGCTCGCCGTCCGCCGTCTCGTACGCCCTGGTGATCTCCGCGTACTGGACCTCGCGGTCCTCCAGCTCGCAGAACCGCCGGTAGCGGATCCGGCCGCCGTCCTCCGCATGGACCTGGCGGAAGGACACCCCGTGCTCCTCGGTGGCGGAGTAGAGCTGGACCGGAATGCTGACCAGCCCGAAGGAGATCGCGCCCTTCCATATAGATTTCATCCATATGTCCTCTCTCCCGGAGGTTCAGCATATGACGGTCACCGAGGTCGAAGGGCGCCGCCTGAAGCTCAGCAACCTCGACAAGGTGCTGTGGCCCGAGCACGGCTTCACCAAGGGCGAGGCGCTGCACTACTACGCCCAAGTCGCCGACGTCCTGCTGCCGCACGTACGCGATCGGGCCGCGTCCTTCCTGCGCTTCCCGGACGGCGTGGAGGGGCAGCGGTTCTTCGCCAAGAACGCCCCCGCCGGCACCCCTGAATGGGTGAGGGTCGTCGATGTCGAGCTGACCCGGAGCACCGTGCACCACGTCCTGGTCCAGGACCTGCCGACCCTGCTCTGGGCGGCGAACCTCGCCGCGCTGGAGCTGCACGTGCCGCAGTGGCGGGCGCAGGACCCCGGCGGGAAGAAGGAGAGGCGGGTCCGGGCCGGCGAACGGCTCGCCGACCGGATCGTCTTCGACCTCGACCCCGGCCCGCCCGCCACCGTCGTCGAGTGCTGCCGCGCCGCGCTGTTCGTGCGCGAGGAACTGCGCGCGGACGGGCTCGACGCCTGGCCCAAGACCTCCGGCTCCAAGGGGCTGCACCTGTACGTGCCCCTCGCCCCCGCCTCCGCGGAGGACACCAGCGCGTACGCGAAGTCCCTGGCGCGGAGGCTGGAGCAGGAGCATCCGGAGCTGATCCTGCACCAGATGGCCCGGAAACTGCGTCCGCGGAAGGTCTTCGTCGACTGGAGCCAGAACTCCCGGGCGAAGACCACCGTCGCCCCCTACGTGCTGCGCGCCAAGGCCAGGCCGACCGTGTCCACCCCGCTGACCTGGGACGAGGTGGAGAGCTGCACCGACCCCGACGAGCTGGTCTTCCTCCCCGGCGACGTGGTGGAGCGCATCGACGCGCACGGCGATCTCCTGCGGTCGCTGCTCGACACGCACTTCGACCTGCCGGATATGACCGATTAGTCCATTCGTGGGACAGTGGAAGGGAGCGGCGCGGTCATGGTCACGCACCACCGCGACCGTGCCGGGGCGAGGCGAAGCAGGACGACTCCGCGGGCCCGAACGGCGCGGTGCGCGCCGCAACCGCGGAGAGCGAACGATCCCGCCGCCGGATGGCGGGCCTTCCGCCCGGCCGTCCGCCGGCGCTGCGCGCGCGCCCCGGCGGTGTGCCCGGCGCGCTCGGGGCGCCGGGCACACCGGGCGTCGTGCGGTACGGGGCGGACGTCCGCTACGCCTCCGGCCTCCTGGCCTCCTCCGGCGACTTGTCCGGGCGCAGCCCCCGCCACACCGGGTGCCGCAGCACGCCCGTCTCCGTCCACTCGCCGTACGCCACCTCCCCCACCAGCTCCGGCTCCGCCCAGTGCACCGCCCTCGCCGCCCGCACGTGCCGGTCCGCGACCGGGCCCGCGAAGGGGCTCGTCTCCCGCGCCAGCGGCGCCAGCCTCTCCCGCAGCACCTCCAGCGTGTGCCGGGAGAAGCCGCTGCCCACCGTGCCCGCGTAGGCCAGGTCCCCGTCCTGCGTCCACACGCCCATCAGCAGCGCGCCGATCGCGTCCGACCTGCTGCCCGCGCCCTCCGTCCAGCCGCCGACCACGACCTCCTGGGTGCGGACGTTTTTGATCTTCAGCCAGAGTCCGCTGCGCCGGCCCGGCAGGTACGGCGACGACAGCCGCTTGGCGAGCAGCCCTTCCAGCCCGTACCGCCTGGTCATCTCCCACGCCTCGGTGCCGTGCCCCTCCCAGTGCGGGGGAGTGCGCCAGCGCGGTCCTTCCAGGTGCAGGCCGGTGAGCAGCGCGCGGCGTTCGCGGTACGGCAGGCGCAGGGTCGATTCGCCGTCGAGGTGGAGCACGTCGAACACCATGTAGTCGACCGGCACCTCCGCGGCGAGGCGCGCGATGACGGCGCCGCGGGTGAGGTTCATGCGGCGCTGCAGCGCACCGAAGGAGGGGCGGCCGTCGGAGCCGAGCGCGACGATCTCGCCGTCGAGCACGCAGGCGTGCCCGGCGGCGGCGACGGCCGCGCCGAGCGGGGCCAGCTCGGGGTAGCGGGCGGTGACGTCGTTGTCGTTGCGCGTCAGCAGCGTCAGCGCGCCGTCGCCCGGGGCGTACGCGACGGCGCGGATGCCGTCCCACTTCAGCTCGTACGCCCACGAGGGGTCCGCGGCGGCCGTCGGCAGGCTGCCGGAGACCGCCAGCATGGGCGCGACGTGCGGCAGCCCGCCGAGGTCGGTCATGCGGGCAGAGTAAGTTCCGGGCGCGCGCTACGCCTCCTGGACGATCTCCCCGCGCAAGGGCTCCAGGGACTCCCCGATGGTCTTCACCGTGTCGTCCGGTACGCCCAGGCCGATGAGGGTGGCCGCCAGGTGGCCGACGACCCGCTCGAAGTGGGCCGTCGTGATGCCGAGCCCCTCGTGGGCCTTCCGCATGCCGCGGCCGTTGTAGCCGCCGGGACCGCCGAGGGCGGCGCCGATGAAGGCGCGCTGGTGGCGCTTGAGGCGCTGGACGTCGATGCCGTCGAAGAACGGCTTCAACTCCGGGTCGTCGAGCACTCGGTCGTAGAAGTTGTCCACGGCGGTCGAGACCGCCGCCTCCCCGCCGATCGAGTCGTAAATAGTCATGGGGCCCGATTATTGGGGCCAGTGGGGCTGGAGTGAAGAGCGTTGAAGGTTTAATTCCGGCCCAAGTTTTCGCCAACGGGGGACCGGGAGCCGCGCGTGGTCAGCGGTTACCGCCCATGCGCTGCAGAATCGCCCGCTTTGCGGCTGCGAATTCCTCGTCCGTCAGCACCCCGGCGGCGTGCAACTCGCCCAGCTCGCCCGGCCGGCGCAGCACCGCGTCGTGGTCGTCGCCCGGGACCGCGGACCCGGAAGCCGCGCCCACCGCCTCCGGCTCCTCCTCCGGCTCCTTGCGGAACTTCACCGGGACCGCGCCCGCCGGCTCAGCCCGGGGCGGCTGCGGCGCCGCGGGTTCGTGTCCGGGGCCGCCGGGCACGGCGTCCGCCGGCGCGTAGGGGTGCGGCAGCGGCACGGTGACCTCGCCGACCAACTGCCGCAGTTGGTGCACCTCTCGGTCGCGGCCGGGGATGATCCGTATGATCTCGCCGTCGAACTCCCCGGCCCCGTCCTTCGCGATCACCTCGGCCATGCCGTGAGTCTATGGCGCGACCACGTGAACGTCAGTTCGCCTCGAAACCGCCCTAGACGTCAACGCACTGTCACCCTGCCGATGCACAGGGTATGGACAGCGGTTGCCCCCGGCCCTTCCAATACCGCGCATGACTCCTCCTCATCCGCAGGACGCCCTGCGCGCCGCCGCCGCACACGTGACACGACGCCGCTTCCTCACCGTCACCGGTGCCGCCGCCGCGCTCGCCTTCTCCGTGGGTCTGCCGCAAGCCCACGCGGACGAACCGGCGGACCCGGCAACGGTCCGCCTGGAGCCCTTCACCCTCGGCGTCGCCTCCGGCGACCCGACCCCCGACGGCGTGGTGCTGTGGACCCGGCTCGCGCCCGCTCCGTTCGAGCCCGACGGCGGCATGCCGCCCCTCCCGTTCCTCGTCCACTGGGAGGTCGCCCACGACGAGAGGTTCCGCCGCATCGCCCGGCGCGGGCGGGAGTTGGCCCATCCCGAGTTCCACCACACCGTGCACGCCGAAGTCGACGGCCTCGCCCCGGGCCGTCGTTACTACTACCGCTTCAGACTCGGCGGCTGGACCAGCCCCGTCGGCCGTACGAGCACCGCGCCGCCGCACGACGCGCGCAACTCCGCCCTGCGCTTCGGCGCGATCGCCTGCCAGAACTACCCGGGCGGCTACTTCACCGCCTTCAGGCACCTCGCCGAAGAAGACCTCGACGTGGTCGTCCACCTCGGCGACTGGATCTACGAGGGCGCCGTCTCCTCCACCGGGGGCAGCCGCGCGTACCCCGCCGGCACGCTGCCCGACGTCTTCAACCACGAGACCGTGACGCTGGAGGACTACCGGCTGCGCTACGCCCTCTACCGCAGCGACGCCGACCTGCGCGCCGCCCAGGCCGCCCACCCCTGGATCCTCACCTGGGACGACCACGAGGTCGAGAACAACTACGCGGGTGCCGTCTCCCAGGACAACCTGCCGCCCGAGGAGTTCCTCGTCCGCCGGGCCGCCGCCTACCGGGCGTACTGGGAGAACCAGCCGCTGCGCAGGCCGCAGCGCCCGCGCGGCGCCGATCTGCGGCTGTACCGGCGGCTGCACTACGGCACGCTGGCCCAGTTCGACGTCCTCGACGGCCGGCAGTACCGCAGCGACCAGGCGTACGGCGGCATGTGGGCGCCGCCGGGACCGGACGCGGACGACCCGGCGCGCACGATGCTCGGCGAGCGGCAGGAACAGTGGCTCGCGGACGGCTGGCGCGACTCGCGTGCGCTGTGGAACATCGTGCCGCAGCAGGTCGTGATGGCCGAGCGGCGCAGTGAGCCGATCGAGGCGTACAACGTCAGCATGGACGCCTGGGACGGCTACACCGCCGCCCGCACCCGGTTCCTGGACGCGGCCGAGGAGGCGGGGGTGGAGAACCTCGTCGTCCTCACCGGCGACGTGCACGTGCACTACGCGATGGACGTCAAGCGCGACTACGCCGACCCCGGCGCACCGGCCGTCGCCGGCGAGATCGTCGCCACCTCCATCAGCAGCGGCGGCGACGGCGCCGAGCGGCCGGCGAACTACGACCGGCTCACGCAGGCCAACCCCCACATGCGGTTCTACGACGGCCGCCGCGGCTACGTGACCGTCGCGCTGGACCGGCACCAGTGCCGCGCGGACTTCCGCGTCGTGCCGTACATCACCACCGAAGGCGCCCCGATCGCGACCGCGGCTTCCTATGCGACCGAGGCCGGGCGGCCGGGACTGCACCGGGTGTGACGGCCCCGCCGGTGCCGGGCCCTGCGGTGCCGCCGGACGCCGCGGTGCCGGAACCTGCGGTGCCGCCCGGGCCGGCGGCGCCGGCCGAGCGGCTGACGGCCGCGACCCTGAGCCACAGGGCCGCGGCCTTCAGCGCCGAACCGGCGCACAGGCCCCAGGCGGCGCCGAGCACGCCCCCGGCGGCGTAGCCGGTGAGCATGCAGCCGACGGAGAGCAGGGAGAACACGACCTGGATCGGCAGCGTGCTCTCCGGGCGCAGCACGCGCAGCGTGAGCAGCGCGCTGGTGCCCAGGGCGATGCCCGCGTACTGGCTGCCCGTGGCGGGCAGCAGCGAGGACGCCGACGCCCAGGTGTCGCCGAGGAGTTCGCGGCCGGCGGAGTCCGGCAGGAAGACCAGCACGGTCGTCCAGGCGACGGCGGTGCCGGCGAGCAGGACGGCGAGGGCGGCGGCGGACCGGAGCTTGCCGCGCAGGTTCGGGATGCGGTTCATCACCGGCGGGCCGAAAGAAGTCGCGGAGTTGTACAGGACGTTCATCGGCCCGTACAAGGTGGTGGCGCCGCGCAGCGCGCCGACCGCGAGCTGGCTGGCGACGAGCCCGAGACCTATCACCGACAACTGCGTCGCCCCGTTGCCCACCGCGAACTCCACCACGAACCGGTGCCCGAGGTGCCCCCGGCGCAGATAGCGCCGCCAGTCGCCGCGGGCGCCGCGCAGCCGGTACCCGGCCAGCGCCAGGCAGAGCAGCAGTGCGGGCAGCGCGGAGGCGCCCCACACCGCGACGAGCCGGGCCGGGGACGAGCCGTCCGGCTGCAGCACGAGCGCGGGAACGGCGACGAGGAGCCGCACCAGGTCGGCGAGGAGCGCGTGGTGCGGCAGCCGGAGCGCGGAGAAGCAGTACCGCAGCACGTCGTGCAAGAGCACGACGGGGAGCACCACGCCGAGCATGGCCAGCCCGTGCGCCAGTTCGCCGGGCACCAGCGCGAGCAACAGCGCCGCCGTCCCGCCGAGCACGGTGGACGACAGCGCCGAGAACGTCACCGCCGACCGGCAGGCGGACGCGACGCCGGTGGCCGGCGGGCGCGGCGCGTCGGGGTCGGGCTCCGCCCAGGACGGGATGACCGGCCCCTCCGGCGCCGTGTCGTCGGCCGCGTCGGATCCCACGCCCGCGCCGCCCGCACCGGACCTTCCGCTCCCGCCGCCGTCGCGCTCCAGCACCAGCGCCTGGCCCACGAAGCTGCTCTGCACGCCCAGCACGACGGTGAACGTCATGTAGACGATCGAGAAGACCGCGAAGCCCTCCGCCGACGACTCCCGCGCCGCGACCACCAGCACCGCGATGTTCGTCAGCGCCGCCACGCCCTGGTCGGCGACGGAGGACGCGATCGCCCAGCGGGCGCGCATCTACCGCCGCGAGGAGCGCACGGCCCGGCTGTCGGCCGGGTAGTCCGCCCCCGTGGCCTCGGCCGGCGGCGCCGGCGCCGCCGTGCCCGCACCCGCCCCGGCGCCGCGCCCGTCGCGGCCGGCGCCTCTGCCGGACCGGCCGCGTCCGCCCGCGTCGGGCTCGCCGCTGCCGTGCGTGTGCAGCACCGCGCCGAGCACCGTGCCGCCCGCCCCCGATATCAGCTCGCGGATACGCGCCAGGTCCTCGCGGTGCACCTGCCGCGGGTCGCAGACGACGAGCACCCCGTCGACCCGGTCGGCGAGCGCCAGCGCGTCCGCGTACGACAGCACGGCCGGCGCCAGCACCACCACGACCGACCCCGGCGCGTCCGCCTCCGCGATCACCTGCGTGGCCGGCGCCGAGGTCAGGGCCCGCGCCGCGTTGCGCACGCGGGTGCCGGGGATGAGGTCGAACGCGCCGGACTCGCCCGCGTCGATCGGTATCTGCAGGCCGGTCGGCCAGCCTCCGTCCCCGCGCGAGGGCGTACGGGCCCAGCCCGGCCGCACCCCGTCGGCGGCGCTGAGCCGCGCCGACAGACTCGGGGTGCGCAGGTCCGCCTCCACGAGCAGCACCTCGTGCCCCATCTCCACGAACGACGCGGCCAGGTTGACCGAGACCGCGGCGGGGATGTCTATGCTGCCGCGCGGCGCCACCACCAGCAGCCGCCGCCGGTCGGCGAAGCGCTGGTCGTACGCCAGCCGGAAGGCCATCGAGCGGTACTCCTCGGCGACCCGGCCGGTGGCCAGCAGCCCGCCGGGCCTGCGGGTGCGCGGCAGGGTGCCGAGCACCGGCGCGTGCAGCGCCCGTACGACGTCGCTCTCCGAGCGCGCCGTGGGGTCGAAGACCAGCCGCACCCAGGCGACGAGCAGCCCGAGGCCCACGCCGAACGCTGCGCCGAGGCCCAGCAGCATGAGGATCCCCGGCCCCGCGGGCTCGGCGGGCGGCGTGGCGTCCCGCACGACGTGCCCCGGGGTGGTGTCGAGAGCCTGCAGCCTGGCGCGGTCGGCGGTGATCTGGCCGATGCTCTGGCTGAGCGAGGAGCGGGCCGACAGCGCGGACTCCAGCGCGCGGCCCTCGCCGAGCGACTCGATCTCGTCGTCGAGCGAGTCCCGCTCCGCGATCAGCGGTTTGACCTGGTCGTCGTAGGCTTCGACCATGTTGTCGATCGTCCGCTTGCTCTTGTCCTCGCGGTAGGCGAGATAGGCGGCGGCGAAGGCGTTGGAGCGCTCGGCGGCCGTCTCGGCGTCTTCTGCGCTGTAGTCGAAGCGGAGCACCAGCGTGTTGGGCGGGTTGGTGACCTGGAGGCCGTGCTGCAGCTTCTCGCCGTCCTCGGGATGGCCGATCTCCTTGGCGACGATCCTGGCCACCGCGTTGCTCGCGGCCGTCTGCCGCTCCGTGCCGATGTTCTCCTTGATGGCCGTGGCGTCGCTGCCGGAGGAGAAGGGGTCCAGGCTGACCTGGCGGAGCGTGACCTCGCTGGAGGCGATGTACTCCTCGCCGGAGGCGAGGGCGATCCACCCGCCGCCGAGCAGCCCGAGGACGACGCCCAGGACGATCATCCCGCGGTAGCGCAGCAGTTGCCGGAACTGGTCGCGCAGCAGGTCGGGCTCGTCCGGCGGCTGCATCGCGTGGCTGTCGCCCGGTACGTGCTGTGACATGGTCTCGGCCCCCCTCAACCGGTCTTGTCAGTATGCGCGACGGGCCCCGCGGCCTGCCCCCCGGCCGCCTTCCGCCTGTGGATAACCGGCCGGTTGTGGACAACCGGGCCTCCGGAGGAGCCCGGGGCTGCGTCCAGGGCTTCGTCCAGCAGCGCCGTGATCCTGCCCAGACCCGCCTCGCTGCTCAGGTGCGCCCGCACGTACACCGGCCCCCTGGCGCCCAGCGCGCCGGCCTCGCGCGGATCGCCGGCCAGCGTACGCACCGCTTCCAGCAGGGCCGCCGGATCCTCCGGCGGCACCACCACCCCCGCGCCCGAGCGCCGCATCTCCTCCGCCGTACCCCCGCCGTCGGCGACCGAGGCGACCACGGGCCGGCCGGCGGCGAAGTAGGAGGTGAGCTTCGACGGCACGCTCATGTCCAGCACCGACGCGCGCTGGGTGACCGCCAGCACGTCCGCCGCGGCCAGCACGTCGGTGAACTCCCCGGCGTCCGCGGGCGGCAGGAAGTCCAGGTTCGGCAGCCCCGCGCCCAGGGCGGCCAGGTGCTCGCGCTGGTTGCCGTCGCCCATCAGCACGACTCGCAGCGACGGATCCTTGCGGGCCGCCTCGACGAGCACCTCCAGGCCCTGCTTGAGGCCCATGTTGCCGGAGTGCAGCAGCACCGTCTGCCCGTCGCGCCACCCCAGCCGGGCGCGCATCTCCGCGCGCGGCCGGGTGGGTTCCGCCACGTGGGACCAGTTGGGGACGACACGTATCTGCTTCTCGGCCACGCCCATCGCGGCCACGCGGGGCACGAACGTCTCGTGGATCACCCCGACCAGGGACGCCCGCCGCAGCACCCGGGCCTCCACCGCGCGCGCCGCCGCGGCGGCGCGGCTCCCCCCGCGGATGCCGCTCTGTGCGGCGGCGGCGCCCATCAGGTCCTGCACGACGGGGACGTACGGCACCCCGTGGCGGCGGGCGAGCCGGGCGCCGAGCGCGCCCCCGGCCAGGCTCGGCACCTGGGCGACGACCGCGTCCGGGGCGGCCATCCGGGGCGGTGCGACGATGCCGTGGGCGAGGATGGACGCCTCGTACAGCGCGCGCCGTACGGCGGTCTGCCGCGCGGGTACGGAGTGACGGCGGCGGTGCAGACGGACGCCCGCCAGCTCCTCCTCCGTGCGCCAGACGCCGCGGTAGCCGTCGGCGACGCGCCAGTTCGGGTAGTGCGGCATGCCGGTCAGCACATGCACCTCGGCGTGACCGGTCCCGGCCCAGTGCTCGGCGATCTGCGTCGCGTACGGCCCGATCCCCGCCTGTTCCGGCGCGTAGTTGGTCGAAACCAGCAGTACCCGCGTCACCATGCCATCCCTCGTCCGCCTTCCCGAAGCCGGGTTGCACCTTATCCGTACCTGCCCGTTATGGTTGACACTCCTGGCGCGCAGGGGGTTGCGCACATATCAGGGGGAATACTTGGGGGGTGCCGTGGCGCACACGGTCGGCTATGCACCGGGGGTCTACGACCTCTTTCACGTCGGACACCTGAACATCCTCCGGCACGCGCGCAGCCGCTGCGATTATCTCGTCGCGGGCGTGGTCTCCGACGAGATGGCGCGGCTGGCGAAGGGCCGCGACCCGGTCGTACCGCTGGTCGAGCGGCTGGAGATCGTCCGCAGCATCCGGCACGTGGACGCCGCGTTCGTCGAGACCGTGCCCGACAAGCTGGAGACCTGGCAGCAGGTCCGGTTCGACGTGATCTTCAAGGGCGACGACTGGCGAGGCACGCCCAAGGGGGACAAGCTGGAGGCCGACTTCAGGACGGTGGGCGTGGAAGTGGTGTATTTCCCCTACACCGTGCACACGTCGAGCACCCAACTGCGCCGCGCGCTCGACGCTCTCGCCGACCGCGGCCCCCGTGGCGAGGCCCCCCTCAGCCCGCCGCAGACAGCTCCCGGAACCATTTCGCCGTAAAGGCGATCAGGAACAGCGCCGCCGCCGCGGCCAGCGCCGTATAGCCGGCGAGAAACGCGGTCTCGCTGCCCAGCAGCAGGAACACCGTGCAGAAGACGCCGTAGTCCACGGGCAGGAGCGCCACCGCCCGCAGCCGCGAGGGCGGCGGTGCGGGCGCGGGGCTCTGCCCGGGGGGCGGCTTCGGCTTGAGCTTGTCGGCCAGCAGCCCGCCGCAGAAGATCAGCACGGCGGCGAACTGGAAGCCGAGCGGCAGCAGCAGCCAGGCGTCGGAAGAGAGGTCGAAGAAACGGTGGAAGGAGACGAGGACGGCGGCGTGCACCGCGGTGACCTTCCCGCAGTCCACCACGTGGTCCAGCCACTCGCCGGCCGCGCTCGACTCCCGGCGCAGCCGCGCCAGTTGGCCGTCGGCCGAGTCGAGGGCGAAGCCGATGACGAGCAGTGCGTACACCGCGGCGGCAAGCCCCCAGCCGGGGCGTACCAGCGCGACGGCGGCGATCCCGCCGCCGGTGAACGCCGCGCTGAGCAGCGTCACCTGGTTCGGCCGCAGCCCGAGGACGTACGCGCCCGCCGCGCACACCCGCCCCAGCGGCCGGTTGACGTAGCGCGAGTAGAGCGAGACGCCCTTCGCCGCTTTCTGAGCTTTGCGCAACTCGCTCAGTGCCGCCCCGAATGTCATGCGCAGCATGATGATCGCTCGGACCCGTTCCGGGGAAGGGTTTCGGCCCTGCGGAGGCGAATGAGAGCCGAATCACCGTCCGCTCCACCGCCCGCCGGGCAGGATCCGGTCCCGGGCCGGTGGCCCACCGCAGAACCGGTAAGGTGACGCCGTTCCCAGCCCCCCGCGCAGGAGTCGGAGAAGAGATCATGCCGATACGCCGCTTCCGGGTGACCGTCACCGCGGTGCCGTTGCTGGCGGCGCTCCTGCTGACGCTCACGGGCTGCGTCACGGTCCACGGCGAGGAGGTGCTCCAGCCGGCCGTCAGCGAGGACGAGGCGGGCCGCGTCCTCAACCGGTTCGGGGAGCTGAACAACAAGGCCAACGAGGACTACGACCTCGACGTCAACTCCCGTATCGAGGCCGGCGGACTCCGGGAGATCGACCAGGCGGGCCTGAAGGTGCGCAAGGCGGACTACCCGGAGGGCAACCCCGACTACGAGCCGCTGGAGTTCAGCGACAGCCGGTATCTGATCCCCCAGCAGCGCGGCTGGCCGCGGTGGTTCGTCGCCGACACCCTGACCAACCGCAACGAGCTGCGCTGGCTCCTGGTCTTCGTCAAGGAGGGGCCGGAGGCACGCTGGCACGCCACCCACCTGTCATTGCTCGACGAGTCCGAGGCGGCGGCCATCGGCGAGTTCGCCGAGGACGAGGACGGCCACGTCCGCCGCGTGCCGCTGGGCGCGTCCGCGGGCCTGACCGTCGCGCCGGGGCAGTTGGGCAAGACGTACGCCGCGTATCTCAAGAACGGCGAGGGCGACGACTTCGCGCCGGGGCAGCACACCTCCGAGCGGCTCGGCTCGCGCGAGCAGTACCGGCGCACGCCCGAGTACGTCACGCAGTACGTGGACGAGGCCACCCCCGAGTACCCGCCGGTGGCGCTGCGGCTGGCCGACGGCGGGGCACTGGTGCTCTTCACCACCCGGCACTTCGTCAAGCAGACCGTGGCGGAGGGCCGCGAGGTCGAGGTGCCGTCCGCGGCCGAGCCCCTGATGAAGGGCACGCCGGAGAAGTCGCTGACGATGGAGCGGGTCTCGCAGCAGGCGGCGGTGGTGCCGCCGCGCGACGACAAGGGGGACGGGATCGTCTTCTACAACCGCCTGGAAGGGGTGGTGGGCGCCGAGGGAAGCTGACGGGCGAAGCCCGGGGTACGCCTCGGGCCCCCGGCCCGGCGCACGTCCGGCGCGGCGTGCCCGGTCAGCTCAGCGGCCAGGCCGCCTCGCGCTCCCGCTCCGCGCCCGCGTACGCCGCGCACGCATCCGTCAGTGCCTCCAGCAGCGTCAGCGGGTCCGGCAGCGGATGCTCGGGCCCGCGCAGCCAGGTCACGCCCTCGTCGCCCGGCAGCCGCGCGGGCGGAACCAGCACGTAGCTGCCGCGGCAGTGCCAGCGCAGCCCCGGGTGCTCGTCCATGGTCTCCGGGCGGCAGTCCAGCTCGCACGGCCACCACTCGTCCTCGTCCTCCGGCGTGCCCCGGGTGGAGGTGAAGAAGAGCATCCGCCCCGGCCCCGGCGCCTCCGGGCTGACCGCCACGGGACCGACCGCGACGCCCGCCGCCTCCAACTGCTCCAGCGCCCGCGTGCCCGCCTCCAGCGGCACGTCGAGCACGTCGTGGCTGCGGCCCGTGGCGGTGATGAAGTTGGCCTCCGGCTGGGCGGCGAGCCACCGCTCGACGCGCTGCGCGTCGGCGCTGGCCTGCGACTGCCAGGCGAAGGAGACGGGGTGGCGGCCGGGGGAGGGACAGCCGATGCGGTCACAGGAGCAGCCGTAGCCCTCCGGGTACGCGGCGGGGGCCAGCGGCAGGCCCGCGTCGGCGGCGGCGAGCAGCAGTTCCCTGCGCTCCGCGGCGGCCGCCTGCAGACGCTCGGCCGCGGCGGCGCTGCCGCGCGTCCGGCCGCGGCGGGTGCCGGGAAGCCACTGCGGAAACCTGCGTGCCCGTGCCATGCGTCCCCTCACCTCGGCCCGTCGTCCCTGGGGCCCGATCCTCATGCTGCCACCGGAGCGGGTGCCTGTAGGCCGATACTGTGCCACGGTATGCCATCCGGTCCGCGAGCCGCCCTCCGGTACCGAGGCGCCGGACTCCGCCGCCGCGGCCGGCCCGCTGTCCCGCCCGGACGCCCGGACCTGCGCGGATACGGCCGATCACGGGCCAGGGGGGCGCCGGGTGCCCGGGGCCGTACGCGATGAAAACGTTACCACCGCTCACGTGTGCGTATCCTGCTAAATGCACCTTTGGCGGCCCGCGGACCCCGTACGCGCTCCCGCGCCCCGCGCCGTGACCCCGCCCACCTGTGCCGCACTACTGCGCGCCCGGCCCTTCACCGGGCACCATTCGGTTACGTGCGTCGGCGCGCGCGATCCGCGGGCCGGCGCTTGGACGTCAGCAGTGAGGAGCCCTCGTTGTTGCGCACAGCCTCGGCGCGCCGGTACCTGATGTGCCCACCGGCACACTTCGCCGTCACGTACTCCATCAACCCGTGGATGGATCCCGCCAAACCCGTCGACCTCCAGCTCGCGCTCGCGCAGTGGGAGGACCTGGTCGCCCGGCAGCGCTCCCTCGGTCACACCGTGGAGCTGCTGGAACCCGACCCCGCCCTGCCGGACATGGTCTTCGCCGCCAACGGCGCGCTCGTCGTCGACGGCCGCGTGCTGGGCGCGCGCTTCGCGTACCCGCAGCGCACCGGCGAGGCGACCGCCCAGCGCCGCTGGTTCCGCGCGCACGGCTTCACCGACTACCACCTGCCGGAACACGTCAACGAGGGCGAGGGCGACTTCGCCGTCACCCGTTCCTGGATCCTCGCGGGCCGCGGCTTCCGCAGCAGCCCCGAGTCGCACGCCGAGGCGCAGGAGTACCTGGGGCGCCCGGTCATCGGCCTCGACCTGATCGACCCGCGCTTCTACCATCTCGACACCGCGCTGTGCGTCCTGGACGACTCCACCGACAGCGACGTCATGTACTACCCGGCGGCCTTCTCACCGGGCAGCCGCGACGTCCTCGCCCGGCTCTTCCCCGACGCCATCCTGGCGGGGGAGGAGGACGCGCTCGCGCTCGGCCTCAACGCCGTCAGCGACGGCCGCCACGTGCTGCTGCCGCAGGCGGCGGCCGGACTGGTCACGCCGCTGCGGGCGCGCGGCTTCGAGCCGATCCCGATGGATCTGACGGAGCTGCTCAAGGGCGGCGGCAGCGTGAAGTGCTGCACGCTGGAGCTGCGCGACTGAGCGGCTACGCCCCGTCGTGGCCGCCGTCCCCGGGCGGCGGCCACGCATCGCCCCAGCGCACGTCCCGGGCGGCGCGGTAGCGGGGGCCCTGCCGCTTGGACACCGCCGTACGGGCCAGGCCCTCGGCGGCCGTGCACAGCTCCAGCAGCACCAGGCCCTTGCGGAGCTGCGGGTGCCGGACGACGCGGCCGGCGGCCGGCGCGGTGCGGGGCGCGCCGGTGGCGTCCGTCGCGCCGGCCCCGCTCATGGCGCCGGGCCGGGCGGCGGCCACGTAGGCGAACTTCTCGTCCTCGTGCCCCAGCTCGCCGCCCTTGACCCGGCGGTGCAGCGCGGAGCGCTGCACGCGGGCGGCGAAGTGGCACCAGTCGGCGGTCCCCTCCATGGGACACGCCGCGCTGTGCGGGCACGGGGCCAGCACCTCGAACCCGGCGTCGACGAGCTGCCGGCGGGCGTCGAGCACCCGGCGGTATCCCTCGGGCGTTCCCGGCTCCACGACCACCACGGCGCCGCCGTGCGCGCTGCGCGCCGCGTCCGCGACGACGTCGCGGCGGGCGTCCGGGGGCAGCTCCCCGAGGACGTACGAAACGGTGACGAGCCCGGCCGGTGCCCACCGGGAACCCGCGGACCCGCCCGCCGGACCGCCCACGGGGCCGCTTGCCGGACCGGCCACGGGGTCGCCGTCGGAGCCGCTCGCCGAGCCGCTGCCGGGGTCGTTCGCCGAGCCGCCCTCGGGACCGGCCGGTGAGCCGGCCGCATGGCCGCTCGCCTGGTCGCTCGTCGGACCGGCCGCCTGGTCGCTCGCCTGGCCGCTGCCGGGCTCGTTCGCCGGGCCGCCGGCGGGTCCGGCCGGTGGGCCGTCCGGTCGGCCGGGCCGGGGGGCGTCCGCGGATCGGGTCCGGGCCCGGCCCGGGGCCGTGCCCAGGGCCTGGCGGCGCCACTCCGCGGCGCGTACGGACGGCGCCGCCGCGCCGGCCGCCAGCTCGCGGCCGAGCGCCAGTGCCGGTTCGGCGTGGTCGACGACGACGGTCGGGCGCGGCCGTGGCGCTCCCGGCCCGTCTCCCGGCTCTCCCGGCTCGTCTCCCGGCCCTCCTGGTCCGTCTCCTGGCCCTCCCGGCCCGTCTTCCGGCCACACGGCCGCCGCCGCCCAGACCGCGGCGCCGGTCCCGCCGCCCACGTCGAGGTGGCTGTCCGGCGCCCAGCCGGGCGCCGCGTCGGCCAGCGCGCCCAGCGCGGCGCGTACGGCCTGGAACGTGGCGGGCATCCGGTACGCGGCGTACGCTGCCACGTCGTCCCGGTCGCGCAGCGCCGGGGCGGGGCCGCCGCCCCGGTAGCCGGCGATGAGGCGGTCCACGGCCGCCCCCGCGCGCCGGGTGCCGACGCCCTCCAACTGCCGTTCGACCGCGCCCCGAAGATCATCCTCGACATCCACGCCCCGAGCCTACGGCCCGCCGCACCCCGCTGTGACGCGCCATGGGCCCCGCCCCTCACCCGCCCCCGTACCCGCCGGAAGGCGGTCCGCCTCAGCGCAGCCGCCTGCGTTCGTCCGGCCGGAACGTCGTCACCAGCGCCAGGCACAGCACCGCGATCCCGATCCGCCCGGTGGCCTGGAGCAGCGGCCCCCGCAGCAGGATGAACGAGTACCCCGCGATCAGCGGGACCACGGTCGCCATCACGTTCCCCGGGTCCCGCGACATGTGGCCGGACTCGGCGAACCTCCGGTCCGTACGCGCCGCCGCGTACCCCACCAGCAGCAGCCCGCCCGCCATGCCCAGCGGCCCGAAGTCGAGCCACAACTCGGTCCACAGCGGCGAGGACAGGTTGACGTTCGTCATCCCCATCCACGTGCCGACCTTGACGCCGGTGTCGAGCTGCTTGCCCTCCCAGACCGACCGGGGGACGAAGAAGAACACCGACGACGCCAGTTGCTTGCCGTACGTGTGCCCCGTGCCGGAGTCCACGTAGGAGATGGTGTTCGCGAACATCACCGTCTGGTCGTAGTCCTTCATCACCAGCGGCTCCAGCACGGAGCCCGACTGCGTCTGCTTCCGCCCGCCCTCGTCGTAGCGGAACTTGTCCGCGAACGGGAAGAGCAGCACCGCCATCGCCACGCCCCCCGCGAGCGCCGCCCGGTACACCACGGGACTGCGCGGGAAGGCGGTGAACAGCAGGGCGAAGGCGACCGTGAGGAACCAGTACCGCGGGTTGGAGATCGGGTTGTTGACGATCCCGTTGATCACCAGGAGCCCCGCCCACGGCAGCACCACGGACGGCTGCCGCCGGGCCCGCCGCGACATCACCAGCCAGCGCGTCAGCATCAGCAGCGCCAGCAGCGCGGGAACCGTACCGAAGCCGCGCAGGAACGCCGAGCCGACCTGGGAGCCGGACGTGCCGCCGCCGGTCAGCTCGTCGCTGATCGCCTGGCGGCTGCCGAAGAACGGCGCCGGTCCGCCGAAGGACGCGATGAGCAGCCCGCTGCCGGCGTAGGCGAGGATCACCAGCAGGTACAGGCGGCGCTTGTGGACCGAGGCCGCCGGGCGCGGCCGGCTCAGCCGCGCCTCCGAGGCGTGCCGCGAGAGCAGCGCGCCGACGTCGAAGGCGACGAAGCCGGCCAGCACCAGCGCCACCGCCATGGTGAAGTCGCCGCGGGTGCCGACGGTCGGAGTCGGGGTCTGCTCCAGCACGATCTGCGCCAGCGGCGCGACACCCATCGCGACATAGCAGAAGAGCCAGACCGTGCCCTGGATGAGGCGGCGGCGGGTGGTGAGGATCATCGCGGACAGGCGGGCCCCCGCGTAGCAGGTGGTGGCGAGCTGGAGCCAGAACACCGCGTCGCGCACGTCGGGCTGGGAGCGGCCGGCGACGGCCAGCGGCAGGACGAAGACGAGTGCGATGACGAGCGGGACGGCCAGCGCGCGGGAGAGCACGGCGCGGGGGGCGGGGCTCTTGGGGATGACGAAGGGCGCGAACGGGCGGCGCACGCGGGCGGCGGCGCCCGGTCCCGTACCAGCGCCGGGGCCCGGGTCCGTTCCCGTGTCGTCGCGGGCGCGGACGCGGCGCGCGGCCTTTGCGGCGAGCGGCGCCATCCGGATCTGCACGGTCTCGTCGAGCGGGACGCGGCTCCCGCCGTCGCCCCCGCCGGACCGCAGCCCGTCCGTTTGGTCCGCCATCGCCCCGGACTGCCCCCGCCCCGTATCGTCCCGTATCGCCGTCCCGCAACCGAAGACAGTCTAAAGAGGCGGAGGGTTGTGCCCCGGTGAGGAGGCTGCCTTTGGTTGCTCGGTGGCTCTTCACCAAGTGGGGTGTGGCGGGGGTCTGAATGCGCCGGGGCCTGTCAGGATCCGCGCCGGCGAGATGCCGACGGCAGCGCGGCCGGACCATCCCGGCGCGGGATGCCGGGAGTGCCTTGTATGGGCGTCGGTACGTCCTTCGCCGAGGCCGAGCTGGTCATGGGGCTGCTGCTTCGGGGCTGCGTAGTTCGTGGAGGGTGTGGTTCGTAGCGGGGCATCGCGAGGAGCAGGCCGGCGCGGTGGCGGACGAGACGGAGGAAGGGCCTGGGGCTCGGCGGGGGAGGCGGTGCCGGGGGTCGGCGCAGGGGTGTTCGTTGCTGTCCTCGGCCCAGGCGCCGGGACACCGCGCCCAAGGGTATGCGCCCGCTCTGACACTGGGCCCGGTCACCGGCGTCGGCGGCTGGCCGTGGTGTGCGTGGAGCGGGTCCGGGGGGTACGCGCCGGGCGGACGGTGGTTCGCCGAGCGGACCGGGGTGCGGAGGTACGCGCCGGGGCGAATGGCGGTGCGCGGGGTGGGCAGGCCCTGGGGCCGATGCCGTGGGCGCCGTTGTTCGCCCAGACCCCCATGTCCCCTCACACCCGCCCAAGGGTATGCGCCCGTACTGACAGTGGGCCCGGGTCGCCGGTGTCGGCGGCTGGC
>NZ_AXVU01000015.1:0-148670 GCF_000482585.1 Streptomyces sp. CNQ329 | reverse complement strand
CACGCCGAGTTCCCCGGCGCGGGCCATGAAGGCGCGGATGTCCTTGGGCAGGCAGCCGCCGCCGAACCCGATGCCGGCGCGCAGGAACTTCTTGCCGATCCGCTCGTCGTAGCCGATGGCCTCGGCGAGCTTGACGACGTCACCGCCGGCCGCCTCGCAGATCTCGGCCATCGCGTTGATGAAGGAGATCTTCGTGGCGAGGAAGGCGTTGGCGGAGGTCTTCACCAGCTCGGCGGTCGGATAGTCGGCGACCACGAACGGCGTACCGTTACCGACCGGCCCCGCGTACACCTCCCGCAGCAGTCCCTCCGCGCGCTCGCTCGCCACACCGACGACGATGCGGTCGGGGCGCAGGGTGTCCTCGACGGCGAAGCCCTCGCGCAGGAACTCCGGGTTCCACGCCAGCTCCGCCTGCTCGCCCGCCGGGGCCAGCTCCGCCAGCCGGCGCGCCAGCCGGGCCGCGGAGCCCACCGGCACCGTCGACTTGCCGACGACCAGACACGGACGGTCGAGCCGCGGGGCCAGCGCGTCGATCGCGGCGTCGACGTAGCTCATGTCGCAGCCGTACTCGCCGTGCTTCTGCGGCGTGTTGACGCAGACGAAGTGCACGTCGCCGAAGGCGGCCAGCTCGTCCCAGTCCGTGGTGAAGCGCAGCCGGCCCGTCGCACCCTCGACGCCCGCGACGTGCTTGCGCAGCAGCTCTTCCAGGCCGGGCTCGTAGATCGGCGCCCTGCCCGCCGACAGCAGCTCGACCTTCTCCTTGACGACGTCCAGGCCGAGCACCTCGAAGCCCAGCTCCGCCATCGCGGCGGCGTGCGTGGCACCGAGGTAGCCGGTGCCGATCACTGTGATTCTCAACGACATCCGTGCGGGTCCTTCTGGTTATCGGCGGATTCGGCGGAGGCCGCGCCGGGCGGCGCTCCGCAGCGGGTTGGTGGCGCCGCCCCGGTCCCGGGCGGGGGCGTCGGCGGGCGCCGGCTCCGGCGCGGAGGGGGCGGCCGCCCCGGTGGCGGGGGACGTGCCGGGCCCGGAGGAGTTCGGCCCGGTGGCGTCCTTCGCCGCCGCGGCGGCCTTGGTATCGAGCGACGACTGCGCGAGCAGCGCGCCGATGACGGCCTGCGCCGCCGCGGCGGCCGGGATCACCGCCTCGGCGGGCGGCGCGGCCGGTGCACTCGGGCGCCTGGCCAGCGACGCCAGATCTCCGACGATGTTGACGCCGAGCGCGGCGATGGCGGCGGTCATCTTCCCGGCCAGCTCCGTGGCCTCGGCCACCGCCCACTCGGGGGTGGTGACGCGGGCCTCGTCACGGGCCGGCTGGTACTTGTCGCGCATCCGGCGCAGCGCCCCGGCGCGTACGACCTTGCCGTGCCGCTCCACCGACCAGCCGCGGCGGTGCGACTCCTCGTTGAGCAGCCGGACGAGTTCGGCCTCGCCGTGGGTCATCGACCGGTTGTCGCGGTCGTCGTAGACGAGGAACCCGGCGGGCAGCCCGGCGAACTCCTCGAAGACGCGGAGCTGCATCTGCTGGTCGGACTCGTCCTGCACCAGCACGGTCAGGTTCTCCGGGCCCGCGGCCGCGGCCCAGCGGGCGATCAGCTCGTCGTGCCGGTGCCGACGCCAGAAGCTCGGCGTCGGCTCGATACACGGCTCGCGGTGGAACATGGCCTCAAGCCAGTCGTCGTAGGACGAGCACAGCCCGTTGCGTACGTACTGCTGCCACTGTGACGGCAGGATCTTCAAAAGCGGCCGCAGCGTGACGACCACGTGCACCCGCTCCCCGCCGCCGAGTTCGGCGACGACCTCGCGGGCGGCGTCGTCGCCGGCGTTGGAGAAGTACTCGCTGCTGATGACCGTGCGCCGGTCGGCGGCCTGCCGGCACTCCCGCACCAGCCGCCGCCAGCGCTCCATGCCCGGCCGGTCGCGCTGGAGGAACACGTCGAGGTGTTCGCGTACGGGCGTGCCCGCCGGCCCCGGGAACTCCACCCCGATCTTGGCGAGCGCCGCCGAGACGGGTTGCCGGTGGGTGCCGGCGTAGACCACGTCGTACGCGGGCAGCCGGTCGCGGGCGCTGTGGAACGCGCCCTGCAGGGCGGTGGTGCCGGTCTTGTGCGGGCCGATGTGGAGGATACGGCCCCCGCGCGGCACCGTGGGCACCAGCGTCGGAGGCGTCGGCTGCGTCGGCATCAGGAGTTCTTCTCCCCTCGGACGCTCGTGGGCAACTGATCGTCCAGCCAGCCCGTGAGCGTCTGCATGTACGTCTCGGTGATGTGCTCACCGGCCCGGTAGACGATCACGTTGCCGATGACGGCCGGGCAGGTCCCCTCCGGGCACAGCTCGGGCGTGAGGTCGATGACGCGGACCCCCGCCTGCTTCGCCGCCTCCGTGGTGACCTGCTCGTATCCCAGCCCTTCGCGCAGCGGGAACGCACAGTCGGTGAGTCGGTCGGTGGCTCCCGACACGCACGAGGGTATGTCCTGCGGCGGGTACGGGATGTCGGCGAACGCTGTGACGTCCGCCCCGTTCTCCTTCAGCTCGCGCAGCGTGGCGGACATCCCGGCACGCAGCGCGGCGGTGTTGTCGTCGCCTTCGAGCTTGTCGCCGCCGCTCATCGCCGCCTGGTCGTCGCGGTTGCCGACGAGCACGAGGCCGGCCTTCTCCTCGGCGATGAGCTCGACCGCGGAGGCCCGCCAGTCGTCGCACTCGGTGTAGTCGCGCTCGTACTGCCGGTTGTAGATGGTGACCTTGGCGGGGGTGCACGCGGACTTGGTGAGGATGAGCAGCCGCCAGCCGCGCTCCTCGGCGACGGTGATCAGCGCCGGGGCGTACTGGGCGGCGTGGGAGTCACCGAAGAGCGCCACGGTGGTGTCCGACTTCCTGTCGCCGTAGATGCACCCCTCGGCCTCGGTGTCGCGCTGCCCGGCGTGGCAGCCGTTGCCGTACACCGCGCCCTCGTCGGCGTCGGCGTCCTCCGGCAGCGGGCGGAGTACGGAGGCGGACTCCTGGACCTTCGTGGATTCCTGCAGCGCGGCGGCGCCGACCGCCTGCGAGGGGTCGGCGAGCTTCATGGTCGGCACGGTGGCCCAGGTCAGCCAGCCCAGCAGGGCCCCTGCGGCGGTGCACGCGAGGCCCAGGACGAGGCCGCGGCCCACCGGCGCCAGCGCGCGCGAAACCCGTACCGGGTTTTCCACCAGGGTGTGGGTGAGCGCGGCCGGCACCCAGCTCGCCGCGACGACGACCGCGAGCTGGGCGGTGGTGAGGTGCGGCCACTTGACGGTCGCGAAGGCGACGGCCGGCCAGTGCCACAGGTACCAGGAGTACGAGATGCGCCCCACGTACCGCATCGGCGCGATGCCCAGCAGCTTCGCCCCCGCGGTGTCCTGCGCCGCGGCGCCGGCCGCGATGACGGCGGCGGCGCCCAGCACGGGCAGCGCGGCGGCGGAACCCGGGAAGGGGGTCTCGTCGGAGAAACCGAGCGCGGCCGCCGCGATGGCGGCGAGCCCCGCGAGGGCCAGCACGCCCGCGACCCGGCCCGGCAGCCGCCGCCAGGCGTCCGCGGGCACCAGCGCGATCAGGCCGCCGACGGCCAGCTCCCAGCCGCGGGTGAAGGTGGAGAAGTAGGCGGCGCCGGCCTCCTGCTCGGTGAGGTGGACGGAGTACGCGAACGAGGCCGCGGCGATGGCGCCGAGCGCGACGGCGAGCCGCGGGCGCACCGCCTTGCCGCCGCGGCGCGTGCACCACCAGCCGATGGCGATGATCAGCAGCGGCCAGACGAGGTAGAACTGTTCCTCCACCGCCAGCGACCAGAAGTGCTGTACGGGGCTGGCTTCGGCGCCCAGCGCGGAGTAGTCGACGGCGAGCGACGCCTGCTGCCAGTTGACGACGTACAGCGCGGCGGCGGCCAGGTCCTTGGCGACCGTCTTGCGCTCCACCGGCGACATCAGCAGCCACGCCAGCAGCGCCACCGCGGCCAGGACGACGGCGGTGGACGGCAGCAGCCGGCGGGCGCGGCGGGCGTAGAAGCCGGTGAGGGAGATCCGTCCGCTGCGCTCCAGCTCCCGCACCAGCAGCCCGGTGATGAGGAAGCCGGAGATGACGAAGAAGACGTCCACGCCGACGTAGCCGCCGGAGATGAGCGGCACCCCGGCGTGGTACAGCAGCACCACGCCGACGGCGACGGCCCGCAGTCCCTCGACGTCGGGGCGGAACCCCCGGCCGTGACCGGACGCGCGCGGCGCGTCCGGCCGTGACCGGCGCTCGGTCGGATCGTGCGCATCGAGCGCCGGGGCCTGCTGGCCGTGCATCAACCCTCCGGGTAACGGTGCTGGTGGTGGCGGGTACGCCGGGAACGCCGGGACGTCACTTGCGCGCGGCCAGCCGGGACTTGGCGGAGCGCAGCACCGTGCCGAGGCTCCGGCCGGCCGGCGCGGAGGAGCCGCCCGCGGCGGGCGCGGGGCGTACGGGGACGGTCCAGGCAAGGTTCCCGGCGCGTACGGTCGCCTTCGGCGTGAAGGCGTCGCGCCGCTTGCGCGCCTCGCGCGGCAGCCGCACCCGGGCCCGGTAGGTCCGGGTGGCGCCGGTGGCCCTGCCCGGCTGGGCGACGGCGGAGGCGACGACGCCGGCGGGGCCCTCGACGTCCAGCCGCACCGCGTCGGCGGGCAGCCCGGAGACGGTGGTGCGTACGTCGACGACGAGTTCGTCGCGGCGCGCCGGGGCCTGGGCGGCGGCCTCGAACCGCTTGGCGGCCTGGTGCTTGATCTCGCCGAGCTCCAGCGTGAGATGGCCGGTGGAGCGGATCGCGTAGAGGGTGACGACCTGGCCGGAGCCGGCGTGCTTGGGCGCCGCGTGCATCGCCGGCTGCTTGACCAGGCCCAGGTTGTTCTCGTCGCCGAACCGGGTGACGTTGACTTCGCCGCAGCTCAGCGAGAGGTCCCAGAGCGCCTCCTGCAGCGGCTCGCCGCCGCCGGCGGTCGCCGGGTCGATGTCCAGCCGGAAGTCCTGGTAGCCGGCGTCGTCCCGCGCCTCGTCGACCGCGAGCGGCAGCCGGTGCTGGACGATGCCGCCGCGCTGCTTGAGCAGCATCTCCGGCGGGGCGCTCCAGCCTCCGGGCCCGGGCGCCTTGATCTTGCCGGTGAGGTGGACGACGCCGGTGGCGGCGTCGAGTTCGGCCCTGCCGACACGGAACGGGACGGGAAGTTCGTCCGTGACGTCGTAGAACTCGTCCGGGATGTTCCTGGCGGGGTCGCGGAAGAACGGGTAGCGCGCGTAGACGCGGCCGTTCTCCGTCACGTGGTCCACGGCGCGGTCGCCGAGCTTGCGGTGGTACTTCGACGCCGTGAGCAGGTCGTCGAGGTCGCCGCGGCGCACCAGCTCCATCAGCAGCCGCTCCACGACGGACAGCCGGGCGGCCATGCCCTCGCTGTACCACTCGTCGAACAGCCGCCGCATGTCCTCGAACGCCTCCCGCTGGTCGGAGGCGTGCTTCTCCCGGCGCAACTGCCGGATGGTGTGCGGCAGGTCGATGGTGTAATGCCGGGCCAGCAGGTGGTGACGGCGCGGGCCTTCCGGCACGTACTCCCCGACCAGCTCGAACATCGCGCGCAGGAAGCGGATCCGGGGCGCGGTGCCCTTGGTGACGGAGGTGTTGTTGCCGCCGTCGTCCCGCTTGACCCAGTACACGCAGTCGTAGTCGGCGATCACGCTGATGCCGTCGGCGTTCAGATACGCGGCGCTGGTGAACGGCTGGTCCTGGCCGACCTTCAGCTCGGGGCGGAAGCGCAGCCTGTGTTTCTCGACCAGCTCACGCCGGAAGAGCTTCATCGGGTTCAGCGTCCAGTACACGCGGGAGCTGAACACGTCGGTGCGGGCCAGGTTCTGGTGGTACATCGACGTCGGCGCGCCGCGGCCGTTGACGCCGATCATCTTGCCGACGACGACGTCGGTGCCGTTGGTGTCGGCGGTGTGGACCATCCGCTCCAGCGTCTCGCGCCCGATGTAGTCGTCGGCGTCGAGGAAGAACACGTAGCGGCCGGTGGCCCGCTCCAGACCCACGTTGCGCGGGCCGGCGGGGCCGCCGGAGTTCTCCTGGTGGATGACGGTCAGCGCCGGGTTCTCCGCGGCGAGCCGGTCCAGCTCGGCGCCGGTGCCGTCGGTGGACCCGTCGTCGATGACGAGGATCTGCAGCCTGTCGGTGCCGATGGTCTGCTCCAGCACCGAGGTGACGCTGGCGGTGATGTAGGGCATCGAGTTGTACGCGCCCGTGATCACCGTGACGTCGGGTTGGGGTCCGGCCGCGGTCTTCGCCGCAGGGGATGTCATCGTGCGGATCTCCTTCAGACGGCGCGCTCGAGATTGCGGCGCTCGGATTTCTCCGCCAGCGCGCGCACGGCCTCGCCGAAGCGGACGACGGATGCGGGCTCGTCGGGCCCGAGCAGGTATTCCTTCAGCTCCTCGCGCGCTCCGCGCAGCGGGTCGGCCGCGGGGTCGGGGACGGCGGCGAGCAGCTCGTCGATGCTGGCGGCGTCGGCGGAGAGGATGACCGCCGCCCGCACCGCGGTGTTCTGGCGCTTGAACTCCTGCTCCCCCAGGCCCGCGGAGTCGGTCACCGCGTAGGGCTTGCCGCTGGCGATGAAGTCCGACACGACGCTGGAGATGTCCGAGACCATGCCGTGCGAGACGTTGAAGCAGTCGTACAGCCGGGGCCGGTCGCCGGTGACGACGCGGTGCTCCCACCAGCCGAAGGAGCGCCAGTAGGCGTCGTTCCACTCCTCCTTCAGCCGGGCCGCCTCCGCCTCGCGGGCGGGGTCGACCACCGCGTCACGGGAGGTCTGCGCCTCGTCGGCGGCCTCGTCGGTGAGCCGGCCGAGCCGCTCCAGCTGGGCCTCGATACGGACCAGCTCGGCCCGCGCCGCGTCCCGTTCGCCCTGCTCGGCCGCGGCGGCGCGCACCCAGCGGGGCTCGGCGGCACGGCGCGTCCGGGCCTGCTCGACCATGGCGACGATGCGCTCGTGGGCGGCCTTGGCGCGCGGGCTGACCATGCCGGTGAACGGGTGCGGCTTGTACAGCACGCGCACCGGCGGGTCGGCCGCCAGCAGCCGGCGCACGATGTTCTCGCCGGCCAGCATGAGCGAGGTGTTGCCGGGGTCGTCGGTCCAGCCCTCCCACGTCGGCGCGTAGAGGATGGTGGGGATGCGGTCGGCGGGGGGCGCCTCGGCGGGGCGGATCGGCGCGAGCTGCGGGCGGCCGACCTCCACGATGTCGTCGTCGCGGACGCCGACGTCGGCCAGCGCGTAGCGGTCGCGTCCCGCGCGGCCGGCGGTCCACACCTCGTCGTAGACCTTGGCGTACGGGTTGATGCTGGCGACCTTGTCGCTGTCGCCGTGGCCGATGAAGACGTGCTTCATCGTGGGCACCCGCAGCAGGTGGATGTTCTTGCCGACGTTCGCGGGGTACAGCGCGACCCGTACCGACGACAGGTCCATGTTCATCAGGTGTACCGCGGACGGCACACACGCCACCGGCACGGTGGTGGAGGCCAGCCCCGGCAGCGTGTGCTGCTCGCGCACGATGAGCAGCGGCCGCTCGTCCAGCTCCTCCAGCGTCTCCAGCCACATGTTGATCTGGTACGTGGACTCCTTGGTGCCGGAGAAGTAGAGCACGAGCGTGGGCCGGTAGGCGCGCAGCCACTCGTCGAACCACTCCAGCACCGCGTCGCGCTTCGGCGGCAGCCCGCCGGGCCGCAGGTAGTACGCCACGGCGGCGATGTACAGCACGGTCAGGCCCAGCGTCACGGCCATGCCGGCGTAGCCGTAGACGCCACGGCCGGTCTCGGCGGCGACGAGCACGCCGATGACGGCGAACAGGTCGAGGTGCTGGACCTTCTCCGCGGCGCGGTGGGTGAGCAGCCGGGGCGCGGCGTCGGAGATCCCCAGCGGCGCGAGGTCGATGTTGCGGGTGACCACGGGCAGCTTGCGGCGGTTGCGCAGCAGGGTGAGCAGGCCGCTGTGCGGCGCCTGGAGGGTGGCGACGAGGGCGAAGCAGGCGATGGCCTCGTAGCCGAGGGTGTCGCCGGTGACGCCCATCCGGGCCAGCAGCAGCACCAGCAGCAGTTGCCGCAGCATGAAGCGCAGCGTCAGGCCGGCACGGGCGCGCGAGAGCCGGTTGAGCACATAGGCGTTGCGCCGGTGCAGGAAGTGGTCGGAGACGTAGGAGACGGCCGCGACCACGGCGAACGTGCCGAGGCTCGGGATCAGCGCGGCCACGAGCAGCAGCGGGTACGAGACCAGCATCACGGCGGCGGCGGCGAACTCCACGCCGCTGCCGACCCGCACCAGGCGAAGGAGTGCCCCCGTCATCGCACACCCGCCTCTGCGCCGTCCTCGCTGCGGTCGAGCACCGCGGCCAGCGCCCGGTCGACACGGGAGCCGCGGGTCGGATCCTGCTGGCGCACGTCGATGACGTGACCGGTCATCTCGGAGAGCAGCACGTCGAGCGAGGTGCGGGCGACGGCCTCCGAGGCCAGCAGGGAGCCGGCCGGCTCCTCGCCGAACGCCTTGGTGCGCATCGGGGTGGCGGTGCGCTCGGGGTTGATGCAGTTGACGCGGATGCCGTCGGCGGCCCACTCGTCGGCGAGCGCCTGGGTGAGGTTGACGACCGCGGCCTTGGTGGAGGAGTACAGGCTGTACTCGGCGCGCCCGCGGGTGTAGCTGCTGGAGGTGTAGAGCAGGAGCTGGCCGTGGGTCTCGGCGAGGTACTTGTGGGCGATCCGGGCTATCTGCACCGGCGCGAGGTAGTTGACGCGCAGGGCCTCTTCGAGGGCGGCGTCGTCGGTGTCGGCGAGCCGGCCGATGCGCAGCACGCCCGCGGTGTTGACGACGTAGTCGATGCGGCCGGTCTCGTCGTAGGCGCGGCGCAGCGCTTCCTCGATGTCGGCCGGGTTCTCCACGTGGGTGCCGGTGGTGGACCGGCCGAGGGGGTAGACGTGCGCGCCGTAGCCGCGGGCCAGCTCGCAGATGTCTCCGCCGATGCCGTACGAGCCGCCGAAGACGACGAGCGTGCGGCCCTCCAGCAGGCGGCGGTGGGCCTCCTCGTCGCTGTGCTCGGGGGCCGAGGTGGAGGCGAGCTGGAAGAGCTTGTCGGCGATGAAGACGTCGACGGGGTGGGTGACCTTCATGTTGTACTCGTCGCCCGCGACCACGTGGATCGGCACGTCCGGCAGGTACTTCAGCACCACCGAGCAGTCGTCGGTGGCCTGGAAGTTCGGGTCGCCCGCGGCCACCTCGTACGCCCGCCGGATGGTCGAGAGCTTGAACGCCTGCGGCGTCTGCCCGCGGCGCAGCCGGGAGCGGTCCGGGACGTCGGTGATGAACTCGCCGTCCTCGCCGTGCCGCCGGGTGACGATGATCGTGTCGGCGGAGGGGATGGCGACGTCCACCGCCTGGTAGCGCTCCAGGGAGCTGACGCAGTCGGCGATCACCCGGGTCGACAGCAGGGGGCGAACGGCATCGTGGAAGAGGACGTTGGCGTCCTCGCCCTCGGCGAGATCCGCGCCGATCTCGGCGATGGCGCGCTCGGTGGTCTCGTTGCGGGTGCCACCGCCCTCCAGCACCCGGCGCACCTTCGTCAGCCCCGCCTTGGCGACGATCCGCTCGACGTCCTCGACGTAGCCGGGCGCCATGAGGACCAGGATCTCGTCGACGCTGTCGGCCTGCTCGAAGACCGCGAGCGTGTGCTCGATCACGGTCTTCCCGGCGATCTTCAGCAGTTGCTTGGGTATGGAGAGCCCCACGCGTTGCCCCGTGCCCCCCGCCAGCACCACGGCGGTGGTTCGGATGGCCTGGCCGGTCGTACTCGCTGTCGGCTCCGTGGGGGTGCCTGTCGACACTGCTGCTCCTGGATGGTGATCGTGAGCGTCGGCCGAATTCGGTGTGAATTCAGCTCGACTGCAAGACATACGAGCGATGCTCAAAGTTGTATTCGGTTACGAGAGGAGCACGAGATCGTCACCTCCCCGTGATCAGGACGCCGGGCGGACCGCCCTCCGGCCGCCCCGGCCGAGCCAGGCGCGCAAGGCCCGCGCCGGGTTCGCGCTCTCCACCCGCACCGCCTGCAACGGCAGCTCCGACCCGCCGTTGCCCGCGATCCGCAGGGCGAGGTGCCAGGTGCCGGGCCGGGGCACGCGAAGACGGGCGGTGAACGTCCGCCCGCCACCCGAGCCGGAGCCTGACGCGGGGCCGTTCACGGGGCCGTCGGCCGGTGCCGGGACCTCGACCGTGATCGTACGGCCGTCGCTCTCGCGGGTCGCCGTCACCTCCAGCGGAACCGCGGGCAGCCGGGTGCGGCGCCGGCCGCGGACGGATAACACCCGGGCGTCCCGGCGGTCCTGCGTGACGGTGACGGACCCGGGGCGGACGAAGGAACGGGCGCCGACCTGGCGGGTGACGTCGAACACGGCGTCGGGCAGGCCGAGCCGGGAGTCGCGGAAGTACGGATAGTGGGCGAAGACCCGGCCGCCCTCGACGGTGAAGCCGTCGGGCGCCAGCCAGCGGACGGGCTTGGCGCCGCCCTCGCGGTCGAGCGCCTCACGGCGGCTGCCGAGGTAACGGACGACCGCCACCGTCTCCTCGTACAGCCCGCGCCGCACCAGTTCGCCCTGGAGCCGCACGATCGCCGGAAGTCCGGCCATCGCCGTCTCGCTGTACCAGCGGGCGACCGGCTCGTGCACCGCGGCGAACATCCGGCGGGAGCGGTCGGTGTCGGGCTCGCGGTGGACGCCCCGCAGCGCACGCTGGAGGTTGACCCCGTAGAGGCGGGTGAGGAGATGGTCGCGGCGGGGGCCGGCGGGGGTGTTCTCGCCGACGAGGGTGAACATCGCGGCGAGCGGGCCGAAGCTGCCGCCGCGGGAGCCGGGTGCCCTGCGGACGGTGGTGGTCAGGTTGCCGCCGTCGTCGCGGAGCACGTAGTACACGCAGTCGTACGAGGCGAGCACGGAGATCTTCTCGGCGTGCAGATACGCCTTCGTCACGAAGACCTGGTCCTCGCCGGTGAGCAGTTCCTCGGGGAAGCGCAGAGCGTGCCGCTCGATCAGCTCGCGGCGGAAGAGCTTCATGGGGTTGAGCACCCAGAAGACCCGGGAGCCGTAGAGGTCGGCGTCGGGCTGGTCGCGCTTGAACATCGACGTCGGCGGCTTCCGCCCGCCGACGCCGACGAGCTTGCCGACGACGACGTCCGAGCCGTTCTCGTCGGCCATCGCGGTCATCCGCTCCAGCGCCTCGGGGCCGAGGTAGTCGTCGGCGTCGAGGAAGAACACGTACCGGCCGTGGGCCAGCGCGATGCCCGCGTTGCGGGGCGCGGCCGGGCCGCCGGAGTTCTCCTGGTGCACGACGCGGACGCGCCCGGGGTGCAGCCGGGCGAAGCGGTCGAGTTCCTCACCGGTGCCGTCGGTCGAGCCGTCGTCGACGGCGACGACCTCGACGGCCTCCGGCGGCAGGCTCTGTCCCAGCACCGATGCGACGCACGTGGTCAGGTACGGCATGGCGTTGTACGCGGCGATGACCACGCTGACATGCGGCTGCTCCACTGGCCCCCCAGCCCGTTCTCGTTGATGCTCAGGGAGACCGGTCCGGGGGGCGAATGGTTGTCCTGTGTTTCCGCATGCGTAACGGCTTGTTCAGACCTTGACGGGCCGCGCCTCCTGCCCGGGCGAGGGCTCCGGCGGGGCATCGGCCGTCTTCGGGGGTGCGGGCGCATGGTCGTCCACGAGTGTCGCCTCGTCGAACGGCACCCGGCCGGCGAGGACCTCCTCGACCCGGTCCCTGTCGATCTCCTTGGTCCAGGTGCCGATGAGCACCGTGGCCACGGCGTTGCCGGCGAAGTTGGTCAGCGCCCGGGCCTCGCTCATGAACCGGTCGACGCCGACGATCAGGCCGACGCCGTCGACCAGTTCGGGCCGGTGCGACTGGAGCCCGCCGGCCAGGGTGGCCAGCCCCGCGCCGGTGACGCCCGCGGCGCCCTTGGAGGCGACGATCATGAAGACGAGCAGCGAGATCTGCTGGCCGATGGTGAGCGGGTCGCCCATCGCCTCGGCGATGAACAGCGAGGCCATGGTGAGGTAGATCGCGGTGCCGTCGAGGTTGAAGGAGTAGCCGGTCGGCACGGTGATACCGACGACGGGCTTGGAGACCCCGAGGTGCTCCATCTTCGCGATCAGCCGCGGGAGCGCCGACTCCGAGGAGGAGGTGGAGACGATCAGCAGGAACTCCCGGGCCAGGTACTTCAGCAGCCGGAAGATATTGAGGCCGGTGAAGAACCTCAGCACCAGCCCGAGCACCACGAAGACGAAGAGCGCGCAGGTGGCGTAGAAGCCGATCATGATCATGGCCAGCGACTTCAGCGCGTCCACGCCGGTCTCGCCGACGACCGCCGCGATGGCGCCGAACGCGCCCACCGGGGCCACCCACATGATCATCGCCAGCACCCGGAAGACCAGCCGCTGGAGATGCCCGATGCCGGTCAGCACCGGCTCGCCGACGCGGCCCATGGCCTGCAGCGCGAAGCCGACCAGCAGCGCCACGAAGAGCGTCTGCAGCACCTCGCCCGCGGTGAAGGCGGAGACCATGGTGTCCGGGATGATCCCGAGCAGGAAGTCGGTGGTCGACTCCGCGTGGCCCGCGGCGGCCTGGTCGGCGCCGGCGCTGCGGGTCTCGTCGGTGATATGCAGGCCGTCGCCGGGCTGCACGATGTTCCCGACGACCAGGCCGATGGCCAGCGCGGCGGTGGACATCACCAGGAAGTAGCCGAGCGCCAGCCCGCCGACCGCTCCGACCTTGGCGGCCTGGCGGACCGAGCCGATGCCCAGCACGATCGTGCAGAAGATGATCGGCGAGATCATCATCTTGATCAGGTTGACGAAGCCCTCGCCGATCGGCTTCAGCTCCACGGCCGCGTCGGGCGCGGCGAAGCCGACCGCGATGCCGGCCAGCACGGCGACGATGACGGCGAGGTAGAGATAGTGGGTGCGGTCCCGCTTCACGCGGCCCGCCACGGGGGTGGGTGCAGCCACGTCGCTGCCTCCTCACGGCTCGGTGTCCCTGCGGTCCCGGTGAATATGTCGGCCGGCGCGGACGGCGTCACGGTTGCGTTCATTTCGTTCACGTGGCCCCTCCGGTGACACTGGGTCCATGCGCCTCCCCCGCCCCCGGAGCCTGGCCGGCCAGCTCTTCGCGATGCAGGTCGTGCTGGTCACGCTGATGCTGGCCGGGGCGGCGGCCTTCATGTACGTCACGGCGCACGACCGCGCGGAGGACGCCGCGGCCCGGGAGGCGGAGAGCACGGCGCGGTCGGTGGCGGCGGCCCCGGGGGTGGCCGAGGCGATCACCGGCGACGGGAATCCCTCCGACGTCCTGCAGCCGTACACCGAGCGCGCCCGGCGGGGCACCGCGGTGACGTTCATCACGATCATGGCCCCCGACGGCACCCGCTTCACCCACCCCAACCCGGATGTCATCGGGGAGGCGTTCCTCGGCCACACCGCCCGGGCGCTGCGCGGCCAGACGTTCAGCGAGACGTACACCGGCACGCTGGGCCCGTCGCTGCGCGTGGTCACGCCGGTACGGGCGGACGACGGGCGGATCGTCGGGCTGGTGAGCGCGGGGATCACCGTCAAGACGATCAGCGACGAGGTGAGGCGGCAGCTCATACCCGTGCTGTACGTCGCGGCGGGGGCGCTGGCCCTGGCGGGGCTGGCGACGTACCTCATCAACGCCCGGCTGCGCCGGCACACGCACGGCATGAACGCCGGGGAGCTGAGCCGCCTGCACGACTACCACCAGGCGACGCTGCACGCGGTCCGCGAGGGCCTGCTGATGCTCGACGGCGCCGGACGGATCGCCCTGGTCAACGACGGGGCCCGGGAACTGCTCGGGCTGAGTGCCGGCGGTGAGGTCGTGGGCCGGCCGGTCGCGGACCTCGGGCTGCCCGCACCGCTGACCGAGGCACTGCTGTCGCCGAGGCCGCGGGTCGACGAGGTGCATCTGACGCGGGAGCGCACCGTGGTCGTCAACACCTCGCCGGTCACGGGCGGCGAGCACCGCGGCACGGTCGTCACGCTGCGGGACGTCACGGAGCTGCAGACGCTGACGGGCGAGCTGGACTCGGCGCGGGGCTTCGCGGAGGCGCTGCGCTCGCAGGCGCACGAGTCGGCGAACCGGCTGCACGCGGTGGTCTCGCTGATCGAGCTGGGGCGCACGGAGCAGGCGGTGGAGTTCGCCACCGCGGAGCTGGAGCTGGCGCAGACCCTGACGGACCGGGTCACGGGCGCCGTGACGGAACCGGTGCTGGCGGCGCTGCTGCTGGGGAAGGCCGCGCAGGCGAACGAGCAGGGGGTGGAGCTGGTGCTGAGCCCGGACAGCCGCATCGACGACGGCGTGCTGCCGCCGGCCCTGCCGGCCCGGGACCTGGTGACGGTGCTCGGCAACCTGATCGACAACGCGGTGGACGCGGCGGCGGAGGGGGCGAGGACCCGGACGGCGTCCGGGGTACGGGACGGCGGCCAGCCGCAGGTACGGGTCACGGCGCGGGCGGCGGACGGCGAACTGCTGCTGCGGGTCGCGGACGACGGCCCGGGGGTGGACCCGCGGCTTGCGGAGGAGGTCTTCGAGCGCGGATGGACGACGAAGCGCGCGGGCCCCGGTGGCCGCGGCCTGGGCCTGGCCCTGGTCCGCCAGGCGGCCCGCCGCCACGGCGGCGAGGCGACGCTGAGCCGGGCGGAGGGCGGCGGCGCGGAGTTCACGGTCCGCCTGCCGCTGGGCCCGGCGGGTACACGAGACGGCGGCGCCCCGGAAGCCGGCTCCCCGGAGGCCGGTGAACCGCGGGACGGACCACCGGCGCAGCCCTCCACTCCCCGGGGAGCACCCGGAGCGTGGGCCGGGACGGCTCACGCCACGACGGCCGCGGAGGAGCCGGCCGCGGCATCGCCCGCGGGCCGGGACGAGTCCGCCGCGCGACGTGCCGCCGAGGGGAGCGCCGCGGAGCGCCCGGACCCGGCCGACGGCGGCCCGGCAGCCGCGACGCCCCGGGTACCGGCGGCGCGCAACCCGGCCGACGGCACCCCGCCCCCGGACCGGGCCTCCGGCCGCGGGGGCGTACCCTCCGCACCCCGCGGTCCGGCCCCGGACACCCGCGCCACCGGGCCGGACTCCCGCGAGGGCTCCGCGGGCCCGGCCGACGCCTCCACGCGCCGCTCGGCCCGAACCGGCGCCGCCGGGAACCCCGCCGGCGCCGTGCCGCGCCGGGGTGAGCGGTGACCGCCGCCGGGCGCTCCGCGCCCATCCGCGTGCTCGTCGTCGAGGACGACCCCGTCGCCGCCGACGCCCACCGGCTCTACGTCGAGCGCGTGCCCGGCTTCGCCGTCGCCGGGGCCGCCCGGTCGCGCGCCGAGGCGGCCCGCCTCCTCGACCAGGTGCCCGTCGATCTGATCCTGCTCGACCTCTACCTCCCCGACGGCCACGGCCTCGCGCTGCTGCGCTCGCTGCGCGCCGCCGGCCACGCCGCCGACGTCATCGCCGTCACCTCCGCCCGCGACCTGGCCGTGGTCCGCGAGGGGGTCTCCCTGGGCGTCGTGCAGTACGTGCTGAAGCCGTTCGCCTTCGCGACCCTGCGCGACCGCCTCGTGCGCTACGCCGAGTTCCACGCCGCGGCCGGCGAGGCCGGCGGCCAGGACGAGGTGGACCGCGCGCTCGCCGCGCTCCGCGCGCCGGCGCAGGCCGCGCTCCCCAAGGGCCTGTCGGGTCCGACCCTCGCCGCCGTCACCGACGCCCTGCGCCGGGCGGGGGACGACGGCCTCACCGCGACCGCCGCCGGCGAGGCCACCGGCACGTCCCGCATCACCGCACGCCGCTATCTGGAGCATCTGGCCGAGACCGGCCACGCCGCCCGCGCCCCCCGGTACGGCCAGGTGGGCCGCCCCGAACTGCGCTACCGCTGGTCCGGCGCCCGCCCCTGAGGTCCCGCCCCCGGAGGGCCGCGCGAAAACTTCCGGACCATTGGCGGCTGAAACCAGTCGGTGCGGCTCGGGAAAGCGTCGGTACAACAACGTTGTCACCGATACAGGACAGCCCTTGCCAGAAGGATTGACCGGACATCCGGACAGCCGTACTTTCACCGCATCCTCGCCGGAGCCGCAGGGAGGTCCCGCCGTGTACCGACCCTTTTCCCCCATGCTCGCCACCGCGCTCACCGCCGTGCTCGCCGCCACCGCACTCTCCGCCTGCGGAGACTCCGGCAGCGATCCGGACACCGTGAGGGTGCAGTTCAAGAAGTCCACGGACTCCAAGAACAAGATCTTCGACCGCGAGATCGAGGCGGTGAAGAAGGAGTTCGAGAAGAAGTTCCCCGGCAAGAAGGTGGAACTGATCCCCGTTCAAGTGCCGGACGAGCAGTACTACACCAAGGTCCAGCAGATGCTGCGGTCCCCCAAGACCGCCCCCGACCTCGTCTACGAGGACACCTTCCTGATCAACTCCGATATCGCCGCGGGCCTGCTCACCCCCCTCGACGACTATCTCCAGGGCTGGAAGGACTGGGATCAGTACATCGACACGGCGAAGACCGCCGCGCAGGGCCAGGACGGCAAGACGTACGGCGTCCCGGACGGCACCGACACCCGCGGGCTCTGGTACAACAAGGAGCTGTTCGACAAGGCCGGCCTCCCCGTCGACTGGCAGCCCAGGACCTGGGACGACGTGCTGGACGCGGCCCGCACCATCAAGCGTGAACTGCCCGGCGTGATCCCGCTGAACGTCTACACCGGCAAGCCCGCCGGCGAAGCCGCGTCCATGCAGGGCTTCGAGATGCTGCTGTACGGGACCGGCGCCGACCCGCTGTACGACCCCGGGTCGAAGAAGTGGGTCGCCGGCAGCCAGGGCTTCACCGACGCCCTCGACTTCGTGCACACCGTCTACAACGACGGCCTCGGCCCCGACCCGCAGGACGCCCTCGACCCCAACGTCGGCACCAAGGTCGGCACCGAGTGGCTGCCCGAGGGCAAGCTCGCCATCGACCTCGACGGCTCGTGGATGTCGAACAACTGGCTGGAGACCGGCCCCAAGCCGTGGCCCGAGTGGACCGAGGTCCTCGGCCAGGCCGCCATGCCCACCCAGAACGGCCAGGCACCCGGCCGGGTCAGCATGTCCGGCGGCTGGGCCTGGTCCATCCCCGCCAAGTCCAACAACCCCGATCTGGCCTTCGAGTTCATGAAGGTCGCCCAGTCGCAGAAGAACAACACCCGGCTGACCGTCGCCAACGGCCAGATCGCCGTCCGCGAGGACGTCGCCGCCGACCCCGACTACCAGGCGTACGTCCCGGGCGTCGAGTTCTTCACCGGCCTGGTCGAGGACACCCACTACCGACCGGCTCTCCCGGTCTACCCGCAGGTCTCCACGGCCATCCAGGAGGCCATGGAGCAGGTGACCACCGGCGACGCCTCCGCCGAGGAGGCCGCGAAGGGCTACGGCGAACAGCTCGATTCGATCACCGACGGCGAGGTGGTCGAGAAGTAGCCCGCGCGAGCAGCCCGAGAGGCCATGGTGACCAAGCACACCCCCGCCCCCGCCGGGCCCCGGGGCGCCGCCGGTGCGGCGCGCGTCCCCGGCCAGGCGGGCGGCGGCGCCCGTCGTACCCGACCGCCGAAGCGCACGCAGCCGCCCAACTCCGTGCTGCGCGCCCTCCTGAGGGCGCTGCCCGTGGGGCCGTCCGTCGTCCTGATGCTGCTCTTCCTGGCCGGCCCCATCGCCTACTGCGTGTGGATCGCCTTCACCGACCTGCAGTTGTCGGGCCAGGCGGAGTCGTCGTTCGTCGGTCTGGAGAACTTCCGTACCGCCTTCGGCGACGAGGGGTTCGTCAACGCCGTCTGGCTGACGCTGGTGTTCACGATCCTGTCGTCGATCGTCGGCCAGAACACGCTGGGGCTCGCGCTCGCCTCGCTGATGCAGCGGGCCTCGAAGACGGTGCGTACCGTCACCGGCGCGATCGTGATCACCGCCTGGGTGGTGCCCGAGGTCGTCGCCGGATTCCTCCTCTACGCCTTCTTCCGCCGCGAGGGCACCCTCAACTCCGTCCTCGACTGGCTCCATCTGCCCAGCCAGAACTGGCTGTACACGCTGCCGATCCTGGCGGTGTCGTTCGCCAACATCTGGCGCGGCACGGCGTTCTCGATGCTCGTCTACTCCGCCGCGCTCTCCGAGATCCCCAAGGAGATCACCGAGGCGTCCGAGGTGGACGGCGCCGGCGGCTGGCGGAAGCTCTGGCACGTCACGCTGCCGATGATCCGGCGCTCGATCGCCACCAACCTGATGCTCAACACCCTGCAGACGCTCTCGGTCTTCGGGCTGATCTGGGCGATGACCCGCGGCGGCCCGGGCGACCGCAGCCAGACGCTGCCGCTGTTCATGTACGAGCAGGCGTTCAAGAACAACCTGCTGGGCTACGGCACGGCGGTGGCCCTGCTCCTGCTGCTGGTGGGCGCGCTGTTCTCCCTGGTGTACATGCGGATGCTGCGTACGGAGGTATGAATCGATGCCCACGTCCACGCTCACCCGCGACACCCCGCCGCCCGGCTCCCCGGCGCCCCGCCGGCGCCGCGGGGCCGCCACCCTCGGCGCGCGCAGGTACGGCCGGCGGCTGGCCGCCGATCTGTGTCTGCTCTTCGCTGCGCTGGCGTTCATCCTGCCGCTGGCCTGGCTGCTCTTCGCGTCGATCGACGCGGACTCGGGGCTGACCGCCCGGCCGCCGACGGACGTCACCTGGGACAACTTCGACGCGGTGATGACCACGGACATCAGCTTCCGCCCGCTGCTCAACAGCCTGATCCTGTGCGGCTCGGCGACGGCCGTCACGGTCGTCGCGGCGGCGCTGGCGGCGTACCCGCTGTCGCGCTACCGCTCGCGGCTGAACCGCCCGTTCATGCTGACGATCCTCTTCACCACCAGCCTGCCGATCACCGCCATCATGGTGCCGGTCTACGGGCTGTTCGTGCAGATCAACCTGATCGACACGATGTCCGGCACGGCGTTCTTCCTGGCCAGCTCGCAACTGCCGTTCGCGATCTGGCTGATGAAGAACTTCATGGACGGGGTGCCGAAGGTGCTGGAGGAGGCGGCCTGGACGGACGGCGCGTCGTCGATGCAGGCGCTGGTGCGGGTGATCCTGCCGCTGATGGGCCCGGGGGTCACGGTGGTGACGGTCTTCTCGTTCATCATGATGTGGGGGAACTTCTTCGTCCCCTTCATGCTGCTGCTCAGCCCGGACCAGATGCCGGCCTCCGTCTCGATCTTCGAGCTCTTCGGCAACATGGGGTCGGTGGTCTACGGGGAGCTGGCGGCCTTCTCGATCCTCTACTCGGCGCCGGCGGTGCTGCTGTACGTGCTCATCGCCCGCCGTCTGGGCGGCGGCTTCGCCCTGGGCGGCGCGGTGAAGGGCTGACCGGCGGGGGCGTGGCGCGGTGGAGGGCAGACCGGGGCCTGGCCGGCCCTCCACCGCCGCTCACGGGGCCGCATACACGCGCCTGGCGGTCAGCCCGCCGGGCGCGTGCCGCGTGTGGCTCCGGGAGCCGCGTGGCGGGCCGTCAGCCGCCGATGTTGACGTCGACGCAGGCGTAGAAGGCGTTCGACGTGTCGGCGACGTTCCACACGGCGAGCACCTTCTGCTTGCCGGTGATCCCGCCGAAGTCGACGGTGTGGCTGAACTCGGCGGGCGGCTGGGCGCCGCCGTCGTCGAACTCCGCCACCTTCTGGCCGCCGACGAAGTACTGCCAGGTGCTGGTGCTGTGCCGGGCGGTGATCTTCCAGTTGAACGTCGTGGTGCTGCCGACGTTCGTGACGTTCCAGCCCTTGCTGTCGTCGTCCAGCTCGGCGAAGCCCTCGTTGCCGCCGCTGCAACTGGTCAGGCCCTTCGGCCCCTCGACGCTCTGCGGCTCGTACGTGATGGCGCCGCACTCGACGACGCCGTTCGCGCACTGGTCCTGACGGCTCGGCGGGTTGGTGATCCAGCCGTGCGCACTCGCCTGCTGGGTGGGCAGGGCGAGGAGGAGCAGCGGGGCGGTGCCCGCGGCGGCGACGGCCGCCTTGAGTGCCTTGCGGCCCTTGCCGGGACGCTTCGTACCGCGGTCCATACAACACTCCTTGCGTGGGGGGTAATTGGTCTAGACTTTAACCATCGACCGACCACCGTCAACCCCCCTCGGCGCGCCCGCGCCCCTCCGTAGCTTCGGCGGAACGCACGGTTGATAACGGGGTGCATCACTACCTACGGTGACGGTGTGACGACACAGGCGCCCGGCTCCGGCGCCGGATCGCCGGAGCACCCACCACCTTTCGACCCCGCGGCGGCCCGTCGATTACGCCGCGCCCTGGGCCTGGGCCACGACCACGTCGCGTACGGCATGCGCGCCGCGTACGGCCTGGCCGTACCCGCCGCCGCGGTCGCCGACTGGGAGAAGGGCCACGCCCGCCCCACCCACCACGAACTCGACGCCCTGGCCGGGGCCCTGTGGTGCACCCCGGCGGACCTGATGGGCTCCTCCACGCCGCTCCACGCCCACCGCCGCGCCCACGGACTGCCTCTGGACGACGTGGCCCGCCACATCGGCATGGACCCCGCGACCTACCTCAGCGCCGAACGGACCGGCCGCTGGCCCGGCACCGAGTCCCAGGCCACCCGGCTCGCCTACCTCCTGCGCCTCCCCCTCCCGGACCTCCTGGACCTCACCGGCCGCACCGAACCCCTGGCCCGCCACCTCCGCGACGCCGCCACCACCCGCTGGCAGCCCCACGTCCGCCCCGTGGCCCGGCTCACGCGCCTTCCCCGCCGCGCTCTGGAACGCGCCCTGAGCGCGCTGCACGAGGAGTACCAGACCCGCACCGCGGCGGCCCGCAACTGGGACGAGGACCCCGCCTCGGAGTCCGCGGCGGGGGCGACGACGTATCTGCAGCAGATACTCCCCCGCTTCTGGGAGCTCCTGCGCAACTGACGCGGTCCGCCCGCGCCGTACCCGACCCGCGATCCACGGGGCGTGATCTTCACCGACCCCAGGTCAGCGGGCCGCCGGCCCCGTCCACGAGGAGGGCGCGAGTGGATTGCGAGGGGCGGGCGTTAGCGTCTGGCCGACCCGTCAGCAGGGATTCAGCCCTGGATACGCGTGATGCTTCGCGAACAAGATAGGGGAAACAACCCATGAGGACGTCCGGATCTTCCCCCGTCTCGGGCATGGGACCGCGGCGCAGGTCGCTGGTGCTCGGCGGGGTAACGGCCGCGGCGCTCGCCGTCTGGGGGCAGCCCGGTGCGGCCGCCGCCGGCCGGCCCGCCGGCTCGCCGGCGGAGGCGGCCGCCGACGACTTCGACTTCGACACCGGCAACTTCATCCGGGACCTGGTCCCCAGGGCCGCCAACACGCAGGACGCGGGGGTCTTCGGGCCCATGGACGCGTCCATCCTGATCTGGATCACCCACGCGCTGCAGACCTCGTGGTTCGACGCGCTGGCGCCCTACCACCCCACCGCGGTCGGCGTGCACTCCCGCATCCCCCGCCGCCCCGCCGCCGAGTCCGCCACCAACAGGAACAAGAACATCGCCGGCGTGCACGCCTGGTACCAGGTGCGCAAGGGCCTGGACCCGTACCAGTTGGAGGGCATGCGCCAGCTCATGGCCTCGCTCGGACTGGACCCCGACGACGAGTCGGAGGATCCGGCCAGCCCTGTCGGCATCGGCAACATAGCCGGCAAGGCCATCGTCAGGGCCCGCCTGCACGACGGCATGAACCACCTCGGCGACGAGGGACGCAAGTACAACGGCCGGCCCTACGAGGACTACACCGGCTACCGGCCCGTGAACAGCCCCTACGAACTGACGGACCCCTCGCGCTGGCAGCCGGCGATCCACCCCCACCGCCGGCGCGTCGGCGGCGGCCCCGGCGACAAGGCCGTCTGGGTCGCCCAGCGGTTCGTCACCCCGCAACTGCGGCTGGTCAAGGCCCACACCTTCCGGGACCCGTCCCGGTTCAAGCTCCGCCCGCCCGACCACACCGACCACACCGACCGCCGCCGCTACAGGCGGTCGGTGGACGAGATCCTGGAGGCGTCGGCCAGGCTCACCGACGAGCAGAAGGTCAAGGCGGAGTTCTTCGACAACAAGTTCCTGGGGGTCGGCCAGTCGACATACGCCGCGGCGGTGGCCCACGACCTGGACCTGGACGGCTGGGCCCAGTTGTTCTTCACCGCCTCCCTGGCGCAGTTCGACGACCTGATCGCCGCCTGGCACCTGAAGACCACGTACGAGGCCGTCCGGCCGTTCAGCGCGGTCCGGCACGTCTACGGCAGCCGCAAGGTGAGCGCCTGGGGCGGTCCCGGCAAGGGGACGGTCCGGCTGCCCGCGGACGAGTGGGCCTCCTATCTGCCCGTGGGCGACCACCCCGACTACCCCTCCGGATCCACCACGCTGTGCGCCGCCGAGGCGCAGGCCGCCCGTCGTTACCTCCGCTCCGACGTCCTGGACTGGACGTGGCCCGTCTCCGCCGGCTCCGGGCTGACGGAGCCGGGCATCGTCCCCGCCAAGGACATCGAGCTGCGCTACCCCACCTGGACGGACTTCGTCGAGGACTGCGCCATGAGCCGGGTGTGGGGAGGCGTGCACTTCAAGACGACGGTCGAGAGGTCCATCGTGTTCGGCAAGCAGTTCGGCGACATGGCCCACGAGTTCGTGCAGCGGCACATCAAGGGCCACGTCAAGGACTGAGCCCGCGCGGCCCGGCGGACCACCGCCCCTTGGGTGCCGGCCGGCGGGACCGGCCTCCGGTCGGTCGGCGGCACCGAGCGGCACCGCCCCGGTGGCAGGCACGGCCTGCCACCGGGGTTCGCCCGCGCGCGGAGCAGGTGGCCGGCGTGCCGTCCGCGGCCACCTTGCAGTAGCGTCACCCGGGGACGGTCATGTTCTTCACCGCGGCCCCGCAGCGCAGGGGGCGGGCGAGGCATCCGTCTCTCCTTCCGCATCCGATCCCCGGGGGTTGTGACGGACACCGAACTGACCGACGCCGTCGGCGAGACGATCCGGACCGCGCGGCTCGACCTGCTCCCCCTGAGCGTCGGGCACGCCGACGAGATGGCCGGCGTGCTGGCCGACCCCGCGCTCTACGCGTTCACCGGCGGCTCGCCGCCCACCCTCGGCGAACTGCGCACGCGGTACGCGCGGCTGGCCGCCGGAGCGCCCGGGGCCGGCACCGTGTGGGGGAACTGGGTGCTGCGCATGCGGGCGGACGGACGGCTCTGCGGCTACGTACAGGTGACGATCCGGGAGGGCGTCGCCGAGGTCGCCTGGGTCGTGGGGACCCCGTGGCAGGGGCGCGGTCTGGCCGGTGAGGCCGCCCGGGGACTCGTCGCGCACCTGCGGCGGCTGCCGTTGCGGGCCTTCGTCGCGCACGTGCACCCCTGCCACCACGCCTCCGCCGCCGTCGCGGCATCGGCGGGGCTGGTACGTACGGGCCTGGTCCAGGACGACGAGGCCGTCTGGCGGCTCGACCTCGCCCCCGCGCCTGAGTCCGCGGTGCCCCGGCGGTCCGCTGTACCCACCGCCCGAACAGCCCCCGCATCCGACCGGTGCGCTACTCCTCGACCTGCGCCCGCTGCCACGCCAGATAGTCCGCCACCAGCTCCGGCGGGTTCGCCTCCGCCGTGAGCGGGATCTGCTCCTCCGGATCGTCCATGTCGAAGAGGACCACCGGCACCGGCCGCCCGAGCACCTCCTCGACGCGCCCCGTCTCGTGCAGGTGCCGCGCCACGTCCACGCAGTCCTCCGCGAAGTCCGCGCACAGCAGGTCGTACGCCGCGGACCACCGGTCCGAGAACTGCTCCTCGTCCTCGAACCACAGGCCCTTCGCCACCGCCTCCGCCCGGTGCAGCGCGGTGCCCACGGGATCCTCCGGCACGTGCCCGACGCGCTCGAAGCCGTCGAGGATCCAGTACGCGTACGACCACCGCACCTCGCCGTCCGGATCCAGCTCACCGCGCGCCGCCTCACGCTCGCGGCGTATCTGCGCCTCGGTGTTGTAGCCGACGTGCACATACGGGTAACGGGCGTCCTGGTCGACGCGGTACATCTGCAGGGCGACGACGTAGATCTCCGGTCTCAGCTCCGCCGGGAACGTGTCCAGGATCCGGTACGCCTCCTGCTTCAAGTGCTGCCGAAACGTCATCTCCCGCCCACCCTTCCAGGCGACACGACCGCTGATCCGCACGGGGCGACCGGGTCCCGCGCTCCCGGGGGAGCACGGACAAGTCATCCCGCGCCCGGGCACCTTGCCGGCGTCACCCCCAAGGTACGGAGTCCCGGCGTCCCCGTCGCCGGTACGGACCGCGGTCTCCCCGGACCGCGGCCCGCAGGGCGGCCCGCACCCGTCAGAACACGACCTCCGCCTCGTCCATCCGGTGCACCGGCACCCGCTTCAGCTCACGCGTCGCGTCCGCCAGCGGCGCCATCACGATGTCGGTCCCCCGCAGCGCCGTCATCTGCCCGAAGTCCCCGCGGTGCACCGCCTCCACCGCGTGCCATCCGAAGCGCGTCGCCAGCACGCGGTCGTACGCCGTGGGTGTGCCCCCGCGCTGCACGTGACCGAGGATGACCGGCTTGGCCTCCTTGCCCAGGCGCCGCTCCAGTTCGCCGGCGAGCCGGTTGCCGATGCCGGTGAAGCGCTCGTGACCGTACTGGTCGATCTCGCCCTTCTTGTACTCCATCGTGCCCTCGGCCGGGTGCGCGCCCTCGGCGACGCAGATGACGGCGAACTTCTTCTGCCGGTCGAAGCGCTCCTCGACCATCTTGCAGATGCTGCCGACGTCGAACGGCCGCTCCGGCAGGCAGATGCCGTGCGCGCCGCCGGCCATGCCGGACTCCAGCGCGATCCAGCCGGCGTGCCGGCCCATGACCTCGACGACCATGACCCGCTGGTGGGACTCGGCGGTGGTCTTCAGCCGGTCCATCGCCTCGGTGGCCACGCCGACGGCGGTGTCGAAGCCGAAGGTGCGGTCGGTCGCGGAGATGTCGTTGTCGATGGTCTTCGGTACGCCGACGACCGGCATGCCCGCGTCGGCGAGCATCGCCGACGCGGTGAGGGTGCCCTCGCCGCCGATCGGGATGAGCGCGTCGAGGGCCAGCTCGCGGCTGAGCTCCTCGGTGTTCTCGCAGGCTTCGCGGAGCCGGTCGCGCTCCAGCCGGGACGAGCCCAGGACGGTGCCGCCGCGGGCCAGGATGCCGCTGACGGCGTTGAGGTCCAGCTTGTGGTACCGCCCTTCGAGCAGTCCCTTGAAGCCGTCCTCGAAACCGATCACCTCGTCGCCGTGACCGGCCACGGCCCGGTGGACCACCGACCTGATCACCGCGTTCAGGCCGGGGCAGTCTCCGCCTGCCGTGAGTACTCCGATGCGCATGTCTCTCCTGCTCGTGCCGTCGCATGCATGCTCGGTGCCGATTCTCCCACGCCCGGGGAGTCACCCGTCCGAACAGCCGGTTAACCCTCCGTCACACCCGGCGGCAGCCTCGCCTCGCACCCGCCCCGCACCCGCGCCGATCGCACGCCCCGGCCCGCGCCCGACGGTAGGGTCGGACGGGACCGCGACGGACGGGACGGATGGAGTGCAGGAGTGACCCGCAGCGTCTACGTCGCAGGCATCGGCCGCGGAGACGGCCGTCAGATCGTCGAGCTGGGCATGATGGAGCTGCTCTCCCGCCAGGTCGACCGGGTGGGGATCTTCCGCCCGCTGGCCCACGCCGGCGCCGATGCCCGCGACCCCGTCTTCGACCTGCTCCGCGCCCGCTACCGGCTCAGCCAGCCGCGCTCCGGGGTGCTCGGCATGACGTACGAGAGCGCCTCCGCGCTGCAGGCCGAGGAGGGTACGGACACCCTGGTGGCCCGGCTCGTCGAGCGGTTCCACGAGATCGCCGCCGGCTACGAGGCCGTGCTGATCCTGGGCACCGACTTCGCCGACACCAACATCCCCGCCGAGCTGGCGCTCAACGCCCGCCTCGCCAACGAGTGCGGCGCCACCGTGCTGCCCGTCGTCGGCGGCGCGGAACAGTCGGCGGACTCCGTGGTCGCCGAGGTGCGCAACGCATACGACGCGTACACCTCCCTCGGCTGCGACGTCGTGGCGATGATCGCCAACCGCGTCGCCCCCGACGCCGCCCCGCGGGCCCGCGCCACCGCCGCGGACATCGGCACCCAGCTACCCGTACCGGTGTACGTCATCCCCGAGGACGCCGGTCTCGCCGCCCCCACCGTCACGCAGATACGGGACGCGCTCGGCGCCGGGCTGCTGACCGGCGATGCCGGCGGGCTGGCCCGTGACGTACGCGACTTCGTCTTCGGCGGCGCGATGCTTCCGGCCTTCCTGCCGGCCCTCAGCGAGGGCTGCATGGTCATCACGCCCGGCGACCGCGCCGACCTGGTCGTCGGGGCGCTGGCCGCGCACTCGGCGGGCTCCCCCGCCATCGCCGGGCTGCTGCTCACGCTGGACGAGCGTCCGGGCCCGGACATCATGGCGCTGGCCGAGCGGCTGGCACCGGGGACGCCGCTGCTCACGGTGGCCGAGGGCTCGTTCCCCACCGCCGCGGCGCTGGTCGGGCTGCGCGGCGAGCTGAACGCCGCAACGCCCCGGAAGGCGGACATCGCCCTCGGCCTCTTCGAGTCGCACGTGGACTCCGCCCAGCTCACCGGGCGGCTGGCGGTGGCGGCGAGCGGGCGCGTGACGCCGATGATGTTCGAGCACATGCTGATCGAGCGGGCACAGGGCAACCGCAGGCACGTGGTGCTGCCGGAGGGCACCGAGGAACGGGTGCTGCTGGCGGCGGAGGTGCTGGTACGGCGCGGGGTGTGCGATCTCACACTCCTCGGCGAGGAGCAGACGATCCGCAAGCGCGCCGCGGAGCTGGGGCTGAGCCTGCCGCTGCTGGGCGCGGACGCACCGGCGGGGCCGCCGGACGGCCCGGCGACGGCCCGGATCACCGACCCGCGCGTCTCGCCGCTGCGCGAGAGCTTCGCCGAGCTGTACGCGCAGTACCGCGCCCACCGGGGCGTCAGCGTGGAACTGGCGTACGACGTCCTCGGCGAGGTCAACTACTTCGGCACCCTGATGGTGCAGCAGGGCTTGGCCGACGCGATGGTCTCCGGCGCCGCGCACTCCACCGCCGCCACGGTCCGCCCCGCGTTCGAGGTCATCAAGACGGCCCCGGGTGCCGCGATCGTCTCGTCCGTCTTCTTCATGTGCCTGGCGGACAGGGTCCTGGTGTACGGGGACTGCGCGGTCAACCCCGATCCGGACGCCGAGCAGCTCGCGGACATCGCCATCCAGTCGGCGGCGACGGCCGCGCAGTTCGGGGTCGAGCCGCGGGTGGCGATGCTGTCGTACTCCACCGGCACCTCGGGCTCCGGCTCGGGGGTGGACAAGGTGCGGCGCGCGACCGCGCTGGTACGGGAGCGCCGGCCGGACCTGCAGGTGGAGGGCCCGATCCAGTACGACGCGGCGGTGGACGCCACCGTGGCCGCCGCCAAGATGCCGGACTCGCGGGTCGCCGGGCAGGCCACGGTGCTGGTCTTCCCCGACCTCAACACCGGCAACAACACCTACAAGGCGGTCCAGCGCACGGCCGGCGCGATCGCCGTGGGGCCCGTACTGCAGGGCCTCAACAAGCCGGTGAACGACCTGTCCCGGGGCGCGCTCGTCCAGGACATCATCAACACGGTGGCCATTACCGCCGTCCAGGCGCAGGGCACCGCGGCACCGGCTCAGGAGGGCCGCCCGTGACCGATCCGACCCGGGTCCTGGTGCTCAACTCCGGCTCCTCGTCGCTGAAGTACCAGCTCATCGACATGGCGGGACCGCAGCCCGGCGCCGACCGCCCCGCCCGCGGCATCATCGAGCGGATCGGCGAACCGCGGGCCCGCGGCGGCGTGCCCGACCATGCGGCGGCGCTGCGCGCCGTCGGCGAGGAGCTGGCCGCCGCGGGGCACGGGCTGGACTCCCCTGGCCTGCTGGCCATCGGCCACCGGGCCGTCCACGGCGGCACCCGCTTCACCGAGCCGGTCCTCGTCGACGACGGCGTGCTGACGGAGATGGAGAAGCTCGTCCCGCTCGCCCCGCTGCACAACCCGGCGAACATCGCCGGCATCCGCGTCGCCCGCGAGCTGCGCCCCGACCTGCCGCAGGTCGCGGTCTTCGACACCGCCTTCCACGCCACCCTCCCCGAGCACGCCTGGCGCTACGCCCTCGACACCGCCACCGCCGACGCCCACGCCATCCGCCGCTACGGCTTCCACGGCACGTCCCACGCCTACGTCTCCCGCGCCACCGCGCGGCTGCTCGGCCGCGACCCGGCGGCCCCCGGGGACTTCCACGTCATCGTGCTGCACCTCGGCAACGGCGCCAGCGTCTCGGCGATCGCCGGGGGCCGGTGCGTGGAGACGTCGATGGGGATGACCCCGCTGGAGGGCCTGGTGATGGGCACCCGCAGCGGGGACCTCGACCCGGCGGTGATCTTCCATCTCGCCCGCGAGGCGGGCATGGACACGGACGCGATCGACACGCTGCTCAACAAGCGCAGCGGTCTGACCGGCCTCTGCGGCGACAACGACATGCGTGAGATCGGCCGCCGGATCGCCGGGGGCGACGGGCGGGCGGCGCTCGCCTTCGACGTGTACGTCCACCGCATCCGCAAGTACATCGGCGCGTACACCGCCGTGCTGGGACGGGTGGACGCCCTGGCGTTCACCGCCGGCGTCGGGGAGAACTCCGCCGCCGTCCGGGAGGCGTCGCTGCGGGGCCTCGAAGGGCTCGGCGTCGAGCTGGACTCCGTGCGCAACGCGGTCCGCGGCTCCGCGCCCCGCGTCGTCTCCGCGCCCGGCTCCCGGGTGGCGGTGGCGGTGGTGCCGACGGACGAGGAGCTGGAGATCGCCACCCAGACCCGCGACCTGGTGCGCGGGGACGGCCAGGCGCCACCGCCACCGGGATAATTCCGGTCGAGAACAAACCGATAGGATGCCGTCATGCGCCGAGCGAAAATCGTCTGCACCCTGGGTCCCGCCGTCGACTCCTTCGAGCAGCTCAAAGCGCTGATCGAGGCCGGCATGACCGTGGCCCGCTTCAACATGAGCCACGGCACCCAGGCCGAGCACCAGGAGCGCTACGACCGGCTGCGCAAGGCCGCGGAGGAGACCGGGCGGCCCATCGGCGTGCTCGCCGACCTGCAGGGCCCGAAGATCCGGCTGGAGACCTTCGCCCAGGGCCCGGTGGAGCTGGCGCGCGGCGACGAGTTCACCATCACCACGGAGGACGTGCCGGGCGACCGGTCCGTCTGCGGCACGACGTACAAGGGCCTGCCCGGTGACGTCGCCCGCGGCGAGCGCATCCTCGTCAACGACGGCGCGGTGGCGCTGGAGGTGCTGGAGGTCAGCGGCCCCGAGGTGCGCACCATGGTCATCGAGGGCGGCGTCGTCTCCGACCACAAGGGCATCAACCTGCCCGGCGTGGCGGTGAACGTCCCGGCGCTCTCCGGGAAGGACGTGGACGACCTGCGCTTCGCGCTGCGCATGGGCTGTGACATGGTGGCGCTGTCCTTCGTGCGCGACGCCGGCGACATCGCCGACGTCCACCGCGTCATGGACGAGGTCGGCCGGCGGGTGCCGGTGATCGCCAAGGTCGAGAAGCCGCAGGCGATCGACCACATGGAGGAGATCGTCCTCGCCTTCGACGGCGTGATGGTGGCCCGCGGCGACCTGGCGGTGGAGTACCCGCTGGAGAAGGTGCCGATGGTGCAGAAGCGGCTGATCGAGATGTGCCGCCGCAACGCCAAGCCGGTGATCGTCGCGACCCAGATGATGGAGTCGATGATCAATTCCTCGCGCCCGACGCGCGCGGAGGCGTCCGACGTCGCGAACGCGATCCTCGACGGCGCGGACGCGGTGATGCTGTCGGCCGAGTCGTCGGTCGGCAAGTACCCGATCGAGACGGTCAAGACGATGTCGCGGATCGTCGTGGCCGCGGAGGACGAGTTGCTGTCGCGGGGCCTGCAGCCGCTGGTGCAGGGCAAGAAGCCGCGGACGCAGGGCGGGTCCGTGGCCCGTGCCGCGTGCGAGATCGCGGACTTCCTGAACGCCCAGCTCCTCGCGGCGTTCACCCAGTCCGGTGACACCGCGCGGCGGCTGTCGCGCTACCGCGCGTGCCAGCCGATCCTCGCCTTCACCACCGACGAGAGCACGCGCAACCAGCTCTGTCTGAGCTGGGGCGTGGAGCCGGTGCTCGTGCCGCACGTGGACAACACCGACGCGATGGTGGACCTGGTGGACGCGGAGCTGCTGAAGCTCCACCGCTTCCACCAGGGCGACACGATGGTCATGACCGCCGGGTCGCCGCCCGGGGTGCCGGGCACCACGAACATGGTCCGTGTGCACCACCTGGGCGGCGAGCGCTGAGCCGGGCGGCCGGCGCTACTCGATGGTGTTCTTCAGGCCCGGCACGGTGAGCGTGCCGCCGAACTGACCGGCCTGGATCACCTGTACGTCGGTGAAGAACGCGAACGGCAGGTCCAGCGGCGGAGGGCTGTCGGGGCTGAACGTCAGCGGTATCAGCCCGAAGAGGTTGCCCTTCAGCTCCTCGGTGTACATGGTCACGGTGCCGTTGCGGATCGTGGACGTGCTGCCCTCGTCGGCGCGTACGTGCGAGGTGTTCCTGCCGGGTCCGATGACGGTCTGGTGCAGGTCGCGGATGTCGACCCCGTCGTCCGCGGTGTACTTCAGCACCTTCTTGACGGCGCCGCTGTAGGTCCGCACCTCGACGATGCCGTGGTACTTGAGCCCTCTGAGGGTGAGCTTGCTGCTCTCCAGCCGCCAGGGGTCGTCGGGCAGCAGCGGCAGCCCGGGCTCCAGTTCGGCGTCCGCCAGCGCCTCGGGGTCGGCGGTGGGGCAGGGGAACGGCTCCTTGCCGTCCGCGGCGGCGTCCCCAGCGCCCGGTGTGCCGTCCGCGGGGTCGTCGGCCGTGTCCCGCACCTTGTCGTCCAGCTCCTCCACGGTGGCGCCGGCCTCCTCGGCGGCGTCGCGGATGGCCTTCTCCTTCTCGCGAAGCTTCTCGTCCGCCGCGGCGCCGGAGCCGGACCCCGCATCGCCGCCGGACTCCGAACCGGCCGCACCGGCACCGGAGTCCGCGTCCTGCGAGCCGCCGGACTGCTCGGGTGCGGGCTCGGGCTCCGCTTCCGGGTCGTCCGGGGCGAAGAGGTCGCCCACCTTGTCGCCGAGGCCCAGCGGGTCGTACCACGGGTTCGACTGCGACGGCGAAGGACTCGGCTCCGTCGTCGGCTCCCCCGATCCGCCCGTGCCGGAATCCTCGCCGCCGGAGGCGGCGTCCGACCCCGAGCCGGAGCCCGAGCCGTCACCGTCCTTGCGCTCCGACGCCGACCCGTCCGCCGTCGCCGAGGGACTGGGCGACGGCTCGCCGCCCGGCTCGGCGGACTTCCCGCCACCGGCCTCCCGCGCGTCGCCGGCGTCCGCCGACTCCTCGTCCTCCGGCTCGTCCGACTGCTCGGCGCACGGCCCCGGCCGCCAGCGGTCCGCCGGATCGTCCTCGGCGATCGCCGGCCGCGGGGTGAGCCCCAGGCCCAGGAAGACCGCGGTGGGCATCGCCGCCAGGGCCACCGCCCTGCCCGCCGGCACCCGGCCGAGCAGCGATCTGCGGGGCGCCGCGTGCCGCGGGCCCCTGCGCGCCGCCGTCGTGTGGTCATCCGGCAGCACGGTGCCTCCCGCCGTCGCTCTCCTCCAGGACGTCCACGCCGAGCCCGGCGACTCCGGCTCTCGTCGCCTGTGTCTCGTCGTCGGCGGAGTCGTCCGCGGAGCCCTCCGGGGAGGAGGCGCCGGACTCACCGGAGGCGTCCCCGGCATCGTCCGCCGCGGTCTCCCCCGGCGCCCACGAGACGGCCAGCGCCCCGCCGATCATGGACAGCAGGAAACCCACCAGCAGGCCGCCGAAGTTGGACACCGGGATGGACACCAGTGCCAGCACGATGGAGGCGACGCCCGCGAACACGCGGACGACGGAGTGGAACCACATGGTCAGCCCGAGTGTCACCAGCAGCACGCCGATGATCAGGCCGCCGGCCCCCGCCTGCGTCGCCATCTGCAGGCTGAGGTTGCCGAGCTTGATGTTGTAGTACGGCAGCGCGCCGATCGGCACGCCGCCCGCGATGGTCAGCAGACCCGCCCAGAACGGACGGGAGCCGCGCCAGGCACGGAATCGCAGCCGCCAGGTGTTGAGGCGGTGCAGCAGGTCCGGCGACTCGGCGCTCATGAATACAGCTCCCCGATACGGCAGTGCGGTTCAGTCAGAGGGGGGTCCGGCGGGGAGCGGTACGCGCCTCCCCGCCGGCCGGGTGCGCGGTCAGAAGCACTCCTTGACGCCCTTGTGCAGCTTCATGCTGAGCCCGCTCAGCTTGAAGGTGCCGGCGCTGGTGGCCCAGGCGGTCTGTTTCACGTCGGTGAGGATGGCCTTGTCGGCCTCCTGCGCGAACCCGTTCGGGTTGGCCTTGTCGCCCTTGCCGATGCCCGGACCCTTGCTGCTGGACCCGGCGGCCACACCGATGTTGATGTTCTCGAACGTCGCGTCGGCGTCGAGCTGCGCGACGTCGATGTAGAGGTTCTTGGCCTCCACCGGCTTCTCGTCGCCGGCCGTCAGCACCAGGCTGATCGAGCCGATGAGCGGGACGTCGGGCGTGACGACCGACTGGCACATGCCGCTGATCTTCGCGTCCTTGAACGCGGATATCGCCACCGGCCGGGTGGCCTCGTTGCCTTCCAGGTCGTGACCGCTGTCGACACCCCCGTACTGGACGAAGCCGGTGCCCTCCAGCCGGTCCGCCGTGACCTTGAACTCCTGGCCCGACACGCTGAACGACGCCGCCAGCGCGCCCTGACTCAGCGCCACGCCGATCGCGGCGGTCGCCGCCAGGCTCGGCACCATGACCACGGCGAACCGCTTCCACCTGGTCCCACCACGTGCCTGGGACTCCATGCTTTCCTCCTTCTCGGACGTACGTCCTGGACCCGTGGGCCGGTCCTCAGGGGCGAGGGGATCCGCACGCGCACGCGGGTGCGGCTGATGCGGGCCCGGGGTACGGGTGGCGGACGCGCTACGTCGAAGGGGGCGTTACCCCCGAGCGACTCGTTGTCCGGACAGGCTCCGGCCGCGGGAACGGTCCGCGGAAACGGGGGAACCCCCCTGTCCGGATGGCGATCGTGGTGCATCGGAAGGGGGGCGCACAAGGGGTTCGTTACCAACGGGTAACGCAAAAACGACGTGGATCCGGCCACGATGGCCGGATCCTGCACCCAGGGTTGCCGGCCACCGGGGGCGCACTCGACGAGAAAGCATGACAAAGGCGGTCAACTGACAGCGCGTCAGTTACTGCGAGTAACAGCCCTGCGCATTGTCAATTTTTGGCAAAGCGGCAGGGGCTGTCACCCTCCGTCGACCTCTGTTCAGAACAGCACGCGGGCCAGCGCCTGCCGCCCCGCGACCACCCGGGGATCGTCGCCGCCGACGACGTCGAACAGCTCCAGCAGCCGCACCCGCGCGGCCTGCCGGTCGTCGCCCGCGGTCCGCGCCACCGTGTCGACCAGCCGGCCGAACGCGTCCTCGACGTGCCCGCCCACCAGGTCCAGGTCGGCGACCCGGATCTGCGCCTGGACGTCCGCGGGGTTGTCCGCCGCCTCCTTGCGCGCGGCGGCGGGGTCGAGCCCCTCCACCCGCTGCAGCAGCTCCGCCTGCGCCAGGCCCAGCTTCGCCTCCACGTTGCCCGGGTCGTCGGACAGCACGTTGCGGTACGCCTGGATGGCACCGCCCAGATCGCCCTTGTCCAGCGCGTCGCCGGCTGCCGCCAGCGCGCTGTCGTGCGGGCCGGCCGGCTCCTCCGGGGCCTCCTGCCCGTCCGCGCCGGCCTCGGCGTCCCCGCCCGCCGCCGGCTGGCCGACGATGCCGAACTGCTGCTCGGCGACCTTGATCAGCTCGTCCAGCACCTGGCGGATCTGCGGCTCGGGGGCGGCGCCCTGGAACAGCGGGATGGCCTGTCCGCCGACGACCGCGAAGACCGCCGGGATGGACTGGACGCCGAACTGCTGGAACAGCATCTGGTTCGCGTCCACGTCGATCTTGGCGAGCACGAACCGGCCGGCGTACTCCTGCGTCAGCCGCTCCAGCAGCGGGCTGAGCTGCTTGCACGGCTGGCACCACTCGGCCCAGAAGTCGACGACGACGGGGACCTCGGTGGAGCGCTGCAGGACGTCCTGCTGGAAGCCGGCCTCGTCGACGTCGATGACCAGCGCACCGGCGCCGGACGCGGGCACCCCGTCCCGGGCGGCCTGGGCGCGCGCCGCCTCCGCCTTCTCCTTGGCCTCCGCGGCCGCCTTCACCGCGGCCAGATCGACCGCTCCGCTCATAGACATGTTGCGTGGCTGCATACGCCCTATCCTCCCCCCTTCGCGCGGTGCATTGAACGGACGGGCCGAGGATGACCCGGCGAACCCGCCCGGAAGGGTCCGCCCCCGGGCGGGTTCCACGCTGCAGCAGAAGACACCGGTCGCTCGGGAGTGACTTTCGCTACGAGTCGTAGCGTAACCCACCTGCGGCGCCGGGGAGAAGGGATAAGGTCCAGCTCATGAGCCACGAGACCCCCTCCGCACGGCGCACGGGCCGCCCCCGCAGCGCGACCGCGGACCGGGCCATCCTGGACGCCGCCCGGGCCGCGATCGCCGAGACGGGCTGGGCCGGGGTGACCCTCGGCGGCATCGCGGCCCGCGCGGGAGTGGCGAAGACCACGCTCTACCGGCGCTGGCCGGGCAAGAACGAACTCGTTCTGGACGCGCTCGCCGACCTCTTCGACTCCCTGCGGCTGCCGGACCACGGCAGCCTGACGCGGGACGTGGAGGACGTGGTGCTGCAGTTCGCCGGGCTGCTCCGGGAGCCGCGCACACGCGGCGCGCTGATGGCGGTGCTGGCGGAGGCGACGCACGACGCGGCGCTGCGCGAGCGTATCCGCGCCTCGATCGTGGACCGGCAGATGCGTCTGGTGCTGCGGGGCCGCGAGCGGGCGCAGGCGCGCGGGGAGCTGCGGGCGGAGCCGGACGCGGCCACGGCGGAGCGCAACGCGGACATGATCTTCGACGTCATCGCCGGCTCCGTGCTGCACCGGCTGCTCGTCAGCGCGGAGCCGGTGACGGCCGCGTGGGCCACGACGTTCGCCACCCTGCTGACCCGCGGCCTGGCCGCCCTGACCGACCCGGCGCCGGACCCGGGCGGCCCGGCCGGCCCCGGCGCCTGTGCGCCCTGAGTCCTTCGGAACCCGACCCGGCCGGGCCCGGGGCGGGACGGGGGGACCCCGCCTGAGGGAGGTGCACGCCCAGGGCGGCGCGCTCGCCCTCGTCGCGGGACCCCGCTCCCCCGCGCGCGTACGCCTCAAAAGGCCGCCGGCTCGCTGTAGACGCCCCACTCGTCGCGCAGGGCGTTGCAGATCTCGCCGAGCGTGGCTTCGGCCCGTACCGCCGCGAGCATGGGCTCTATCATGTTGCCGCCGTCGCGGGCCGCGGTCAGCATGGCCGCCAGCGCGTCCCGCACCCCCGCGTCGTCGCGGGCCTCCTTGCGGGCCGCCAGCGTGCGCACCTGCTCGCGCTCCACCTCGTGGCTGACCCGCAGGATCTCCAGCTCGCCCGTGACGGAGCCGGTGTGGCAGTTGACGCCGACGATCTTCTTGTCGCCCTTCTCCAGCGACCGCTGGTAGCGGAAGGCCGACTCGGCGATCTCGCCGGTGAACCAGCCGTCCTCGATGCCGCGCAGGATCCCGGAGGTGATCGGCCCGACGGGGTGCTGCCCGTCGGGGTGGGCGCGCCGGCCGCGCTCGCGGATCTGCTCGAAGATCTTCTCCGCGTCGGCCTCGATCCGGTCGGTGAGCTGTTCGACGTACCAGGAGCCGCCGAGGGGATCGGCCACGTTCGCGACGCCGGTCTCCTCCATCAGCACCTGCTGGGTGCGCAGCGCGATCTCCGCGGCCCGCTCGCTGGGCAGTGCCAGGGTCTCGTCCAGGGCGTTGGTGTGCAGCGAGTTGGTGCCGCCGAGGACAGCGGCCAGCGCCTCGACGGCCGTGCGCACCACGTTGTTGTACGGCTGCTGGGCGGTCAGCGAGACGCCCGCGGTCTGGGTGTGGAAGCGCAGCCACTGCGCCTTCTCGCTGCGCGCGCCGTACACGTCGCGCAGCCAGCGGGCCCAGATGCGGCGCGCGGCGCGGAACTTGGCGATCTCCTCGAAGAAGTCGACGTGGGCGTCGAAGAAGAAGGACAGGCCGGGCGCGAAGGCGTCGACGTCCAGGCCGCGGGACAGGCCCAGCTCCACGTAGCCGAAGCCGTCGGCGAGGGTGTACGCCAGCTCCTGCGCGGCCGTCGAGCCGGCCTCGCGGATGTGGTAGCCGGAGACGGACAGCGGCTTGTACGCCGGGATGCGCTCGGCGCAGTACTCCATCAGGTCGCCGATGAGGCGCAGGTGCGGCTCGGGCTGGAAGAGCCACTCCTTCTGCGCGATGTACTCCTTGAAGATGTCCGTCTGCAGGGTGCCGTTGAGCACGCCGGGGTCGACGCCCTGGCGCTCGGCGGCGACCAGGTACATGCAGAAGACGGGGACCGCGGGGCCGCTGATGGTCATCGAGGTGGTGATGTCGGCCAGCGGGATGTCGCGGAACAGCACCTCCATGTCGGCGGCGGAGTCGATGGCCACGCCGCAGTGCCCGACCTCGCCCAGTGCGTGCGGGTCGTCGGAGTCGCGGCCCATGAGGGTGGGCATGTCGAACGCGACGGACAGCCCGCCGCCGCCGGCGCCGAGGATGAGCTTGTAGCGTTCGTTGGTCTGCTCGGCGTTGCCGAAACCGGCGAACTGGCGGATGGTCCACGTCCGTCCGCGGTAGCCGGTGGCGTACAGACCGCGGGTGTACGGGAACTCGCCCGGCCAGCCGATGCGCTCGAAGCCCTCGTAGACGTCCCCCGCGCGCGGGCCGTAGACCGGCTCGACGTCGTCGCCGGAGAGCGTGGTGAAGTCCGCCTCGCGCTTGCGGGCCGCGTCGTAACGCGCCTGCCAGCGACGCCGGCCTTCCTCCATGGCCGCAGCATCCATGCCCGTACCGCCTCTCTCTGCGCGCGGATCACGCGGCGCATTTAATAGGACGTCCTAGTAAGTGTTGCATGCCCCGGTGGAGCCGCGGCACAGCGGTCCGGAAGTGGGGGTGGTCACGGCGTGTCGCGTGCGGGGTTTAGGCTCGATCGCATGAAGAAGAGCATCCTCACCCGCTACCGCACGATGGCGTACGTGACCGGCGTGCTCCTCGTCCTGCTGTCCCTCGGCATGATCGCCAAGTACGCCCTGGACCTCTCCGGCGCGGACGGCTTCACGAAGGTCGTGAGCATCGCCCACGGCTGGCTGTACATCGTCTACCTGGTCTTCGCCTTCGACCTCGGCTCCAAGGCGAAGTTCCCGGTCGGCAAGCAGGTCTGGGTGCTGCTCGCGGGGACGGTCCCGACGGCGGCGTTCTTCGTCGAGCGGAAGATCACCCGCGAGGTCGGGCCGCTGGTCGCCCGCGACGCCGAGCCCGCGGCGGCGGAGGCGTAGGAGCGCGGCCCGCGGGGGCTACTGCTCGAAGTCGCCCGCGGCTATCCGCAGCGGGCGCAGCATGGCGAAGATGTCCGCGCACTGCTCCTCGTCGTACGCACTGAGCCCGAAGTCCATCGCCATCAGGTCGCGCGTCGCCTGCTCGACGACCTCGCGGCCCCGGTCCGTGATCGACGCGAGCGTCCCGCGGCCGTCGTTGGGGTTGGGCCGCTTGGCCACGTAGCCGGACCTCACCAGCCGGTCGACGGTGTTGGTCACCGACGTCGGGTGCACCATCAGCCGCTCGCCGATCTTCGACATGGCCAGCTCGCCGGCCTTGGAGAAGGTGAGCAGCACCAGCGCCTCGTAGCGCGCGAAGGTCAGCCCGTAGGGCTTGACGACGGCGTCGACCTGCGCCAGCAGGATCTGGTGGGCGCGCATCACCGAGGTGATGGCCCCCATCGCGGGGACGGCTCCCCAGCGCTGGCGCCACAGTTCGTCGGCGCGCGCGATCGGGTCGAACGACAGGCTCAGCGGCTTCGGCACGTCGCCGACCCTACCCCCCGGTCATGACGCGGTCAGCCCGGTCCCGCCCTTCGGCCGGGTCCTGCGCACTTCCAGGCACACCAGCGACGAGCACACCGTGCCCGTGACACCGACGGCGGCGACCGCCACATGCACCGGCACGAACTCCGCGACCGCGCCCGCGCCGGCCATCCCCACACCCTGCAGCGTCATCAGCCCGGCGGTCTGCAGCGTCATGGCCCGGCCGCGCATCTCCTCCGGCACGGCGGCGACGAACCACTGGTCGAGCCCGAGCGAGTAGGAGGTGCCGAAGCCGGTGAGCACCAGCAGCGGCAGCGCCCAGCCGAACGACGGGTGCGTCACAAAGCCGATCGCGGGGACCGTGCACAGCACCGCCACCGGGAAGACGATCCGTTCCCGGCCCCGCGGGCCGAGCAGCGAGCCGGCGAGGATCTCGCTGGTGACGGCGCCGATCGGCATGCCGGTCATGAGCAGGCCGAGCCCGAGGGCGCCGATCCCGAGATCGTCGGCGTACGCGGCGGCCAGCGCCTCGGGGGAGACGACGAAGGCCGGCGGGATCCAGGTGAGGAGCAGCAGCGCGCGGATGCGGCGGTCGCGCAGGAGGGTGCCGGCGGCGGCGAGCGACGCGGCGACGGTGCTCGTGCGGCCGGGTGTCCCGGCGGAGGCACCGGCGGTACGGGCCGGGCGGGCACGGGTGCCGAAGCGCAGCACCAGCGCCGAGCCGAGCATCCCGGCCGCCGTCAGCGTCAGCGTCGCGCGCGGGGAGAACGCCGCCAGCAGCCCGCCGAGGGCGAACCCGGCGAGCTGCGCCGCCTGCGCGGTGAGCCGGATGACCGAGCGGCCGAGGACGAACCGGTCGCCGGTGCCGAGGATGTCGGCGAGCGTGGCGATCCGGGTGCCGGTGAAGACCGGCGAGATGACGCCGGCGACGCAGCGCAGCGCCAGCAGCACGGCGACGGGCATCCCCGGCAGCACCATCAGCCCGAAGCAGACGGCGGCCAGCAGGTCGCAGGTCACCAGCACCCGGCGGGCCGGGAGACGGTCGGCGACCGAGGACAGCAGGGTGCCCCCGACCAGGTACGGCAGCAGGCCGACGCCGAGGGTCAGCGCGCTCAGCAGCGGGGAGCCGGTCCTGTCGTAGACGAGCACGGTCAGCGCGATGGCGGCGATGACCTCGCCGGTGATCGACAGGACGTGGGCGGCGAAGACGAAGCGGAACTCGCGGACGCGGAAGACGTCGGCGTAGCGGGCGCGGGAACCGGCGGGGGCGCCGCCCGGGCCGGACGGCTCGGCCGCGGGCGCGGCCGTGCCGTCCGCGGCTGTGGTGTCGCTCATCACGGGAGCCTCGCCCGCCGCCGGGGCGCGCCCGTAGTCTTTCGGCACCAGCCGAATCAGTCAGCCGGGAGGGCCACCGTGCCGGTGTACATGCGCTTCGGCCCCGACGACCTGCTGCGCTGCCGCTTCGCGGTCTCCCCGGTCTTCGAGACCCACGAGGCGATACGGACCCTGCGCCGCACCGAGCGCCACGGCTACCACCGGCCGTGGCTGAACCGGCTCGGCGAGGCCGCCGCCGGGCTCGACCTCGAACCGCTGTGGATCTTCATGCCGCACGCCCGCCCCGGTTACACGCCGGACTTCCTCGGCGGTCCGCCGCAGGCGGCGTACACCTCGGTGGCCGACGGGCTCGCCCGGCTGCGCGCCACCGACCCGGAGCTGGCGCACGCGGAGATGACCCTGTCGTTCAGCACCATTCCCGGCGCCGCCGAGTCCCCGCTCGGCCGCAAGCTGCTCGACGACCCGGCCGCCGCGATCGCCTTGATGGCCGACGTCACCGAACGCGCCTGGCACGCGCTGGTCGAGCCGTTCTGGCCGCGGCTGCACGACCTGCTGGAGGCGGACATCGACTTCCGCGCCCGGCAACTGGCCTCCGCGGGGCTGGGCGAGCTGTTCGCGCTGCTGCACCACCGGCTGTCGTACGAGGACGGCCTGCTGACCGTTCGGACCAAGCACCACTACCGCTACGAACGCGACCTCGGCGGCGACGGCCTGCTGCTGATGCCCAGCGCCTTCGTCTGGCCGGACGTGGTGACCGGCTTCCAGCCGCCCTGGCTGCCCACCGTGATCTACCCCGCCCGCGGCGTCGGCGGCCTGTGGGCGGACTCCGGGCGGGAGGCGGCGCAGTCGCTGGCGCGGCTGCTCGGCGCCGGCCGGGCCGCGGTCCTCGCCGCGCTCGACGAGCCGGCCTCCACCTCCGCACTCGCCCGCCGTCTGGGCCTGGCCCCGTCGTCGGTCTCCGCGCACCTGTCCGTGCTGAAGGCCGCGGGGCTGCTGACCTCGCACCGCGAGCGCCACCGGGTGCTGTACGAACGCACGCCGCTCGGCGCCGCGCTGGCCGCGGGCGGCTGACGCCCATCCGGACGCCTGCGGCGCACGCCACCGGCCGGGCTGGCGCGGCGTTCCGTAGGGAAAGTTCCGCTATGTCACGATCAACGGGTTCTGTTCGGTCGACTCCCGCGGGAGAAGTGCATGTCGGCGCGGATCCGTACGCTCCTCAGCATCCTGGTCCTCGGACTCCTGCTCGGCTGCACGCCCCGGGACGGCGGCGAGGACGGGGACGGGCCGCGGGGCGGCGAGCGGGCCCGGCCGGCCTCCGCGGCGAAGTCGCCGTTCTGGGTGGACCCCGGCTCCCCGGCCGCCCGCCAGGCGCACGCGTGGAAGCGGCAGGGGCGGACGGAGGAAGCCGCGCTGCTGGAGCGGATCGCGAGCCAGCCGGTCGCCGAGTGGCCCGCCGCCCACGACCCCGGCGCCGACGTGCGCGCGGCGGTCCGCGGCGCGTCGGCGGGCGGTCACACCGCCGTGCTCGTGGCGTACAACATCCCGCACCGCGACTGCGGCCAGCACTCCGCGGGCGGGGCGCCCGACGCCGCCGCGTACGCGAGCTGGATCGGCGCCTTCGCCGACAACATCGGCGACGCGAAGGCGCTGGTGATCCTCGAACCCGACGCCATCCCGCACGTCGTGGACGGCTGCACCCCGCCGGAGCTGCACGAGGAGCGCTACCGGCTGATCTCCGGGGCCATCGCCCGGTTCAAGCGGCACCCGGGCGTCAAGGTCTACCTCGACGCCGGGAACTCCGCCTGGATCACCGACCCCGGCACACTGGCACAGGCGCTGCGGCGGGCCGGCATCGGCGAGGCCGACGGCTTCGCGCTCAACGTCTCCAACTTCCGCCGCACCGAGGAGCAGCTCGCCTACGGCCGCCGGCTCTCGGAACTGCTCGACGGCGCCCACTTCGTCGTCGACACCAGCCGCAACGGCAACGGCCCGCTCTCCGGCGCCCCGCACGAGGTGTGGTGCAACCCGCCTGGGCGGGCGCTCGGCGAGCCGCCGACGACGCGGACCGGCGACGAGCGGGCCGACGCCTTCCTGTGGGTCAAGCGCCCCGGGGAGTCCGACGGGCCGTGCCGCGGAGGCCCCAGGGCCGGGGCGTGGTGGCCGGACTACGCCCTGGGCCTGGCCCGCCGCGCGGGCTGAGCGCCCCCTCCCGTACGGGGCCGCGGCAGTCCCCCGCCCGTACGCGCCCGGCCGTCCGGGCCTGGAACGCCGGCGGGGCCGAGGGGCGGCGGCCCCGCCGACGGGCTCCTCAGGGCACGTGCACCCACTTCGCCTCGGACGGCACGCCCTCGCGGTCGACGACGAAGAGCATGTACCAGCCCGGCGGCACCAGACTCGGATCCTCCGGCACGGTCACCGTCACCTTGCCGGCGCCCTTCGTCACCTCCAGGTGGATCGAGCGCTGCTCGACGTCGGTCACGTGGGTGACGGAGGCCGGCCGGATCAGCCGCGCCTTCGCCACCCGCTCGGCCCCCGCGACCTCGTACGTCGCCTCGCGCCCGCGGCCCGGCCGCTCCGGCCCCGCGCCGATCCTCAGCCGCGTCGCCTCGTTTGCCCGGTGCAGATACGGCGGCGTGAAGATCTCGATGCGCTTTTCGAAGGTGCCCGGCCGGGTGTTGGCCTTGTCGCCGAAGAGGGGATCGGAGCCGAAGGTGGCCACCCGGCCGTCGGGCAGCAGCACGGCCTCGGAGTGGTAGTTGCGGCCCACCTCCGGATCGGCGGCGCGGGTGAAGGAGTTGGTGCCCGGGTCGTAGAACTGCGCCTTCTTGATGTCGCTGTCGCCCCGGCCGCGGTAGTCGGCCGAGCCGCCGCTGGTGAAGACCGTGTCGTCCGGCAGGATCACGCTGTTGAGGTACCGGGTGCCCTGGGGCAGCGGGGGGCCGTCCTCGTACGCCGGGTCTTCCTCGGTCAGGTCGATGATCGCGGTGCGGGGCGTGGACTTCACCGACTCCCCCACCCCGCCCCCGCCGAGCACCATGACCTTCTGGTCCTGCGCGGGCGGCAGCAGCAGCGAGCTCGCGGTCTCCAGTTGGCCGGGGTCGGTCATGCCGGGGACGGTGGTGAAGGTGTTGTCCTCCAGGTCCCAGATCCCGGGCTTGCGGCCGCGGTCGGCGGGGCCGTAGCCCGCGTTGGCGCCGGAGTAGAAGAGCTTGCCGCCCGCGGTGAGGAAGAGCGCCGGGTACGTCGGGAAGTAGTGGTTGGGCCCCTTGGACCACTTCCCGGTCGCGGGGTCGTAGACCTCGTTGTCGCCGTAGAGGATCTCGCCCGACTCGTCGAGACCGGAGACCGACAGCACCTTGCCGTCCGGCAGCGTCACGAGCGTCGGGTACCAGCGGGCCTTGTCCATCGGGTCGACGCGCACGTAGCGCTCCTCGACCGGGTCGAACTCGAAGGTGTCCTTGATCCCCTGGAAGTCCTGCTTGTCCATGCTCAGCTTCTGCGCCAGGCCGTAGACGTTGTCCGCGTCCTTGCCGGTCAGGTTCTCGACCTCGTACTGCGCCTGCCGGTCCTGGACATAGCCGTCGCCCTCCTCCTCCGCCTCGACGAAGACGTTGGCCTCGGCGGCGGTGACGACCGTTCCCTTGCCGCGCCCGGCGTTCTTCTTCTCCGCGGCCGGCACGGTGACCCCGGCGGTGGTGCGGTAGACGAGGCCGGAGGGGGCTATGAAGCCGGTGCCCTTCTTGAGCCTGACGGACTTGTCCGGGTTCTCGTTCTTCACCAGCATCCGGCCGCCGGCGCGGTCGACGTCGCCGTCGAGCCGTTCGTAGCGCGCGGTGCCGCCGGCGACCAGCAGCCGGCCGTCGGCCAGTTGGGTGTGGCCGGCGCAGAACAGGTCGGCGGGGGTGGGTGTCTCCTCGTAGCTGTTCTTCTCCGGGTCCCACAGCACGGTGCGGAACGTGCCGGCGTCGAACTGCTTCTCGTCGTTGCCCGAGCCGGCGATGAGCAGGACCTTGCCGGTGTGCAGCAGCGTGGCGTGGATGGCGTTGAGGCGGTAGGAGTCCGGGGTCTCCTGCATCTGCCAGGAGCCGTACCTGCGCTGGTAGTCCGGCCGGGATATCCGGTACTCGCGGTACTGCTCCTCGGCGAAGCCGATGGCCGCGGGAGCGTTGAGCCCTGCCAGCAGCACGACCACACCCGTGCCGATCGCCGCCTTCTTGAACCGCTTGCCGGGCCGGTACGCCATGGATCAGCTCCCAGTCGTCGTCGCAGAGGTGCCCGCCGTGGTCGCCGGCGTCGCCGTGGCGGTGGCCGGTGCCCCCGCCGGCGTCGCGGGCAGGCCGGCGCCCGGATCCCCGGCCGCCCCGGCCGGGGACCACGGCCTCGTCCTCAGCCCTGCGGCCCGGCTCTGGACGGGGGCGGCGGTGGCCACGGCCGCGCGGCGCCGTGTGTCCTCGCGCCGGACCGCGCGGCGTACCTGCCACGCGGAGCAGACCCAGATCACCGCCGGCCCGAGCGCGATGCACACCCCGAGCACCGTCCAGGTGCGCATCGCGACGTGGGTGTGGCCCAGCAGCACCGACACCGGGAACGAGACGGCGAGGAGCCCCGCCCAGAACAGATGGATACGGAACGTCGCCACCCGGTCCGGGCTCGCGTCACCGCCCTTGGGCGTCACCACGAACCGGCACGGCCGGCGCAGCACCGCCGCCTTGAAGGACGTGAAGTAGATCGGCGCCGACATCGCCGACATCAGCATCCCGGCCAGCCCGCCGGAGCCCTCGGGCTCGTGTGGCGAGACGTTGTGCCGCCGGTTCCACAGGTACAGGCCGATCTGCAGGGCCGCCGCGTCGCTGTAGAGCATCAGCCAGACCGAGGCCGGCACCTGGGTGCCGGAGGCGCCCAGCCAGAGGAAGAGGACGCAGCTCAGGGCGCCGAGAAACCAGGTGACCGCGGTCATCGGGTAGTAGACCAGCATGAGCGAGTAGTTGAGGAGCCGGCGGAGGGGGAAGCGCCGCCCGCCGCGGCCGTACTGGCCGATGAGCGTCTCGTACGTGCCGCGCGACCAGCGCATCTGCTGGGTGAAGAAGTCGGTCCAGGAGGTGGGCCCCTCGCCGACGGCCAGCACGTCCGGGGTGTAGACCGACGACCAGTGCCGGCCGGTGTCCGGGTTGCGGGTGCGGTGCAGCTCGAAGCCGGTGGCCATGTCCTCGGTGATCGAGTCGTAGAGGCCGCCGATCTGCTTGAGGGCGGTGATGCGGACGGCGTTGTTGGTGCCGACGAACATCGGCGAGCCGTAGGCGTTGCCGGCGCGCTGGATCAGCGCGTGGAAGAGGTACTGCTGGCTCTCCGCGAGCTTGGTGACGGCGGTGTCGTAGTTGCCGTAGACCTGCGGTCCGACGACGAAGGCGACGTCGGGGTCGCGGAAGTAGCCGAGCATCCGCTCCAGGTAGTTCGGCAGGGGCACGTGGTCGGTGTCGACCGAGGCGAAGAAGTCGTAGCCGTCGCCGTACGCGGCCAGCCAGGCGTTGTAGTTGCCGTGCTTGGTCCTGGCGCGGTGCGCGCCCTCGGCGGTGTTCCACTGCGGCACGCCCTTGCGGCTGAAGTGCCGTACGCCCAGTTCGGCGCAGAGCGCGCGGGCCTCGGGGTCGTCGCCCTCGTCCAGCAGCCAGACGTCCAGCGGCCCGTCGTGCCGCAGCGCGACCGCGCCGCTGAGCGTGGCGCGCACCATGGATATGGGTTCCTTGCCGGGCACGTACGTGGTGAGGAAGGCCACCCGGGTGCCGGGCTCGGCGGTGACCGGGACGGGGTCGCGGGCGACCATCGTGGCGTGCGCGATCGACACGACGTTGACCAGCCGGAAGGTCTCGATCAGACCGATCGACAGGAGCATCACCGCGTCCGCGGTGAGCAGCCAGGGCGGTGCTCCGGTGCGCTCGGTCCAGTGCGAGGGCCAGACCAGGTAGAGCAGCAGGGCGCAGGACACCAGCGGCGCGCACGCCATGAGCAGGATCGCCCGGACGCGGTGCGGCTCACGGGAGAGCAGGCGCGTGTAGCGGACCCGGTAGGGCCGGGACGGACCGGGGTCCGTCAGCGGCCCCGCGAGGCGGCTGAACTTCTCGTAGTCATAGCCTTCCGGGCGCACAGTCCCTCCGCAGATACGACAACGCCGACATATCCCACCAAAGGCGGAAATGCACCGAGTGTCGAACCGGAGAGGGCCGAGCGGGGGGTTCCGCCCCGCGAAGGGGTCGGAGGAAGCGCCGGCAGGCGGCGGTCAGGCGCCGACGACGCCCTCACGGCGGGCGCGGGCGGCGATGATCCCGGCCTCCACCTCGCGCCGCAGCATCCGCTCGGCGACGAAGCCGCCGCCGGGCAGGACGGCGAGGACGAAGTACAGGGCGGCGCGCTTGACCGGCCAGCGGGTGCGGTTCCAGGCGTCGGCGAGGAAGAGCACGTACCCGACGAAGAGCACCCCGTGGATCATGCCCATGACCGGGACCGCGTCGAACTCGGTCGTCCGCTTGAGCACGGAGCACACGAGCAGCAGAAGGAAGGAGACCGCCTCGGGGGCCGAGATCAGCCGGAGCCGGCGGAGGGCGGATGCGGTGTCGATGTCCACGGGAAAGCCTTCGGTTCGTCCGGATTCCGGGGGATGTCCCCGGGCAAACTGGACCCATTGTGTCAGCCGCTCATACCCGGCCTTCCTGGAGGGGTGGCCGAGCCACTAGCGTCGCACCGTGGCTCAGTTTCGACTGCAAGGCAGCAAGGTGCTGGCCGTGGACATGGCCGGCGACGCGGTGAAGGCGAAGAACGGCTCGATGGTCGCCTACGACGGCCAGATGGCCTTCAAGAAGCTCACGGGGGGCGGCGAGGGAATACGGGGGATGGTGACGCGCCGGCTGACCGGCGAGTCGATGGAGCTGATGGAGGTGAAGGGGCAGGGCACCTGCTACTTCGCCGACCGGGCCAGCGTGATCAATCTCGTCGGACTGCAGGCCGACACGCTCTACGTGGAGTCGAGCAACCTGCTGGCGACCGACGGCGGGCTGAAGACGGGAACGAGCTTCACGGGCATGCGCGGCGCGAGCACCGGCACCGGGCTGTTCACCACCACGGTGGAGGGCACGGGGCAGGCCGCCGTCATGTCGGACGGGCCCGCGGTGGTGCTGCGGGTGACGCCGGGCATGCCGCTGGTCGTCGACCCCGGCGCGTACGTCGCCCATACCGGCCGGGTACAGCAGCACTTCCAGTCCGGCGCGACGTTCCGGACCCTCATCGGCGAGGGCGGCGGCGAGGGGTTCCAGATCCGCTTCGAGGGCGACGGGCTGGTCTACGTCCAGCCCAGCGAGCGCAACACGGTGGGGGGTCAGGTCTGACATGCCGTTCCGCATGCTCAATTCGAAGATCGCCGAAGCACAGGTGCTGCCCGGCCAGACGATGTACAGCCAGCGGGGGGCGATGCTCGCGTACACCGGGCAGGTCAGCTTCACGCCCAACATCCAGGGCGGCCAGGGCGGGCTGACGTCGATGATCGGCCGCCGGGTGGCGAACGAGGCGACGCCGCTGATGACCGTCGCGGGCTCGGGCACGGTGATGTTCGGGCACGGCGGCCACGAGGTGCACGTGATCGAGATGACCGGCGACACCCTGTACGTGGAGGCCGACCGGCTGCTGGCCTTCGACGGCTCGCTCCAGCAGGGCACGATGTTCATGGGCTCGCAGGGCGGCGTCATGGGCATGGTCCGCGGCCAGGTCACCGGGCAGGGCCTGTTCACCACCACCCTGGCCGGGCACGGCGCCGCGGCGGTGATGGCCCACGGCGGCGTACTGGAGCTGCCGATCACCCCGCAGCGTCCGGTGCACGTCGACCCGCAGGCGTACGTCGCGCACCGCGGCCAGGTGCAGAACAAGCTCTCCACCGCGCTCGGCTGGCGCGACATGGTGGGACGCGGCTCCGGCGAGGCGTTCCAACTGGAGCTGTCGGGCAACGGCACGGTGTACGTGCAGGCATCGGAGGAGAAGCTGTGAACGCCGGACCCGTCGTCCACGACATGAACACGCTGCCGCGCAACGACAACGTCCACCCCTACGCCTACAGCGTCGCCCTCAACGGGCAGTGGTTCCTGCAGAAGGGGAAGATGATCGCCTACTACGGGCAGATCTCCTTCGAGGGCGTCGGCCACGGGGCGTTCGACGGGCTGGTCGCCGGCAGCTTCCACTCGCCGCTGCACGCGGCCGACTGGGTGGTGGCGAACGGCAACGGCGTGATGCTGCTCGCCGACCGGGCCTTCGACGTCAACTCCTACGACCTGGACGACGGCAACCTCACGATCCGCTCCGGGAACCTGCTGGCGTTCGAGCCGGGCCTGGAACTGAAGCAGTCGATCGTGCCCGGCTTCCTCACGCTGATCGGCACGGGCACGTTCGTCGCCGTCTCCAACGGCGCCGTCGTCTTCGTCGAGCCGCCGATCCGGGTGGACCCGCAGGCGCTGGTGGGGTGGGCCGACTGCCCCTCCCCGTGCCACCACTACGACCACGGCTACATGCAGGGCCTCCTCGGCGGCATCCGCGCGATGACCGGCATCGGCGGCGCGTCCGGCGAGGAGCACCAGTTCCAGTTCACGGGCGCCGGGCAGGTGCTGCTGCAGTCGACGGAGACGATGCAGGCGGGGCTGGCGACCGGTGCGGTGCCGCATCAGCAGGGCGTGCCGGGCGGCACTCCCGCGGGGTACGGCCGGTAGCGCGCGGCGGACGGCGTACGGGCCGGGCCCGGTCCGTACGCCCGCGGCCGGCGTCCGGCGTCAGCCGCCGGTGAGCCCTTCGAGCAGTTCGTCGGCGGCGGCGTACGGGTCCAGCTCCCCCGCGGTGATCCGCTCGGCGAGCGCCGACAGCCGCCGGTCGCCGTGCAGGTCGGCCATGCGCTCACGCAGCGCCGTGACCGCGATCGTCTCGACCTCCCCGGCCGCCCGCCGCAGCCGGCGCGCGGCCAGCACACCGTGCTCCTCCATCCACGCGCGGTGCTTCTCCAGCGCCTCGACGACCTCGTCGGTGCCCTCGTCGCGGGCGGCGACCGTCCGCACGATGGGCGGGCGCCAGTCGCCGGGGGCACGGGCCTCGCCGAGGCCGAGCATGTGGTTCAGCTCGCGGGCGGTGGCGTCGGCGCCGTCGCGGTCGGCCTTGTTCACCACGTACACGTCGCCGATCTCCAGGATCCCGGCCTTGGCCGCCTGGATGCCGTCGCCCATGCCGGGTGCCAGCAGCACCACGCAGGTGTCGGCCTGCCCGGCGATGTCCACCTCCGACTGCCCGACGCCGACGGTCTCCACCAGCACCACGTCGCAGCCGGCGGCGTCCAGGACGCGGATCGCCTGCGGCGCGGACCAGGCCAGCCCGCCGAGGTGGCCGCGGGTGGCCATGGAGCGGATGTAGACGCCGGGGTCGGAGGCGTGCTCGCCCATCCGCACCCGGTCGCCGAGCAGCGCGCCGCCGGAGAACGGCGAGGAGGGGTCGACGGCCAGCACGCCGACCCGCTTGCCGCGCTTGCGGTACGCGCCGACCAGGGCGGAGGTGGACGTGGACTTGCCGACGCCGGGCGATCCGGTGAGCCCGACGACGTAGGCCCGGCCGGCGAGCGGGGCGAGGGCGGCCATCACCTCGCGCAGGTGCGGCGAGGCGCCCTCGACCAGGGTGATGAGCCGGGCGACGGCCCGCGGGCTGCCCTCACGGGCGGCGGCCACGAGCGCGGCTACGTCTGCGGCTGGCATGTGTGATCGCTCCTTGCGTCCGTACGGGGCTGTCTCCCCAGCCCCGTCCCCTGCCCAAACCGGGACGTGCCCCGGCCCCCGGCGGCCGGCACCCGGCCCTGCCGCCGCCCGCGGCCCGCCCCGGGAACACGTGCTCCCGGTGGCCCCGGGCGGCGGGGTCCGCCACCGGCCGTCAGGACGCCGGCACCCGGACCACCAGCGCGTCGCCCTGGCCGCCGCCCCCGCACAGGGCCGCGGCGCCGGCGCCGCCGCCTCGGCGCTTCAGTTCGAGGGCGAGGTGCAGCACGAGCCGGGCGCCCGACATACCGATCGGGTGACCCAGCGCGATGGCGCCGCCGTTGACGTTCACCTTTTCGGGGGTGACGCCGAGGTCCCTCATGGACTGCACGGCGACCGCCGCGAACGCCTCGTTGATCTCGATGAGGTCGAGGTCGCCGACGTCCATGCCCTCCTTCTTCAGCGCGTGCAGGATCGCGTTCGAGGGCTGCGACTGCAGCGAGTTGTCCGGGCCCGCGACGTTCCCGTGGGCCCCGATCTCGGCCAGCCAGGGCAGCCCCAGCTCCTCGGCCCTGGCCCGGCTCATCACGACCACGGCGGCGGCGCCGTCGGAGATCTGCGAGGCGGAGCCGGCGGTGATCGTGCCGTCGGGCGCGAAGGCGGGGCGCAGCCTGGCGAGCGACTCGGCGGTGGTGCCGGGGCGGATGCCCTCGTCGGTGTCGACGACCACGGAGACGCCCTTGCCCCGGGGTACCTCGACGGGGGTGATCTCCTCGGCGAAGACGCCGCGTGACTGCGCGGCGGCGGCCCGCTGGTGGGACGCGGCGGCGAAGGCGTCCTGCGGCTCGCGGCCGATGCCGAGGCGGGCGTTGTGCTTCTCGGTGGACTCGCCCATGGCGATGCCCTCGAAGGAGTCGGTGAGCCCGTCGTGCGCCATGGAGTCGAGCATCTCCAGCGCGCCGTACTTCACGCCCTCCCGGGACTTCGGCAGCAGGTGGGGGGCGTTGGTCATGGACTCCTGGCCGCCGGCGACGACGACGTCGAACTCGCCGGCGCGGATGAGCTGGTCGGCCAGGGCGATGGCGTCGAGTCCCGACAGGCACACCTTGTTCACCGTCAGCGCGGGCACGTTCATCGGGATGCCCGCCCTGACCGCGGCCTGCCGCGCCGGGATCTGCCCGGCCCCGGCCTGGAGCACCTGCCCCATGATCACGTACTCCACCTGGGCCGGCGCGACGCCCGCACGCGTCAGTGCCGCCTCGATGGCGAAGCCGCCCAGATCGGCGCCGGAGAACGGCTTGAGGGAGCCCAGCAGGCGCCCCATGGGTGTTCGGGCGCCCGCGACGATCACGGACGTGCTGCCTGACGTGCCACTACCGGTCATGCGCATCCCCTTCGGGGAGAAGTGAATGAGGGTTAACTTCAGCGTACTGACCGGTTCGGGGCCGGGTCACGGTTCGTTCGGTGTGACCGTGCGCACGTTGCGTAACCTCCCGGGCGGCGATGGACTGGGCGCATGCTGACGCGCATCGACCACATCGGAATCGCCTGTCATGACCTCGACGCGACCGTCGAGTTCTACCGCGCCACCTACGGCTTCGAGGTGTTCCACACCGAGGTCAACGAGGAACAGGGTGTCCGCGAGGCCATGTTGAAGATCAACGAGACGTCCGACGGCGGCGCCTCGTACCTGCAGTTGCTCGAACCCGTTCGCGAGGACTCGGCGGTCGGCAAGTGGCTGGCGAAGAACGGCGAGGGCGTCCACCACATCGCCTTCGGCACGGCGGACGTCGACGCCGACGCCGGCGCCATCCGTGACAAGGGCGTACGCGTCCTCTATGACGAGCCGCGGCGCGGCTCGATGGGCTCGCGGATCACCTTCCTGCATCCCAAGGACTGCCACGGCGTGCTCACAGAATTGGTCACTTCCGCATCGGCCGCGGGCGCACACTGACCTTTGATTCCCATGGCCGGTAGAGTGCAGGGGGCCGCCCGCGTCCTGGGCGGCCCGATCATCTGACACCATCGGTACCAGCACCACGAACGCAGCACACGTCATCGTCATTGTCATCGCCAGTAACGCAGAAACGACCCGGGGACGGATGGGACCGCGCAGTGCGGGGCTACGACCGCTACGAGCCTGACGCCGTGATGGACGGGCTCTCGCAGTTCGAGGCCGAGATCGAGCGGCTGAAGAAGGAGCGGGAGAAGGCCGTCCAGCACGCCGAGGACCTCGGCTACCAGGTCGAGGTGCTGCGCGCCAAGCTGCACGAGGCGCGCCGCGGACTCGGCGCCCGCAACTCCTTCGAGAGCGCCTCGCACCAGGCCGAGCAGTTGCTGCGCAATGCCCAGGCGCAGGCCGATCAGTTGCGCGCCGACGTCGAGCGCGAGCTGCGCGAGGCCCGCGCCCAGGCGCAGCGGCTGCTGCAGGAGCACGCCGAGCGTCAGGCCCGGATGGAGGCCGACCTGCACGCCGAGGCCATCGCCCGGCGGCAGCGGCTGGACGAGGAGCTGGCGGAGCGCCGCACCACCGTCGAGACCCACGTCAACGAGAACGTCTCCTGGGCCGAGCAGTTGCGCTCCCGTACCGAGGCGCAGGCCCGCCGGCTCATGGACGAGACCAGGACCGAGGCGGACCGGATCATCGCCGCCGCCCGGGCCGAGGCCCAGCGCCAGTCGGAGCAGACCCGCCAGCGGGCCGGCAGCGAGGCACAGGCCGCCCGCGCCGAGGCCGACGACCTGCTGCGGCGCGCCCGCGCGGATGCCGAGCGGCTGCTGAACGCGGCGTCCACCCAGGCCCAGGAGGCCACCACCCACGCCGAGCGGTTGCGCAGTTCCTCGGCCGGGGAGGCGGAGGAGGCCCGCCGGGAGGCGACGGAGGCGCAGCGCCGGGCGGAGGAGAAGCTCGCCGAGGCCGAGACCGCGCTGCGTGCCGCGCGCACCGAGGCGGACCGGCTGGTGGCCCGGGCCGAGGAGGCGGCGTCCAAGAAGATCGCCGAGACCGAGGCCGGCGCCGACCAGCGGATGCGCACCACGCGCAACGAGATCGCGCGGCTGGTCGGCGAGGCCACCAAGGAGGCCGAGGCGCTCAAGGCGGAGGCCGAGCAGGTGCGGGCCGATGCGCGCACGCAGGCCGAGGCCCTGATCGCGGAGGCCGAGGAGACGGCCCGTACGCGCTCCGCCGAGGACAGCGCGAACGCCATCGCCAAGGCCGCCAAGACCGCGGAGGACGTGCTCAACAAGGCGTCCAAGCAGGCCGAGGACACCACCAGGGCGGCCGGCGAGGAGGCCGACCGGATCCGCCGGGAGGCGGAGGCGGAGGCCGAGCGGCTGCGGGACGAGGCCGCGGCGGCGGCCGAGCAGCTCAAGGGTGCGGCCAAGGACGACACCGAGGAGTTCCGGGCCAAGACGGTCGAGCTGCAGGGCGAGGCCCGGCGGCTGCGCGACGAGGCCGAGCAGTTGCGCGCGGAGGCCACGGCCGAGGGTGAGCGGATCCGCGGCGAGGCCCGCCGGGACGCGGTCGCGCAGATCGAGGAGGCGGCGAAGTCCGCCGAGGAGCTGCTCGCGAAGGCCGGCACCGACGCCGAGGAGCTGCGCGAGGCCGCCACGGCCGAGGGCGAGCGGGTGCGCGGCGAGGCCGCGGAGCGGGCCGCGACGCTGCGCGAGCGGGCCGAGGAGGCGCTCGCCAAGGCCCGCACCGAGGCCGACGAGCTGCGCGCCGAGGGCGAGGCGCAGGCGCAGAAGATCACCGAGGCGGCGGAGGAGGCGGCGCGCAAGACGCGCACGGAGGCCGACGAAGCCGCCGCCGCCCGCCGCGCCGAGGTGCAGACGGAGCTGGACCGGCTCCAGCAGGAGGCCGCCGCCCGGGTCACGGCCGCCGACGAGGCGCTGGCCGAGGCCCGCGGCGAGGCGGAGCGGATCCGCCGGGAGGCCGCGGAGGAGACCGAGCGGCTGCGCGCGGAGGCCGCGGAGCGGCTGCGTACGCTCCAGCAGCAGGCCCAGTCCGAGGCGACCCGGATGCGCGAGGAGGCCGCCGCCGAGACGGCCGCGACCCGCGCCGAGGCCGAGGCCGCCGCCCGGCGGCTGCACGAGGACGCCACGGGCGAGTCTGAGCGACTGCGCGGCGAGGCCCAGGAGGCTGCCGACCGGATCCGCTCCGAGGCGTCCGCCGCCGCCGAGCGGCTGGCGGCCGAGGCGCAGGAGGCGCTGACCGCCGCCCAGGAGGAGGCCGCGCGCCGGCGGCGCGAGGCCGAGGAGCTGCTCACCTCCGCCCGCGGCGAGGCCGAACGCGAGCGCACGCAGGCCACCCGGCAGGCCGAGGAGCTGCTGGCCTCGGCGCGCAAGCGGGTCGAGGAGGCGCAGACCGAGGCCGCCCGGGTCACCGAGGAGTCGGAGCGCCGGGCACGCGAGCTGGTCGCCGCGGCCGAGCAGACCGCTCAGCAGGTACGGGACTCGGTCAGCGAGCTGCGCGGTCAGGCCGAGGAGGAGATCGCGGGGCTGCGCTCGGCCGCGGAGCACGCCGCGGCGACGCTGCGCCGGGAGACCAAGGAAGAGACGGACGCCGCCAAGGAGTTGGCGGAATCGACCGTCAACGAGGCGCTAGCAGAGTCCGAAAGGCTGCGTACCGAGGCCGAACGGGTCCGGGACGAGTCCCGCGGCGACGCCGCGAAGCGCCGTACGGAGGCCGCTGAGCAGGCCGACAAGCTGATCGAGAAGGCGCACGACGAGGCGACCCGGGCCACCGCCGCGGCCGAGGAACAGGCCGACGTGATGGTCGCCGCCGCCCGCAAGGAATCCGATCGGCTGGTGCGCGACGCCACGTCGGAGGCGAGCGGTCTGGTGGAGAAGGCCCGCGCGGACGCCGACCGGATGCTGGAGGAGGCCCGCCGGGACTCCCACGCGATCCGCGAGCGCGCCGAGGAGTTGCGTACCCGCACCGAGGCCGAGACCGACGCGCTGCACGACCGCGCGCGGCGTGAGGCGGCGGAGGCCACCAAGGCCGCCGGCGAGCGCGTCGACAAGCTCGTCGCAGCGGCTCACGAGCAGCTCAACGCGGCCGAGACACGCGCCGAGCAGATGCTCACCGAGGCCAAGAGCGAGGCGGACAGGGTCCGTATCTCCGCCGTGAAGAAGGCGGAAGGGCTCCTCAACGAGGCCGGGCAGAAGCAGGCCGAGGCGTTCGACGCGGCCGAGCGGACGAAGGCCGAGGCGCGCGCCGAGGCCAAGCGGATGGTCGACGAGGGCCGCCGCGAACTGGAGTTGATCACCCGCAGACGCGAGGACATCAACGCGGAGATCTCCCGCGTGCAGGACGTCCTCGAAGCCCTGGAGTCCTTCGAGAGCCCCGGTACCCTCGCGGCCAACGGCAAGGACGCCAAGGATGGCAAGAACAGCCAGGTCAGCAAGGGGAAGGACGGCGGCGGGAAGGCCCCCGCCGCCGCCGCGGCCCGGTCGGGGGGCAAACAGTCCGGTGGCAGACCACTCGATTGAGCGGACATTCTCCAGATCAAACCTGGATTGACGCTGTGACACGCCGTCAGCACCCCTAGGATTCCCCTTACACCTCACTCGGTCTCTTTCGACAGGAACCCCATGAGCGACACTGCCAACCCCTTCGGTTTCGAGTTCGCAAGGCGCGGATACGACCGCGAGCAGGTGGACGAACGGATCACCAAGCTCGTTGCCGACCGCGACAGTGCCCTCTCGCGCATCACCTCCCTTGAGAAGCGGATCGAGGAGCTTCACCTCGAGACGCAGAACGCACAGGCGCAGATCGCCGACTCCGAGCCGTCGTACGCCGGCCTCGGTGCCCGGGTGGAGAAGATCCTGCGGCTTGCCGAGGAAGAGGCCAAGGACCTGCGCGAGGAGGCCCGCCGCGCCGCCGACCAGCACCGCGAGCTGGCCGAGTCGGCCGCGCAGCAGGTGCGCAACGACGCCGAGGCGTTCGCCGCCGAGCGCAAGGCGAAGGCCGAGGACGAGGGCGCCCGGATCGTCGAGAAGGCGAAGGGCGAGGCCAGCGGTCTGCGTGCCGAGGCGCAGAAGGACGCGCAGTCCAAGCGCGAGGAGGCGGACACCCTCTTCGAGGAGACCCGCGCCAAGGCCGCCCAGGCCGCCGCGGACTTCGAGACCAACCTCGCCAAGCGCCGCGAGCAGTCCGAGCGCGACCTCGCCTCCCGCCAGGCCAAGGCCGAAAAGCGCCTCGCCGAGATCGAGCACCGGGCCGAGCAGCTCCGCCTGGAGGCGGAGAAGCTGCGTACCGACGCCGAGCGCCGTGCCCGTCAGACGGTCGAGACCGCGCAGCGCCAGTCCGAGGACATCGTGGCGGACGCGAACGCCAAGGCCGAGCGGATCCGCAGCGAGTCCGAGCGCGAGCTGGCGGCGCTCACCAACCGCCGCGACAGCATCAACGCCCAGCTCACCAACGTCCGCGAGATGCTCGCGACGCTGACCGGCGCGCAGGTGGCCGCCCAGGGCGGCGCCGACGAGGTGGAGGACAAGCCGGGCGTGCCCGCCCAGCAGTCCCGCTGAGCCGCGTGCGGCCGGGCGGCTGAGGCCCGCCCGGCCGTGCGGCGTGCATCCGGCGCCCTCCGCCCCGGCGGAGGGCGCTGATCCGGTTGTGCCGATCGTCCCCAGGGGATGCGTTCGATGACCTTGCCGCCTAGGGTTAGCGCATGATCGAACTGGAGGGGCTGACCAAACGGTACGGCGACAAGCTCGCCGTGGACCACCTGACCTTCCAGGTGCGGCCCGGTATGATCACCGGATTCCTGGGGCCGAACGGCGCCGGCAAGTCGACCACGATGCGCATGATGCTCGACCTCGACAACCCCACGTCCGGTTCGGTGCGCATCGACGGCAAGCACTACCGCGATCTGCAGGAGCCGCTGAAGTACATCGGGGCCCTGCTCGACGCGAAGAACATGCACGGCGGCCGCAGCGCGTACAACAACCTGCTGTGCCTGGCCCAGAGCAACCGCATCCCCGACTCCCGGGTGCGGGAGGTGCTGGAGACCGTCGGTCTGACGGCGGTGGCGAAGAAGAAGTCCAAGGGCTTCTCGCTCGGCATGGGCCAGCGCCTCGGCATCGCGTACGCGCTGCTGGGCGACCCCGAGATCCTGATGTTCGACGAGCCGGTCAACGGGCTCGACCCCGAGGGCATCCACTGGATCCGCAACCTGATGAAGACCCTGGCCGCCCAGGGCCGCACGGTCTTCGTCTCCAGCCACCTGATGAGCGAGATGGCGCTCACCGCCGACCACCTCATCGTCATCGGCCAGGGCAGACTGCTCGCCGATACCTCGATGGCCGGCTTCATCCGGGAGAACTCGCGGTCGTACGTGCGCGTGCGCACCCCGCAGCCCGAGCAGTTCAGGGACGCCGCGGGCGCCGCGGGCATGTCCGTGACCGTGCGCGAGGACGGCGCCTTCGAGGTCGACGGCGCCGACATGGCCGAACGGGTCGGCGAGCTGGCCGCGCAGCACCGGGTGACGCTGCACGAGCTGAGCCCGCAACAGGCCTCCCTGGAGGAGGCGTTCATGCAGATGACCGCCCAGGCGGTCGAGTACCACGCGCACGATCTGAGCGGCCCGCACGCCGCCGCCGCGGCCGGTGCCGCGCCCCCGGCGCCGCCCGCGCCGAACGCGCCGCCACCGCCGGGTCCGCAGTGGGGCAAGGGAGACTGACGCCATGGCAGCACCCTCGGCAGTGCTCAAGTCGGAGTGGACCAAGGTCCGTACGGTCAGCTCCACGGTCTGGACGCTGGCCGCCGCGCTGGTCCTCACCGCCGCGGTGGGCGCGCTCCTGTCCGGCGTCATGAACGCCACGTTCGACGACCTGTCGCGCGCCGAGCAGCTCACCTTCGACCCGACTCTGGTGAGCTTCTTCGGCATGATGCTCGGTCAGCTCGCGATGGTCGTCTTCGGCGTCCTCGTGATCAGCACGGAGTACAGCTCCGGCATGATCAAGACCTCGCTGGCCGCGGTGCCGCAGCGCGCCACGTTCTACGTCTCCAAGGTCACCGTGGCCACGCTGCTCGCCCTGGTCGTCGGCCTGCTCACCAGCTTCCTCACGTTCTTCCTCGGCCAGGCTCTGCTCGGCGACCACAGCGCGTCGATCGGCGACGACAACGTGCTGCGGGCGGTCATCGGCGCCGGGCTGTACATGGGTGTGATCGCGATGTTCTCCATGGGCGTCGCCGCCATGCTGCGCAGCACGGTGCTCTCCCTCGGCCTGCTGATGGCGTTCTTCTTCCTGATCTCCTCGATCCTGGCGGGCGTCCCCGCCACCAGGGACGTCGCGCAGTACCTGCCGGACCAGGCGGGGTCGCGGGTCATGCAGGTGGTGCCGGGCGCGCTGAACAGCGACGAGACGCCGTACGGGCCCTGGGGCGGCTTCGGCATCATGTGCGCGTGGACGGCGGTGGCGCTGATCGGCGGGTACGCCGTGCTGAAGAAGCGCGACGCCTGACCTCCGAGCGCCCCCCGCCCCCGTGGGCCCGGTGCCCGCTCCGGGTGGCTGAAGCAGCGTCGCCGCGGGCTGCCCGCCGGGAACCGGAAGCCCCCCGATAGCCTCTTAACCCGAAGGGGGACGGTAGTCGCGTGCGCCCCCGTGTCCGACGCAGGGGGCCACATGATCGAAGCACAGGGTCTGACGAAGACCTACGGCGGGAAGACCGCCGTGTACAACCTTTCCTTCACCGTCAAGCCGGGGGTCATCACCGGCTTCGTGGGCCCCAACGGGGCGGGCAAGTCGACCACGATGCGCATGATCCTGGGGCTCGACGAGCCGAGCAGCGGCACCGTCACCGTGGGCGGGTATCCGTACCGCAGGCTGCCCAACGCCCCCCGCCAGGTCGGTGCCCTGCTGGACGCCAAGGCGGTACACGGCGGCCGCAGCGCCCGTAACCACCTGCGCTGCGTCGCCCAGCTCTCCGGCATCCCGCAGCGCCGCGTCGACGAGGTGCTCGACGTGGTCGGCCTGCGCGAGGTCGCCGGCCGCCGCTCCAAGGGCTTCTCGCTCGGCATGGGACAGCGCCTCGGCATCGCCGGCGCGCTCCTGGGCGACCCGCAGATCCTGCTCTTCGACGAGCCGGTCAACGGCCTCGACCCCGAGGGCATCCTGTGGATCCGCAACCTGATGAAGAAGCTGGCGAGCGAGGGCCGCACCATCTTCGTCTCCAGCCACCTGATGAGCGAGATGGCGCTCACCGCCGACCACCTCATCGTCATCGGCCGCGGCCAGCTCATGGCCGACATGAGCGTACGGGACTTCATCAACACGCACTCGGCGAGCTTCGCCCGCGTCCGCGTCCCCGACGGGGAGCAGGCGACGCGGGAGAAGCTGACCGCCGCCCTGACCGAGCAGGGTGCGCACGTGCAGCCGGAGCCCGACGGGGCGCTGCGCGTGGGCGGGATGCCGCTGCCGCGGATCAGCGACCTGGCGCACGACGCCGGGATCCGGCTGTGGGAGCTCTCGCCGCACGAGGCGTCGCTGGAGGAGGCGTACATGCGGATGACCCAGGGCGCGGTGGACTTCCGCTCCACCGCCGACCACCGCTCCGGCCTGCAGCAGCCCGCCGGCCCGGTGCCCCCGCAGGGGTACGCGGCCCCCGGGCCGGGCTACGCGCCGCCCATGGGCGCTCCGGGGATGCCCCCGGCCGGCCCCGGCATGGCGCCGCCCGGGGCGCAGCCCGGCTACGCCCCGCCCCCGCCGCAGGGGTACGCCCCGCCATCCCCGGCCGCGCCGCAGGCCCAGCCCGGCGCCGCCGCTCCCGCCCCGCGCGAAGGTGAGACCCGCCGATGAGCTACCCGCCGCAGCCCTCCAGCCCCGCCCCCGGCGCGCCGCCGGTGCCCGGCGCCCCTCCCGGCCCGGTCCCCGGAGGCGCTCCCGTGCCCGGCGCCCCTCCCGTCCCCGGTGCCGTGCCGCCGCCCGGCGCCCCCGCGGGCGGCATCTACTCCTCGCCGATCCCGATCGTCACCACGCACCTGGGCCACGCCTTCGCCTCGGAGTGGACCAAGATCCGCTCGGTGCGCTCCACGATGTGGACGCTGGGCATCATGCTCTTCCTCGTCGTCGGCGTCGGCTTCCTGATCGCGCTGGCGATGTCCACCGACGACTGGGTCGGGGCCCCGCTGCTCTCCGGCGGGCTGTTCGGCCTGATGCTCGGTCAGATCTGCATCGTCACGCTCGGCGTGCTGGTGATCACCTCCGAGTACGGCACGGGCATGATCCGCACCACGCTCACCGCCTCGCCCCAGCGCTGGCGGGTGCTGGCGGCCAAGGCCGTGGTGTTCTTCGTGCTCGCCTTCGTACTCACCACCGCGGCGTGCGCGATCACGGCGCTGATCCACTCGGCGGTCCTGGGCGGCCAGACGGTGCCCGATTACGAGACCCGCGACCCGATGTTCAAGGACTCGGTCTCCGACAGCGGCGAGCTGATCGCCACCGGCGGCGAGTGGTTCGACGCGACCGTGGGCGCGGCGCTGTACGTGTCGCTGCTGGGCCTGCTCGCGCTGGCCGTGGGCGCGATCCTGCGGCACTCGGCGGGCGCCATCACCACGATGGTCGGCTTCATTCTGCTGCCGCTGATCATCGCGCTGTTCATGCAGGCGGAGAGCCTGCGGGACGTGCAGCGCAAGCTGATCGAGTACTCTCCGCTGAGCGGTCTCGCCTCGCTCTTCGGCATCCCGTTCTTCGAAGACGCGGACCTGGGCGGCTGGGGGCTGCTCGGCCTGCTGGCCGCCGTCACCGGCGGGATGCTGTTGCTGGCGTTCGCGCTGCTGTCGAAGCGGGACGTCTAGGCGCACGCGGGCGGCCGGGGGCGTACGACGTACGGGGCGCCCCCGGCCGCTCAGACGCCCAGCTCCCGGGCCAGCACCGCGGCCTGCACCCGGCTGCGCAGCCCCAGCTTGGCGAGCAGCCGGCTGACGTGCGTCTTCACCGTGGCCTCCGCCATATCGAGCCGGGCCGCGGCGTCCGCGTTGGACATCCCCTGCCCCAGGCAGGCCAGCACCTCCCGCTCGCGCCGCGTGAGCGTGTCGAGGACCGCCGGATCGGGCCCTCCGGGCGACGGGCCACGCCGGCCGCCGGCGAACTCGGCGATGAGCCGCCGGGTCACGGCCGGGGCGATCAGGCCCTCGCCGCGTGCGACGGTGCGTACCGCCTCCACCAGGGCGTCCGCCTCGGTGTTCTTCAGCAGGAAGCCCGCGGCGCCGGCGCGCAGCGCGCCGAAGACGTACTCGTCGAGGTCGAACGTCGTGAGCACCAGCACGTCGGCCAGTTCCTCGGCGCTGATCACGCGGGTCGCCGAAACCCCGTCGAGCTTGGGCATCTGGACGTCCATCAGCACCACGTCCGGCCGGAGTTCGCGGGCCAGCCGCACGGCCTCCTCGCCGTCCGCGGCTTCGCCCACGACGTCGAGTCCGGCGGCGGAGCGCAGAATCAGCACCAGCCCGGCGCGCACGGCCTGCTGGTCCTCGGCGACGAGGATCCGGACGGGTGGGGCGGCGTCAGGCATCGTTCCTCCGTTGCGCTGCGGGGGTGTTCTCGCCGGTGGGCAGCCCGGCCCGGACGGCCCAGCGCGTGCCGCCGCCGGTTTCGCCGTTCCCCCGGTCTCCGGCCTCGGGGCCCGCGGTGAACGTCCCGCCCAGCAGGGCCACGCGCTCCTCCATCCCGATCAGTCCCGCGCCCGATCCCGGGGCCCGCGGCACGGGCTCCCCGCCCTCCCGGCCGCCCTCCCGCGGCTCGTCGCCGAGCGGGCTGATCACCGCCACCGTCAGCGGCTCGGGCCCGGCGAGCCGGACCCGTACCACGCCGGGAGCGGCGTGCTTGAGCGCGTTGGTCAGTGACTCCTGCACAATGCGGTACGCGGCCAGCTCCACCGGAGCCGGCAGCCGCGCGTCCGGCTCGCGGGCGTCGTCCAGGACGATGTCGAGGCCGCTGCCTGCGCCGTTGACACGCGCCTGCTCCACCAGCGCGGCCAGCCCGTCCAGCGTCGGCGCCGCGTCCGGCTCGGCGCCCGTGCCGTCGCCCTCGGAGTCACGCAGCAGGCCGATGAGGCGGCGCATCTCCGCCAGCCCCTGCACGCTGTTCTCACGGATGACGGACAGCGCCTCCCGCGACGCCTTCCGGTCGTCGATGGACTGGGCGGCGGTGGCGTGGATGGCGATGGCGGAGAGGTGGTTGGCCACCATGTCGTGCAGCTCGCGCGCCATCCGGGCGCGCTCCGCGCCGACGGCCTCGCGCCGGTCCAGCTCCGCGAGCAGCGCGGTCTGCTCCGCCCGCAGCCGGGCGGCGTCGGCGGCCTGGCGGTGTGAGCGGACGGCGACGCCGGTGGTGGCGGGGGCGAGCGTGAGGAGGCCCACGGCGACGCCCAGGAGGATCGCGACCCGGTCCTGGAAGACGGCCAGCACCGCGAGGGTCGAGGCCACGGTCAACGCCCCGGCGGCCCGCGGGACCCAGCGGGCCGCGGTCGCGGTGCCGTAGAGCACGGCCGCGTACACCAGGTCCGTGAACATCAGGAGCGTGGCCAGCGTGCCGCGGGTGAACTGGTCGGCGGTGACGGCGACGACGGCGATGACCAGCCCGGTCATCGGGCGGCTCCGGCGCAGCAGCTCGGCGCCGCACATGACCCCGAGCGGGATCAGCGTCAGCCGCGCGTCGCCGAACGGCCGCCCGCCCTGGGTGTGCAGACCCAGCGCCCAGAGCGCCACCCCGCCGAGCAGGCCGACGGCCGCGATGAGCACGTCGTCGCGGTGCGGCCGGAGCGAGGGGCGTGAGCTGGTCACTCCCCCATCAAACACGGCCGCTCAGCCGGTGGCCTCCGTATCCCGGGCCGCTTTTTCGGGGCGTGCGCTACATCGAAGGATGCAGTCCGGGATCGTCGCGTACGACGACGCGCCCCCGCGCCCCGGGCGGGAGCCTGGAAGACGGACCGGGAAAGGGAGAGCACACCGTGATCGTCACGCTCATCATCGTCTGCGAGGCCGCCTTCTGGGTGCTGCTCGCCGCAGGGCTCTCGCTGCGCTACCTGGCGCGCAGGCCGCGACTGGGCGCCGCGGTGCTCCTGTGCGAGCCGCTGCTGGAGTTGGTGCTGCTGATCGTCACGGCGGTCGACCTGAAGAACGGCGCGGAGCCGGACTGGAAGCACGGTCTGGCCGCGGTTTACATCGGCTTCTCGGTCGCGCTGGGCCCGTCGACGATCCGCTGGGTGGACGCCCGCTTCGCGCACCGCTTCGCGGGCGGCCCGCCACCGGTGAAGCCGCCGAAGTACGGGATGGCGCGGGCGCTGCACGAGTGGCGCACCGCCGCCCGCTGGATCCTGGCGAGCGGCATCGCGATCGCCCTGCTCCAGGGCGCGGCGTGGTACGTCGGCGCCGACGGGGACACGGAGTCGCTGCGGGCGTGGCAGATGCGGTTGCTCTTCGTCATCGGCATCAACGTGGTCATCGCGGGGAGCTACACGCTCTTTCCCAAGCGGCCCCCCGCCGGCGCGGGGGTGCCGGGCGGGGAGCGGGACGCCTCACCGCTCTCCGCCGGGCACCCACAGCACGTCGCCGACCGCCTTGTTGGCCGTACGCGCAAGGATGAAAAGCAGGTCCGATAGCCGGTTGAGGTACGTGGCCGTCAGCGGGTTCATGAGGTCGCCGTGGACCTCCAGGGCGGCCCACGTCGACCGCTCGGCGCGGCGCACCACCGTGCACGCCTGGTGCAGCAGCGCGGCGCCGGGGGTGCCGCCGGGGAGGATGAAGCTGCGCAGCTTCTCCAGGTCGGCGAGGAAGCGGTCGCAGTCGGCCTCCAGCCGGTCCACGTACTCCTGTTCGACGCGCAGGGGCGGGAACTCAGGGTCCGGGCGCACCGGCGTGGAGAGGTCGGCGCCGACGTCGAAGAGGTCGTTCTGCACCCGGGTGAGGACGCGGGCGACCTCCTCGGGCAGCTCGCCGAGGGCGAGGGCGGTCCCGATGACGGCGTTGGCCTCGTTGGCGTCGGCGTACGCGGCGATCCGCAGGTCGGTCTTGGGCACCCGGCTCATGTCGCCGAGGGCGGTGGTGCCCTTGTCGCCGGTCCGGGTGTAAATCCGCGTCAGATTGACCATGCGCACAGCGTATGCCTGCGCCCCCGCGCTCCGGCGCCGCGGAGCACGCGTGTGCCCGGCGTCACCGGTCCGGGGCCTTTCCCCGCCCGCGCGACACGCGCGGCCTTCCCGGCGAGAGAGCGGACCTGTTGGGCCAAAAGGTCCTCAACTACGCACCCCGGCCCCGCGAGTGAGCCCCGCACGTGTGATGTCCGTCATCTGAGACGTGACGCGCATCTCTAAGCGCTCCGCGAACGCGCCAGGAGCGCTAGTGTCCGCTTCGGAGCACGTGAACGAGCCGTTTAGCGAGGGAACCACCGTGGAATCCGCCGGAAAGCTCGCCGTCGTCGGAGCCGGACTCATGGGGTCCGGTATCGCCCAGGTCGCCGCCCAGGCCGGCTGGGACGTCGTGCTGCGCGACCTCACCGACGAGGCGCTGACGCGCGGCACGGACGGGATCAGGGGCTCGTACGAGAAGTTCGTCGCCAAGGGCAAGCTGGACGCCGGCACCGTCGAGCAGGCGCTCGCCCGGATCACCGTCACCACCGACCTCGATGCCGCCGCCGACGCGGACATCGTCGTCGAGGCGGTCTTCGAACGGCTCGACGTCAAGCAGGACATCTTCCGCGCACTCGACGGCCTGGTGCGCGACGACGCCGTGCTCGCCTCCAACACCTCCGCGATCCCCCTCACCAAGATCGCGGCGGTGACCTCCCGCCCCGAGCGCGTCGTCGGCATGCACTTCTTCTCGCCGGTGCCCATGATGGGCCTCTGCGAGCTGGTACGGGGCCTGAGGACAAGTGACGAGACCCTCGCCCGCGCCCGGGCCTTCGCCGAATCCACCGGCAAGACCTGCATCGTCGCCAACCGCGACGTGGCCGGCTTCGTGACCACGCGGCTGATCACCGCACTCGTCGTCGAGGCCGTCAAGCTGTACGAGTCGGGCGTCGCCACCGCCGAGGACATCGACGTCGCCTGCCGGCTCGGCTTCGGCCACGCCATGGGGCCGCTGGCCACCGCCGACCTGACCGGCGTCGACATCCTGCTGCACGCCGCCGAGAACATCTACACCGAGACCCAGGACGAGAAGTTCGCGCCGCCGGAGCTGATGCGCCGGATGGTCGACGCGGGCGACATCGGCCGCAAGAGCGGCCGCGGCTTCTACGAGCACTGATGCGGACTGCCCGCCGCCCTCGGACACCCGGTCGGACCGAGGGCGGGTACGGCGTCCCCCGCGGGGGTGAAATCGGTACGGATACCCGTACAGAGGGCAACCCGGAACGGCTCCGGGGGAGTCGGATCACCCAGGGGACAGGCACGGACTCGGCAGCACGGACCACGAGAACCCGCAGACGGGGAGCGCACATGTTTGAGGCGGAGGGCCGCGAAAGCGCCCCGCCCTACCACCCGGCCCGCCATCGCGCGGGCCCCGCGCGCCGGAACGCCCGCCGGCCGGTGCCGGGGGCCGGCGCCGCGGACGGCACGGGCCCCGGGGCGCCCGCGTACATCAAAGGGGACCACGCCCGGCTGACCGTCGGGGGCCGCCTCGACGTCCGCAGCGCGGCGGACGCCCGGGTCGCCCTGCACCGGGCCGTGGACGAGGGCCGCGGGGACCTGATCCTGGATCTCACCGACCTCGACTCCTGGGACGCCACCGGGCTCGGTGTCATCATGGGGGCACACCGCAGGGCGGGACGGGCCGACCGACGGCTCGTGCTGCGCGGGGTCCCGCCGCAGATGCAGCGGCTGCTGGTGGCCACCAGACTCCACCGCATCCTCACGATTCAGTGAACAAACGGCTTCGTCGGGGACTCCCCTCCAGGATCGCCCGGCGGAGGTCATAGGGTTTCCGGGCCGGGGAACGGCACGGCGTAGGACAGCGGGCAGGGGGCTTCGCGATGGACCCGAACACGGGCCATGGACAGGACGACACGCCCGAGGGCATAACCCCGCCCCCGGGGCCGGCCCCGGGGGCGTATCCCGGTGAGCCGGCGCACACGCACCCCGGCTCCGGCGAGCCGGGGGCCGCGCACCCGGAGCACGAGGTGCCCGCCGGCGGGAACGGGGACGAGGGCGCCGGGGCGTTCCCCGGCGCGGAGCCGGAGGCGCCGTACGGGACCGCGGGTGTGTTCCCCGGTGAGGAGCCCGTACGCCCGTACGCCGACGAGGTCCTGGGCCCGTACGCCGACGACGACGCGGTACCCGGCGGGGCCGCCGAGGGCGCGGGCCCGCCCGCCGCCTCCGCTCCCGGCTCCTTCCCCGGTCCGCTCCCCGAGGACGGGTCCGGCGCCGGCTCCGACGGCAAGGGCTCCGGGCGCACCCGTCCGGGCGACGGCCTCTCCCCCGCCGGCGGCGCCCGGCCCGGCCCGGCGCGTACGGCCCGGGTGATCGCCGGCGAGTACCGCCTCACCGTCAACCCCGTCGACGGCACCCACGCCGAGCTGTGCCCGCCCGCCGAACGCCCGGGCCCGCCGCGCCGGATGTCCGCCGGGGAGCGCGCCGAGCACCGCCGCCCGCCGTCGCCGCCGCCCGGCCCCGCGGGACCGCAACTGCCGCTGCTGGAGCGCGACGAGATCCGCGAGCGGCTGGTGCGCCTGCTCTCCCGCGGCCGTTCCGTCCGGCTCACCGGTCCGTCCGGGTCCGGCCGCACGGCCCTGCTGGAGGCCGTCGCCGCCGACTGCGCCGAGCTGGCGCCGGACGGCGTCATCCGGCTCAGCGGCCGGGGCAGCACCCCCACCGATCTGCGCTACGAACTGTGCGCCGCCGTCTACGAGCTGACCGGCCGGCGGCCCGCCCCGGGGCAACTGGCCGAGCTGCTGCCGCAGATCGGCGCGGTCGTGGTGCTCGACGACGCCGAGTTCGGCGGCACGGCGCTGGAAGAACTGCTGGACGCCACCCCCGAGTGCGCGTACCTGATCTCCGTCACCCCCGACGTCCCCGGGCCGACGGCCGCCTCGTACCTCGAAGAGGTCGAGCTGCCGGGCCTGGGCCGCGCCGCCTGCATGCAGCTCCTGGAGCGAGCCGGACGGCGTCCGCTCGGTGAGGAGGAGCGCACCTGGGCGGCGGACCTGTGGTTCGAATCCGAAGGGCTGCCGCTGCGGTTCGTGCAGGCCGGTGCGGTGCTGCGGCTCGCCGGGCCCGGCGCGGGCGAGCCGCTGCCGAGTCTGGCCGAGAGCGCCGCGCCGGCCGCGCTGCTGGCGTCGCGGCTCAGCGAGGCGGCGCGTACGGCGCTGCGTTTCGCCGTGGCCCTCGGCGGCGTCTTCCCGCACCACGCGCAGCTTCCCGCGCTCGCCGGCGAGGCGCTGGCCGACACCGCGCTCGCCGAACTCGCCGGCTGCGGCCTGGTCTCCGGCGGCCTCGGCCGCTACCGGCTGGCCGCCGGAGTCTCCGCGCAGTTGCTCGCCGCCGGCTACGACCGCCCGGCCGAGGGCGGCCAGGACCCGGCGCTCACGGCCGCGCAGCACTACGTCTGGTGGTCCGCGCACCGCTCGGTCACGCCCGGGGCCGTCGCGGACGACGCGGACGCCATCCTCGCCGCGCTCGGCGGTCTCGTCGCCGACCGGGAGGGGACCACCGTCAGCACCGCGGTGCTGCTCGCGCGCGCCGCCGCGCCCGCGTTCGCCGCGGCGCTGCGCTGGAGCGCCTGGGAGCGGGCGCTGCGGTACGGGCAGGAGGCCGCCCGGCGCGCGGGCGAGGTCGCGGCGGAGGCGTACTTCCATCACGAGCTGGGCGTGCTGGCGCTGTGCACCGGCAACGCGGCCCGTGCGCGGGCCGAGTTGGAGGCGGCGCTCGCGTTGCGCGGGGCGATCTCCGACCGCGGCGGCGAGATCGCCAGCCGGCGCGCGCTCGCGCTGGTCACGCACGGCGGCGGCAGCGAGGCGGTGACGACGGCGCTGCCGGTGGTGCCGGCCGGCTCCCGGGACATGGCGGAGGCGGTGGCCGCGTTCGACGAGCCGGGCGAGGGCGCCGAGCGGCCCACCGTGCTCATCTCCCCGTCGTCGGGGGGCGCGGAGACGACCGTGACGCCGGCGGTGCGCGGGCCCGGCGCCGAGGCGGCGTCGGCCTCCAAGCGCAACCTGATCGCGGCGGGCGCCGGCGCGCTGCTCGTCGCGGTGCTCGGCACGGTGGTCACCCTCGGCATGACCGGCGGCGACGAACCGCCCTCCGACCGGGTCGAGGTCGAGCGGTCGGCCGCCGCGGACGACGACGCGCTGCCCACCGAGGAGCCGTCGCGCAGCCCGTCCTCCGAGTCGGCCACGCCGTCGGCGGAGTCGACGGCCCCGGGGCCGTCCGGGACGCCGTCGGACGGCGGCGAGGAGTCGAGCAGCGCGCCGCCGGAGAGCCCGTCGAGCAGTTCGCCGGGGACGCCGTCGGACAGCGGCTCGTCGTCGCACGGGGGTACGTCGGACGGCGGGTCCTCGAAGGGCGGCACATCGAACGGCGGCGGCACGGACACCGGCGGCGGCAACGGGGGTACGGACGACGGCGGCACGTCCGACGACGGCGGCACCACGGACAACGGCGGCACCTCCGACGACGGCGGGACGACGGACGACGGGGGCACCACGGACGACGGCGGGACGACGGACGACGGCGGCACCACGGACGACGGGGGCACCACGGACGACGGCGGGACGACGGCGCAGGGCGGCACGACGACGGGCACCGGGTCGGCGGCGTCCGGGACGGACGCCGCCTCGCCTTTCGAGACCCCCTGACGCGGCGCCTTCCGCGTCAGAACAGCTTCAGTTTGCCGTCGTCCGTGCCCCGCAGCGCGTCGTAGTCCAGCACCGCGCACTCGATTCCGCGGTCCGCCGCCAGCACCCGCGCCTGCGGCTTGATCTCCTGCGCCGCGAACACCCCCCGCACCGGCGCCAGCAGGGGGTCGCGGTTCAGCAGGTCCAGGTAGCGGGTCAGTTGCTCCACGCCGTCGATCTCGCCGCGGCGCTTGATCTCCACCGCGACGGTCGTCCCCTTCTCGTCCCGGCCCAGGATGTCCACGGGGCCGATGGCCGTGGGGTACTCGCGGCGGATGAGGGTCCAGCCCTCGCCCAGCACCTCCATGCGGTCGGCGAGCAGTTCCTGGAGGTGGGCCTCCACTCCGTCCTTGACCAGGCCCGGGTCGACGCCCAGTTCGTGCGACGTGTCGTGGAGCAATTCCTCGATCGTAATGATCAGTTTTTCGCCTGCCTTGTTCTCGACCGTCCACACGGCGACACCGTCCTGCTCACCTTCTTTCAGAGTGCAGGGCGGTGACATCCAGTTGAGGGGCTTGTACGCACGGTCGTCGGCGTGGACCGAGACGCTGCCGTCGGCTTTGACCAGGATCAGCCGGGGCGCGGAGGCGAGGTGTGCGGTGAGCCGCCCGGCGTAGTCGACGGAGCAGCGGGCGATGACGAGGCGCATGGCGCACCACGCTACTCGACTCCCGGCGCACCCTGCGATCTGACCCCTGATGCACCTTTCGGTATTGGCCAGTTGTGTACGCGTTCTTGTGGTGGAGCCGCATCCTCCGCCCTACGGTGGACGCAGGCGGTTGCCATATGGGCACCGAGAGTGGTGATCGCCGTCCCTGTCCGGTCAGGCCCCGCCCGAACCCCGCGGGGCTGCGAGAGGAGAATCCATGTCGCTGGACGTCCCACCTGCTCTGCTCCATCAAGCCGAGCGGGGCGAGGTCGACGAAAGGGAGTTTGTCGACTGCGTCCGGACCTCACTTCCCTATGCCTGGGACATGATCAGTTCCCTGGTGGCACAACTGAAGGTCGACGGCGGAGACTTCGCCGACAACCAGGTTCCGCCCCCTGACGAGCACGCCCGCGGCCAGCTCCTGCGCGCGCTTGCCAGCAATGCGATACGGGGGGCGCTGGAGCGCCACTTCGGCGTTCGGCTCGCTTTCCAGAACTGTCATCGCGTGGCGGTCTTTCCCCTGGAAGCCTCGGCAGAAGAGCGGCTGGCCCGTTTCACCTCGGTGAGGGCGCAGTTGCTCAACCAGTCACCGGAGCTGCGTGACTGCTGACGGGCCCCGGGTCCCCCGCGCTGCCGCTCCCCACGCCGTCCGCTCGCCCCGTCCCATCCGGTCAGCGAGCGAGGAGCGGCAGCACCTCCGAACCGATACGCCGTACGTTCCGCTCGGTGGCGCACAGCTCCCCCGAGCCCTCGACAAGCAGTGCGAAGCGCGTGATGCCGGTGCGTTCCGCGGTCGCCGCCAGCCGGTCGGCGCACAGCCGCGGCGGGCCCACCGGGTGCAGCGCGCACAGCAGTTCCGTGTACGCCTCCGGATCGCGCATCGGACGCCGTCTGCCGTCCACCGTCTCCATCGCCCCCACGCCGGCGCGGAACGCCCCCGGCAGGGCGGTCCGCAGCAGTTCCGCCGCGCCCTTCGGGGTGTCGTCGACCTGGGCCACGCCCGCCGAGACGTGCTCCGCCGCGTCGATCGCCTCCGGGCTCATCCCGGCCTCCCGCGCGGTACGCCGCCACAGCCGCACCATCTCCGCCTTCTCCTCGTCGCCGGAGTGCATGCCGAGCAGCATCGGCAGCCCGCGCCGGGCGGCGAGCCGGACCGTCGCCGGCGAGGTGCAGGCGACGAGCACGGGCACGTCGGCGCCGCCGTGCAGCGCCTCGGCCGGCCGGGGCACGACGGCGACCTCGCGGAACGTGTAGCGCTCGCCGCCGGCCCCGACCCGCGGCTCCCGCAGCCAGCGCAGCAGCAGGTCCAGCGACTCGGGGAAGTCCGTCTCGTACGCCGCGAGGCCGGTGCCGAAGACCTCCAGGTCCACCCACGGCCCGCCGCGGCCGACCCCGAGGACGAAGCGCCCCTGCGCGGCGTGGTGCAGCAGCGCGGCCTGCTCGCCGAGGGCGACGGGGTGCTGCGTGGGCAGCACGCTGACGGCGGTGCCGACGCGGATGCGGCTGGTGCGGCCGAGGAGCAGCGCGGCCAGGGTGACGGCCGAGGGGCAGGTGCCGTACGGGATGAAATGGTGCTCGGCGAGCCAGACGGAGTCGAGCCCCGCCTCCTCCGTCGCGACGCCCGTCCGCACGGCACGGTGCAGGGCCTCGCCCTGCCCCTGGCCGGGGAACTGGGCGCCGAGCACGAACGAGCCGATGTGCATCCTGCCCCCTGTGTACCGATGATGCCGTCGTGCGAGGGGCGCGAACCGTTCGTCACCTGCGGCGACGGGGTGCAACCCCACAGTCGCCCTCATTGTTGGCGATCGGCGGGTGAATCGTCATTCTTTGTGCCCGGGGCTGGACTTCGCGCGCCGTACCCTGATAGGGACTCCGTCACGACGATCTTTCCGAGGTGCCGACGTGTCCCCCCGCCGGAACAAGCCGCGCTCGCGCGGCGCCGCCCGTCCGCCCGCGGACGACGACCTCGCCGGCAGCGTCGGCATGCCCGACACGGCCGAGTACCGGGGCGAGGAGTTCCTCTTCCGTCGCGTGTCCGGGGCCGCCGCCGACAAGAGCTACCGCTGCCCGGGCTGCGATCAGGAGATCCGCTCCGGCACGCCGCACGTGGTGGCGTGGCCCGCGCACGGCGGCGCGGACCTGCGGCGGCACTGGCACACGGCCTGCTGGAACGCCCGCGACCGCCGCGGCACCCGGCCGCAGCGCTCGCGCAACGCCCCGCGCCACTGACGCCCGCGCCCGGCCGCCCCTGCGGCACCTCTCGCGGTGGCCCCGCCCCCGGTGGTCCAGACCTATTGACGATTGGTGCAGACCTTCCCTACGCTCCCCCATCACTGCGGTGAGCGTGCCCTTTCCATGCTCACCGGGCGACGCAGGTCCCACCCCCACACGTATCCGGACCTAGCTCGAGGAGCACGCCCTTGAGATCCCCTCACACACGCACCCGCACCCGCGTCATCGGCATCCTGCTGACCCTGGCGCTCGCGATACCGCTCACGGTGCTGGCCACCATGGCGCCGTCGAGTACCGCGGGCGCCGCGACCACCCCCGCCGGCCCCAAGGCCGCCGGGGTGAAGATGGGCTACTTCACCGAGTGGGGCGTCTACGACCGCAACTACCACGTGAAGAACCTGGTCACCTCCGGCTCCGCGGAGAAGATCAACACCATCAACTACGCGTTCGGCAACGTCCAGGGCGGCCGGTGCACCATCGGCGACTCCTTCGCGGCCATCGAGAAGAGCTACACCGCCGACCAGAGCGTCGACGGCGTCGCCGACGCCTGGGACCAGCCGCTGCGCGGCAACTTCAACCAACTGCTCAAGCTCAAGGAGCAGTTCCCGCACATCAAGGTCCTCTGGTCGTTCGGCGGCTGGACCTGGTCCGGCGGCTTCACCGAGGCCATGAAGAACCCCGAAGCCTTCGCGCAGTCCTGTTACGACCTGGTCAACGACTCGCGCTGGCAGGGCCTGTTCGACGGCATCGACCTCGACTGGGAGTACCCCAACGCCTGCGGCCTGAGCTGTGACAGCAGCGGCCCGGCCGTGATGAAGGACATGATGCAGGCGTTCCGGGGGAAGTTCGGCGACCAGTTGGTGACGGCGGCCGTGACCGCCGACGCCACCTCCGGCGGCAAGATCGAGGCCGCCGACTACGCCGGCGCGGCACAGTACGTCGACTGGTACAACGTCATGACGTACGACTTCTTCGGCGCCTGGGACGCCCAGGGCCCCACCGCCCCGCACTCGCCGCTCGCCCCGTACGACGGCATCCCGAAGGAGGGCTTCGACTCCACCGCGGCGATCGAGAAGTTCAAGGCCGCCGGGGTCCCGGCGAACAAGCTCCTCCTGGGCATCGGCTTCTACGGCCGCGGCTGGACCGGCGTGAGCCAGGCGGAGCCCGGCGGCACCGCGACCGGCCCTGCGCCCGGCAGGTACGAGCAGGGGATCGACGACTACAAGGAGCTGAAGGACAGGTGCCCCGCCACCGGAACCGTCGGCGGCACGGCCTACGCCCACTGCGGCAGCCAGTGGTGGAGCTACGACACCCCGCAGACCATCGGCGGGAAGATGGACTACGCCAGGCAGCAAGGGCTCGGCGGCGCGTTCGTCTGGGAGCTGAGCGGTGACACCGCGAACGGCGAACTGATGTCCGCCGTGAGCAGCGGCCTCGGCTGAGGCCGTCCGGCCGGCCGTCGCGCCGGCGAAGCCCGGGAAGGTGGAGTCGCCCCCACCGACCCGGGCTTCACCATGTGGTCCAGACCTCTTGACCGCATTGGTATGTACCAATAACCTCCCTGGTTAGTGAGTGTCATGGCATGAACAAACCTGGCTCCACGGGCGGCCGTACGCGCGGACGTGCCGCCCGCACCTGTCCGGAACGGCACTCGACGAGGGAGACACACCTTGAGATCCCCCACCGGCAGACGCCTGCTGAGACGCGCAACGGCCATGGTGGCCGCCGTGGCCATCCCGCTCGCCGCCATGGTCGGACTCGCCGGCCCCGCCCACGCGGCCGGGGCCACCGCGACCTACCAGAAGGCCGCGGACTGGGGCACCGGATTCGAGGGCAGGTGGACGGTGAAGAACACCGGCACCGACCCCCTCTCCTCCTGGTCCGTGTCCTGGGACTTCCCCGCCGGCACCAGCGTCACGTCCGCCTGGGACGCGGACGTCTCCCACAGCGGCACCCGCTGGACCGCGAAGAGCACGTCGTACAACGGCACCCTGGCCCCCGGCGCCAGCGTCACCTTCGGCTTCAACGGCTCCGGCAGCGGCGGCGGCGCCGTCACCGGCTGCACCCTGAACGGCGACCCCTGCGACGGCGGCGGCGTCCCCGGGGACAACGCCCCCTCCGCTCCCGGCACGCCCAGCGCCGGGAACATCTCCGACACCTCCGTCGTGCTGAGCTGGACGGCGGCCACCGACGACAAGGGGATCAAGAACTACGACGTCTACCGCGGCGGCACCAGGATCGCCACGGTCGCCGACACCCGGTACACGGACACCGGCCTGACCGCCGGCACCACGTACAGCTACAGCGTCCGCGCCCGCGACACCGCGGACCAGGTCGGCCCCTCCAGCCCCTCGCGGACCGTCACCACCACCGGTGGCGGCGGTCCGGGCGGCGACACGATCAAGATGGGCTACTTCACCGAGTGGGGCGTCTACGACCGCAACTACCACGCGAAGAACCTCGACACCTCCGGCACAGCACAGAAGATCAACACCATCAACTACGCCTTCGGCAACGTCCAGAACGGCCGCTGCACCATGGGCGACTCCTTCGCGGCCATCGAGAAGAGCTACACCGCCGGCCAGAGCGTCGACGGCGTCGCGGACACCTGGGACCAGCCGCTGCGCGGCAACTTCAACCAACTGCTCAAGCTCAAGAAGAAGCACCCGCACCTCAGGATCCTCTGGTCGTTCGGCGGCTGGACCTGGTCCGGCGGCTTCACCCAGGCCATGCAGAATCCGGCCGCCTTCGCCCAGTCCTGCTACGACCTCGTGTACGACCCGCGCTGGCAGGGCCTGTTCGACGGCATCGACCTCGACTGGGAGTACCCCAACGCCTGCGGCCTGACCTGCGACAGCAGCGGCCCCGCCGTGATGAGGAACATGATGCAGGCGTTCCGCGCGAAGTTCGGCGACGAACTCCTCACCGCGGCCATCACCGCCGACGCCTCCGGCGGCGGCAAGATCGAGGCCGCCGACTACGCCGGCGCGGCACAGTACGTCGACTGGTACAACGTCATGACGTACGACTTCTTCGGCGCCTGGGACGCCCAGGGCCCCACCGCCCCGCACTCGCCCCTGACCTCATACGACGGCATCCCGAACGCCGCGTTCCACTCCGACGCCGCGATCCAGAAGCTGAAGGGCCTGAGCATCCCGCCCGGCAAGCTGTTGCTCGGCATCGGCTTCTACGGCCGCGGCTGGACGGGCGTGACCCAAAGCGCGCCCGGCGGCTCCGCGACGGGTCCCGCACCCGGCAGGTACGAGCAGGGCATCGACGACTACAAGGAGCTGAAGAGCAGGTGCCCCGCCACCGGAACCGTCGCCGGGACGGCGTACGCCCACTGCGGCAGCCAGTGGTGGAGCTACGACACCCCGGCGACGATCACCGCGAAGATGGCCTACGCCAGGAACCAGAACCTCGGCGGCGCGTTCGTCTGGGAACTCAGCGGTGACACCGCCGACGGCGAGCTGATGACCGCGGTCCACAACGGTCTCGGCTGACCCCCGGACGGCCTGAGCCCGGGGTGTCCGGCGTGCGCTCGCCTCCCCGCCCCGGGTTCAGGCCCTCTTCCGTCTCCCGCGCACGGAGTGGCCGTGCGCGCTACGCCACGTTGACACGCTGGCCCGGAGGCGCCGCCTCCAGCCAGGCGAGAAAGCCGGTGAGCGCATCCTCGCTCATCGCCAGCTCGATCCGGTCCTCGTCGTGCCGGCAGGCCAGCACGACGGCGTCGGAGAGCAGCGCCAGCTCTTCCTCGCCGGCGGGCGCCCGGCGCTCCAGCACCTCGATGCCGTCCCGCCGCAGCACGCGGCGCGGCCTCGGCGCGTACGAGAAGACGCGGAACCACTCGATGACGTCACCGCTGTACCGGGCGACGCCGTAGGCCCAGCCCTTCCCGGGCCGGTCGGCGCGGGCGGCCCAGCGCAGGCTGCAGTCGAAGGTGCCGCCGGCCCGCTGGATCAGCCGGCGGCGCAGCCCGAAGAGGAAGAGGCCGAGCAGCAGCAGGGCGACCACTGCCCCGGCCAGCAGCAAAGCGAGGAACATCTCCACAGACCTCCTCGCCGCTCCTCTCGCGTGGCCTCAGCGACCCGCCACGGCCAGGAGCCGCACTTCCGCGCGTCGCTCCGCCCCCGCATCCGCGTCCGCTTTGGCCCGCTCCAGGGCGCGCTCGGCGCGCTCCACGTCGATCTCGTCGGAAAGCTCGGCGATCTCGGCGAGCAGCGAGAGCTTGTTGTCCGCGAAGGAGATGAAGCCGCCGTGCACCGCTGCCACGACCGTGCCGTCACCGGCGGAGCCCGCCGTGCGGATCGTCACGGGGCCGGACTCCAGCACCGTGAGCAGCGGCTGGTGTCCGGGCATGATGCCGATGTCACCGGACGGGGTGCGCGCGATGACCCGGGTTGCCTCCCCGGACCATACGCTACGGTCCGCGGCGACCAACTCGACGTGCAGCTCGGCCACGATGGCTCCTCAACTGGGGTTTAGCAGAGAATAACTGGTTTGCGGGCCGGGGACGGGGCGAACCCCGCCCCCGATCGGCTCGGAGCCGATGACGACCGCGGGCGCATCCGTCAGGAGACGCCCAGCTCCTTCGCCTTGGCCTTGAGGTCCTCCAGGCCACCGCACATGAAGAACGCCTGCTCGGGGAAGTGGTCGTACTCGCCGTCGGCGATCGCGTTGAACGCGGCGATCGACTCGTCCAGCGGCACGTCCGATCCGTCGAGACCGGTGAACTGCTTGGCCGCGTGGGTGTTCTGCGACAGGAAGCGCTCGATCCGGCGGGCCCGGGAGACGGTGAGCTTGTCCTCCTCGGACAGCTCGTCCATACCCAGAATGGCGATGATGTCCTGCAGGTCCTTGTACTTCTGCAGGATCGCCTTCACGCGGGTGGCGCAGTCGTAGTGGTCCTGCGTGATGTAACGCGGGTCGAGCACCCGGGAGGTGGACGCCAGCGGGTCCACCGCGGGGTAGATGCCCTTCTCCGAGATCGGACGGGACAGCTCCGTCGTCGCGTCCAGGTGGGCGAAGGTGGTCGCCGGGGCCGGGTCGGTGTAGTCGTCCGCGGGCACGTAGATCGCCTGCATCGAGGTGATCGAGTGGCCGCGGGTGGAGGTGATGCGCTCCTGGAGCAGACCCATCTCGTCCGCCAGGTTCGGCTGGTAGCCCACCGCGGAGGGCATGCGGCCCAGCAGGGTGGAGACCTCGGAGCCGGCCTGGGTGAAGCGGAAGATGTTGTCGATGAAGAACAGCACGTCCTGCTTCTGCACGTCGCGGAAGTACTCCGCCATCGTCAGACCGGCCAGGGCGACGCGCAGCCGGGTGCCCGGCGGCTCGTCCATCTGGCCGAAGACCAGCGCGGTCTGCGGCAGCACGCCGGACTCGGCCATCTCCGCGATGAGGTCGTTGCCCTCACGGGTGCGCTCGCCGACGCCGGCGAACACCGAGACGCCCTCGTGCAGCTTGGCCACACGCATGATCATCTCTTGGATGAGCACGGTCTTGCCCACGCCCGCGCCGCCGAACAGGCCGATCTTGCCGCCCTTGACGTACGGGGTGAGCAGGTCGACGACCTTCAGACCGGTCTCGAACATCTCGGTCTTGGCCTCGAGCTGGTCGAAGTCCGGGGCCTTGCGGTGGATCGCCCAGCGCTCCTGGATCTCCGACTCGTCGACCTCGGCGTTGAGGATCTCACCCAGGGTGTTGAACACGCGGCCCTTGGTGACGTCGCCGACGGGGACCGTGAGGCCCTCGCCGGTGTCGGTCACCGGGGCCTGGCGGACCAGACCGTCGGTGGGCTGCATGGAGATGGCGCGTACCAGGCCCTCACCGAGGTGCTGGGCGACCTCCAGGGTCAGCACCTTGGTCTCGCCCGCGTTGGCGGGGTCGGCGACCTCGACGGTGAGCGCGTTGTAGATGTCGGGCATCGCGTCGACGGGGAACTCCACGTCGACGACCGGGCCGATGACCCGCGCGACGCGGCCAGTCGCCGTGGCCTTCGCTTCCGTGGTCGTAGCAGTGGTCATGATTATCGGTCACTCCCCGCAGAGGCGTCGGCCAGGGCGTTCGCACCACCGACGATCTCGCTGATTTCCTGGGTGATTTCGGCCTGGCGGGCCTGGTTGGCAAGCCTCGTGAGCGACTTGATGAGCTCCTCGGCGTTGTCCGTCGCCGACTTCATCGCACGACGGGTGGCGGCGTGCTTGGAGGCGGCCGACTGCAGCAGCGCGTTGTAGATCCGGCTCTCGACGTACCGCGGCAGCAGCGCGTCGAGCACGCCGTCCGCGGACGGCTCGAAGTCGTACAGCGCGTGGTAGTTGTGCTCCTTCTTGCGCGCCTCCTGGAAGACCTCCGCCGACTCCTCGGCGGTCTTCTCGAAGACGATCGGGAGCAGCCGCTTGTCCACGGCGGTCTGCGTCATCATCGAGTGGAACTCGGTGTAGACGATGTAGATCTCGTCCACGCCGCCCTCCGAGGTCTCCTTGCTCAGCGACTCGATGAGCGGCGCGGCCACCTTCTTGGCGTCCGCGTACGTGGGGTTGTCGGTGAACCCGGTCCACGACTCGGCCACCGGCCGCTCGCGGAAGCCGAAGTACGACACGCCCTTGCGGCCGACGATGAAGTGGTCGACCTGCCTGCCCTCGCCGGTCAGCCGGTTGGTGAGCGCCTCGGCCTGCTTGATGGCGTTGGAGTTGTAACCGCCGGCCAGACCGCGGTCACTGGTGATCAGCAGCACCGCGGCCCGCACCGGCCGCTCCACCTCGGTGGTCAGCGGGTGCTTGGTCTCGGAGCCCGCGGCCACCGCCGTGACGGCGCTGGTCAGCTCGTTCGCGTACGGCGCGGAGGCCGCCACCTGGCGCTGCGCCTTGACGACGCGCGAGGCGGCGATCATCTCCATCGCCTTGGTGATCTTCTTGGTCGCAGAGACGCTACGGATCCGCCTCTTGTAGACCCGCATCTGGGCGCCCATGCTCAGCCCTCGCCCAGCAGCTTGCCGTCCGAGGTCTCGAACTGCCGCTTGAAGGACTCGACCGCCTCGCGGAGCGCCTCGATGGTCTCGTCGCCCATCTTGCCGCCCTCGCGGATGCTCGTGAGCAGGTCCTTGCTCTCCCGGTGCAGGTGGTCCAGCAGCTCACGCTCGAACCGCTTGACGTCCGCGACGGGCACGTCGTCCAGGATGCCGTTGGTGCCGGACCACACGGACACGACCTGGTCCTCGGTGGGGAAGGGCGCGTACTGCGGCTGCTTCATCAGCTCCATCATCCGCTGGCCCCGCTCCAGGGCGGCCTTGGAGGCGGCGTCCAGGTCGGAGCCGAAGGCGGCGAACGCCTCCAGCTCGCGGAACTGCGCCAGGTCCAGCTTCAGCCGGCCGGAGACCTGCCGGATCGCGCGGTGCTGGGCGGCACCGCCGACGCGGGAGACGGAGATACCGACGTTCAGCGCCGGGCGCTGGCCCGAGTTGAACAGGTCGGACTCCAGGAAGCACTGGCCGTCGGTGATGGAGATCACGTTGGTCGGGATGTACGCCGACACGTCGTTCGCCTTGGTCTCGATGACCGGCAGGCCCGTCATCGAACCGGCGCCCATGTCGTCCGAGAGCTTGGCGCAGCGCTCCAGCAGCCGGGAGTGCAGGTAGAAGACGTCGCCCGGGTACGCCTCGCGGCCCGGCGGGCGGCGCAGCAGCAGCGACACGGCACGGTACGCCTCGGCCTGCTTGGACAGGTCGTCGAAGATGATCAGGACGTGCTTGCCCTGGTACATCCAGTGCTGGCCGATGGCCGAGCCGGTGTAGGGGGCCAGGTACTTGAAGCCCGCCGGGTCGGACGCCGGGGCCGCCACGATCGTGGTGTACTCCAGCGCGCCGGCCTCCTCCAGCGCACCGCGCACGCCGGCGATGGTGGAGCCCTTCTGGCCGATCGCCACGTAGATGCAGCGGACCTGCTTGTTCGGGTCGCCGGAGCGCCAGTTGTCGCGCTGGTTGATGATCGTGTCGATGCCGAGGGCGGTCTTGCCCGTCTGCCGGTCACCGATGATCAGCTGGCGCTGGCCGCGGCCGATGGGGGTCATCGCGTCGACGGCCTTGTAGCCGGTCTCCATCGGCTCGTGCACCGACTTGCGCTGCATGACCGAGGGAGCCTGCAGCTCCAGCGCGCGGCGGCCCTCGGTCGCGATCTCGCCGAGGCCGTCCACCGCGTTGCCCAGGGGGTCGACGACCCGGCCCAGGTAGCCGTCGCCGACCGGCACGGAGAGGACCTCGCCGGTGCGGGTGACCGACTGCCCCTCCTCGATGCCCCTGAACTCGCCGAGGACGACCGCACCGATCTCCCGCTCCTCCAGGTTGAGGGCGAGGCCGAGGGTGCCGTCCTCGAACTTCAGCAGCTCGTTCGCCATCGCCGAGGGCAGCCCCTCGATCTTGGCGATGCCGTCCATGGCCTGCGATACCGTGCCGACCTCTTCGCGCGAGGCCGCGTCCGGCTGGTACGACTGGACATAGCTCTCCAGCGCGTCCCGGATCTCCTCCGGCCGGATCGTGAGCTCCGCCATCTGGGTTCCCTGCTCTCCTTGTTGGGCCCGTAAGTTCTTGCGTCCACGGCCCAACTCGGGCCGCTGGTGATGCTCTGGAGTTGGTGTGTGACGGTCGGTGACCGTCAGCCGGCCATACCGCGCTTCACCTCGTCGAGGCGGTCCGCGACGGAGCCGTTGATGACCTCGTCGCCCACCCGCACCGAGATCCCGCCGAGGACCGCGGGGTCCACGTCCAGGTTCAGGTGCATGTCCCGGCCGTACAGCCGGGACAGCGCGGCGCCCAGGCGCTCCTTCTGCCCGTCGCTGAGCGGCACGGCGGTGGACACGACCGCGACCATCCGGTTCCGGCGCTCCGCGGCGAGCTTGGACAGGGCCTCCAGGCCCCCTTCCAGGCTACGGCCACGCGGGCGCTCGACGAGCCGCACGACCAGCCGCTCGGTGACCGGGTTCGCCCGGCCGCCCAGCAGCGAGTGCAGCAGCCCGGCCTTGGCGGCCCGGGTGCCCACCCGGTCGGTGAGCGCCCCGCGGAGCTGCTTGTCGCCCGTGACGATCCGGCCGAACCGGAACAGCTCGTCCTCCACCTCGTCGAGCTTGCCCGCCCGCTGTGCGGAGGTGAGGTCCGCGGTGTCGGCGAGCTCCTCCAGCACGTCGACCAGGTCACGCGCCCGCGACCAGCGGGCCCGCACCATCCCGGCGACCAGGTCGGCGGCCTCGCCGCCGATCTGCCCGCCGAGGACCCGGGCGACCAGCTCGGCCTTGGCCTCGCCGGGCTGCGCCGGGTCGGTCAGCGCCCGCCGCAGCGTCACCTCGCGGTCCAGCAGCGCCGTCACGGCGGCCAGCTCCTCGGCGAGCTTCGCCGCGTCGACCGAGGTGTTGTCGGTCAGCGCGTCGAGCTGCTCCCGGGCGGCGGCAAGCGCCTCGCGGCTCGCTCCGTTCATCGGTCACGCTCCTCGTCCCGCCCGCCGGCGCTCGCTCGACTCGTCGCCGTTCCGGCGTTCATGCCCCGGCCTCGGCCTTCGTCCCGGACTGCGCGGCGGCCTTGGCCTCCAGCTCGTCCAGGAACCGGTCGACGACGCGGCTCTGCCGGGCGTGGTCCTCCAGGGACTCGCCGACCAGCCGGCCGGCCAGCTCGGTGGCGAGCTTGCCGACGTCCTGGCGCAGCGCCAGCGAAGCGGCCTTCTTGTCGGCCTCGACCTGGGCGTGACCGGCGGCGATGATCTCCTCACGCTGCCGCTGGCCCTCGGCCCGCATCTCGGCGATGAGGGCCGAACCCTGCTCGCGAGCCTCCTCGCGCAGCCGGTTGGCCTCGTGCCGGGCCTCCGCGAGCTGGGCCTTGTACTGCTCCAGCGTCTGCTCCGCCTCGATCTGGGCGGCCTCGGCCTTCTCCATGCCGCCCTCGATGGCCGCCTTGCGCTCCTCCAGCACCTCGTTGATACGCGGCAGGAGCTTCTTGGCCAGCAGGCCGAAGACGATGAGGAAGGCGATCAGGCCGATGACGAGTTCCGGCAACGGCGGGACGAGAGGATTCTGTTTTTCCTCCGCCGCGATCTGCAGGAGATTCACATCGGTGCCTTTCGTCGGAAGAGGCTGATCAGTACACGAACGGCAGGACGATGCCGATGAGGGCGAGCGCCTCGCAGAAGGCGAAGCCCAGAATCATGTTCTGCCGGATCAGGCCGACGGCCTCCGGCTGGCGGGCCATGGCCTGCACGCCGTTACCGAAGATGTAGCCGATACCGACACCGGGGCCGATCGCGGCGAGGCCGTAACCGATCGAGCCGACGTTGCCATCGATTGCGGCCAGGGTCTCCATCGCAGCCATGTGCTTTCTTCCTTCTCTTCTGCCGAACCGGTGGGGGTTGGCCACCGGACGATTGGTGGGGTGCGGGCGGTACGGGTCTCTCAGTGCGCCTCTTCGAGGGCACCGGAGATGTAGCTGGCCGACAGCACGACGAACACGTATGCCTGGACGGCCTGGATGAACAGCTCGAAGGCGATCATCACCATGACCATCACGAAGGCCACGGGTGCGTAGGCGAAGCCCCAGCTGTTCATGAAGAACCAGGTGGCGATGGTGAACATCACGAGCAGCAGGTGGCCGGCGAACATGTTCGCGAAGAGCCGGACCGCGTGCGTGAACGGCCGCACGAGCACGTTCGAGAAGAACTCGATGAGCATGACCAGCGGGAGCACCGCGCCGAGCGACTTGTCGTAGCCGGTGATGTTCTTCAGCCCGCCGACGAAGCCGTGCCGCTTGAAGGTCAGGCTCATCCAGGTCAGCCAGACCAGGCCCGCGAGCGCCGCCGGGAAGGCGATGATCGAGGTCACCGGGAACTGGGCCAGCGGGACGACCGACCAGAGGTTCATCAGCCAGATGAAGAAGAAGAGGGAGACCAGCAGCGGCACCCACTTCTCGCCCTGCTTCTTGCCGATGGTCTCGTAGACGATGCCGCGGCGGACGAAGTCGTAGCCGGACTCGGCGACCATCTGCAGCTTGCCCGGGACGACCTTGGGGTTGGCGAACGCCTTCCAGAAGAAGACGCACAGCACCAGCGTCGTCAGCAGCGCCAGCAGGATCGGCTTGTTGAACTCGAAGCCGCCGACGGTGAAGATCGGCTTGAAGATGAACGAGTGCAGGCCGGGGGACTGGAAGCCGCAACCGCCATCAACGAAGATCTTGCAACTCGCGTCGAAAGCGAGCGTCGTATCAGCAGCACTCACCGGCGAGCTCCTTCGGTGTGACGCATGGCTACGGCAACCTCAATGTGTCGGCGTTGTGCACCGCCGGAGAGCGGTACGTGACAGGACGGGATACGGCCGGCGGGGTGCGGTGCGGCCCTGCGGCCCACGGCGCACGCGCGCACCGGCGCGGCAGGGGGACGATAGCAGCAGCGGATCACTGCTCGGGCGGCGCCCCTCATCGCCCGGCCTCGGTGGCTGTACCGGAGCGCTGTTCACCCACCCCGGTTTCTCGCTCCGGTTCCACGTACGGCAGCTTCAGCCGGACGTGGGTACGGCCCATGGCGGCGGTGAACACCAGCGCCGCGGCGAGCACGGTGAAGCCGAACGCCCTGGTGTGGAAGAGCGTCGTGTCCTTGAACAGCCCCATGACCACCGCGAGCATCAACACCTGGGAGGTGTAGGTGATCAGCGCGATCCCGAGGAACAACTCGGGGTTCTTGCGCGAGAAGTGCTGCAGTGCGAAGAGGCCGAGACCGAAGAAGGCAAGGACCACCACCGTGGCTGCGGCGGCTCCCACACCGCCCTTCACACCGGCCGCGAGTGAACTGATGATCACTGCGACGACGCCGGCGAGGGCGGTCGGGATCGCGGCGCCACGGAGGATCCGGGCGTCGTTGACCTGCATATGAGGAGTCTCCGGCGGGAGTCGGGAGCAACTGGTCGACGGTGACGAGCATGTTCCCGGAGCGAGTGCACCGCATCGAGGGGCATCGCGCCAGAGAACCGTCGCACTACGGTCCTTCGGCTCTGCACCGGGTTCTCGTGAACGGTATCACAAGCATCTTGACCCCAGCTTTACTCGGGAAGTGTGCCGCCCGTCACACGAAGGGGGTACGCCGGCCGCGCCGCTCCGCCCACCTGGAGATATGCCTGCTAAGGGGCTCAATGTCCGGCCCGGCGCCAGCGCGAGCGCTCCCCCACGGCCGTCGAGCCGCTGATACCCGCCGGCACCAGCTCGTGACCCTGTGAATGCGGCGTTCCGCTCGCCCCGCCCGCCGCGTTCGCCGCGACCCCGTCCGCCACCGCCGGGCCGCCGTGTGCGCCCGCACCATCGCCGGGGCCGTCGCCGTCGCTTCCGTCACCGGCGTCCCCCGGGCGCCGGTAGCGCGGCGGTACGAGCCTGTTGGCCCACGACGGCGTCTTCGGGGCGAACCTCGGCAGCAGCAACAGCACCAGGCCCGCGGCGCTCAGCCCGACGGCCACGAGCACCACCCAGACGTTGTCGGCCTGCACCGAGAAGGCCACCATCCCGAACGCGACCAGCGCCGACCAGAAGTACATGAGCAGCACGGCCCGCATGTGCGAGTGGCCCATCTCCAGCAGCCGGTGGTGCAGATGTCCCCGGTCGGCCGCGAACGGCGACTGGCCGCGCCACGTGCGCCGTACGACGGCCAGCACCAGGTCCAGCATCGGGATCGCCAGGATCGTCAGCGGCAGCACCAGCGGGATGAAGACGGGCACCGTCGAGCGCACCGCCTGCTTCTCGCTGCCGGCGAAGACCTGCAGCGCGTCCGGGTCCACCTGTCCGGTGATGGAGATCGCCCCGGCGGCCAGCACCAGGCCCAGCAGCATCGAGCCGGAGTCGCCCATGAAGATCCGCGCGGGGTGCACGTTGTGCGGCAGGAAGCCGACGCACATGCCCAGCAGCACCGCGGAGAAGAGCGCCGCCGGGGCGGCGGCCTCGATGCCGTAGCCGAACCAGATGCGGTACGCGTACATGAAGAACGCCGCGGCGGCGATGCCCACCATGCCGGCGGCCAGCCCGTCCAGGCCGTCCACGAAGTTGACGGCGTTGATCGAGATCACGACGAGCGCGACGGTCAGCAGCGTGCCCTGCATCGGCGTCAGCACCACCGTGCCCACGCCCGGGACCGGGATCCACAGGATCGTCAGGCCCTGCAGCACCATGACGCCGGCGGCGATCATCTGCGCGCCGAGCTTGAGCAGGGCGTCCACGCCCCATTTGTCGTCCAGTACGCCGATCACCCAGATCAGCGCGGCGCCGGACAGCAGCGCCTTGGGTTCGTTGAGTTCGAACACCCGCTCGAATGCCTGCAACTGCGACGCGACGAGCAGCGCGGCGCACATGCCGCCGAACATGGCGATGCCGCCGAGTCTCGGCGTCGGCTCACTGTGCACGTCACGGTCCCGGATTTCCGGCATCGCGCCGGCCGCGATCGCGAACTTCCGCACCGGGCCGGTCAGCAGATAGGTGACAGCGGCTGCGATGCACAGCGTCAGCAGGTATTCACGCACAAGCTGCCCCAGGGGTTTCGCTGTTCCGTTCAGCCACACACATTAGCCCGCTCCCGGGCCTCCGTTCTCCGGGTACGGACCGGAAGGCCCGTTCGGGCCCGTACAGAAAGAGACACGCGGGACGCCCGACCGGTTGCATCCGGCCACCGTCAGGCAGCGGCGGGCACGCCTGTGAGCGCCGTCACCACCGGGTCGAGTGCCTGCCCGATCTCCTCGCCGATCCGCCGGAAGTACGGCACGGGCGCGCCGTACGGGTCGTACACCTCGTCCGCCGCCGGCGTGGGAGCCAGCAGCCAGCCGCGCAGCGCCGCGGCGGCCTGCACCAGGGCGTGTGCCCGCGCCACCGGGCCCTCGCGGGCCGGCGGCAGCGTGGCGGAATCTATGGCCCGTACCAGCCGGGCGAACTCCTTGAGGGTGAACGTGCGCAACCCCGCCGAGTGCCCCATGGAGATCACCTGCGCCCGGTGGTCCCGGGTCGCGGTCAGCACCAGATCCGCCCGGATCACGTGCTCGTCGCGCAGCTCCCGCGCCGCGAACCCGTCCGGGTCCGCCCCCGACTCGCGCAGCACCGTCGCCGCGTGCGCCTCCATCGGGGCGCCCTCGTGCCCCCAGGTGCCCGCGCTCTCCACCGCGATTCCCGCCGCGGGCCGCGGGCCGAGGCGCACGTCGAGGGCATGCCGCGTCAGCCGCTCGGTGATCGGCGAGCGGCAGACGTTGCCGGTGCTGACGTGGAGGATCCGGAATCCCTGTATGTCCCCCGTGCGCCCCTCGGGCGCGGTCAACTGGCGACCTCGAGCCCGCCCGCGACCTCGCGCAGTTGCCCCGCGGTCACCGCACCCTCGCGCAGCAGCACCGGCGTACGGCCCGTGATGTCCACGATCGAGGACGGCACCGCGGCCGGCGTCGGGCCCCCGTCGAGATAGACCGAGACCGCCTCGCCCAGCATCTCCTGGGCGGCACTGCAGTCCTGCGGGGCCGGGTGGCCGGTGAGGTTGGCGCTGGAGACGGCCATCGGCCCGACCTCCTTGAGCAGTTCGAGCGCCACCGGGTGCAGCGGCATCCGCACCGCCACCGTGCCGCGGGTCTCGCCCAGGTCCCAGGTCAGCGACGGCTGGTGCTGGGCGACGACGGTCAACGCGCCGGGCCAGAAGGCGTCGATCAGCTCCCACGCCTCCTCGCTGAGATCCCTGACCAGCCCGTGCAGCGTGTTCGGCGAGCCGATGAGCACCGGGGTGGGCATGTTGCGCCCGCGGCCCTTGGCGTCCAGCAGCGCCCCCACCGCCTCCTCGGTGAAGGCGTCGGCGCCGATGCCGTAGACCGTGTCGGTGGGCAGGACGACCAGCTCGCCGCGGCGGACTGCGGACGCGGCCTCGCGCAGCCCGGTCTTGCGATCGGCCGCATCGCTGCAGTCGTAGCGCCGTGCCATGTCAATCTCCTTCTCAGGTACGGACCCTGCGGGCGGTCGCGAATCGAGGCCGGTTGTTGAGGTCGGGGTGGTCGGCGGCGTCCGCCCAGCCGCGTTCTTCGGTGAAGAGCCACGGCACCTGGCCGCCCTGGGTGTCGGCGTGCTCGACGACCAGCACGCCTCCGGGGCGCAGCAGCCGCCGTGCCGCGACCTCCAGACCGCGGATGAGGTCGAGGCCGTCCTCGCCGGAGAAGAGCGCGGCCTGCGGGTCGTGGTCGCGGGCTTCGGGGGCGACGTGCTCCCACTCGGTCAGCGGGATGTACGGCGGGTTGCTGATGACCAGGTCGACCTGGCCGTTCAGCTCGGGCAGCGCGGTGCGGGCGTCTCCGTGGTGCAGGACGACCCGGGCGCCGCCGTCGTTGTGCGCGGCGTTCTTGCGGGCCCAGGTGAGCGCCGTCTCCTCCAGCTCGACGGCGTGCACGGCGGCCCGCGGCACCTCCTGCGCCATGGCCAGCGCGATGGCGCCGGAGCCGGTGCACAGGTCGACGATCAGCGGCTCGACGACGTCCATCGCGCGCACGGCCGCTATGGCCCAGTCCACCACGGACTCGGTCTCCGGCCGGGGCACGAAGACGCCGGGGCCGACCTGGAGTTCCAGATAGCGGAAGTAGGCGACGCCGGTGATGTGCTGCAGCGGCTCGCGGGCCTCGCGGCGGGCGACGGCCTCCCAGTAGCGCGCGTCGAAGTCGGCGTCGGCGACGCGGTGCAGCTCGCCGCGGGGCACGCCGTGCACGGACGCCGCCAGCTCCTCCGCGTCGAACCGCGGGGAGGGCACGCCTGCGTCGGCGAGCCGCCGCGTGGCCTGTGCCACTTCGACGAGCAGCAGGTTCACGTTCCCTCCGGTCCCTCGGCCGTATCCGTGCGGTGCTCAGCCGGCGTCCGCGAGCTTGGCCGCGGCGTCCGCGTCCACGCATGCCTGGATCACCGCGTCCAGCTCCCCGTCGAGCACCTGGTCCAGGTTGTACGCCTTGAACCCGACCCGGTGGTCGGAGATGCGGTTCTCCGGGAAGTTGTACGTGCGGATGCGCTCCGACCGGTCCACCGTACGCACCTGGCTGCGGCGGGCGTCCGCCGCCTCCTTCTCCGCCTCCTCCTGCGCCTCGGCGAGCAGCCTCGCCCGCAGGATACGCATCGCCTGCTCCCTGTTCTGCAGTTGGCTCTTCTCGTTCTGGCAGGAGACCACGATGCCGGTGGGCAGGTGCGTGATGCGTACCGCGGAGTCCGTCGTGTTGACGGACTGCCCGCCGGGGCCCGAGGAGCGGTAGACGTCGATGCGCAGGTCGCCCGGGCCGATCTCGACCTCGTCGACGTCCTCGGCCTCGGGCAGCACCAGCACGCCGGCGGCCGAGGTGTGGATGCGGCCCTGCGACTCGGTGGCCGGCACCCGCTGCACGCGGTGCACGCCGCCCTCGTACTTCAGCCGCGCCCACACGCCCTGGCCCGGCTCGGCCGGCGCCGCGCCGCCCTTGAGCTTCACGGAGACCGAGACGTCCTTGTAGCCGCCGAGGTCGGATTCGTTGGCGTCCAGCAGCTCGGTCTTCCAGCCCTGCCGCTCGGCGTAGCGCAGGTACATCCGCAGCAGGTCGCCGGCGAACAGCGCGGACTCCTCGCCGCCCTCGCCCGCCTTGACCTCCAGGATGACGTTCTTGTCGTCGCTGGGATCGCGCGGTACGAGCAGCAGCCGCAGCCGCTCCGTCAGCTCCTCCCGCTCCCGCTCCAGGCTCTTGGCCTCGGCGGCGAAGTCCGGGTCCTCCGCGGCCAGCTCGCGGGCCGCGGCGGCGTCCTCGCCGGCGCGCTCCCAGGCGCGGTACGCGGCGATGATCGGGGTCAGCTCGGCGTAGCGCTTGTTGAGCCTGGTGGCGCGGCGCTGGTCGGCGTGCACGCCGGGGTCGGCGAGCTGCTGCTCAAGGCTGGCGTGCTCGCCGATGAGATCCTTGACGACCTCGAACATCGTGGGGCGCTCCGTAGGGGGGAAGTAGCAGGACCGGGCGCGTACGGCCGGGCGGGACGAAAAACGTGCGCCGGCCCGGTCCGCCCCTGAACGGGGCGGCCGGCCCGGCGCACGCGGACGAGCTACTTCTTCGCCGCGGCCTGCTTGCCGAAGCGGGCCTCGAAGCGGGCCACGCGGCCACCGGTGTCGAGGATCTTCTGCTTGCCCGTGTAGAACGGGTGGCACGCGGAGCAGATGTCCGCGCGGATGGTGCCGGAGGTGACGGTGCTCCGAGTGGTGAAGGAGTTACCGCAGGTGCAGCTCACCTGGGTTTCCACGTACTCCGGGTGGATATCGCGCTTCAAGGGACTCTCCTAGGTTCGGGAGGGCTCCGGGTCGATCGGCGGAACTGCGTCACGTGAACCGGGGCCGACGTACCAGTCTACGAGGACCGGTCGTGCTCTCCAAAACGGGCCTCGGGCCCGCATTATTCCGCCGCCCGCACTCCCCCGCGGTCCCCCGGGGGAGGGACGGTTCCGGTCTGCCGGACGTTTACGCTCCGGGGTCACCCGGCGGCCGCCTGTGCACCGCCGCCGCGCGGTGCGACCTCCGCCAGGTCCCGGGGGCCGGCCGGCGGGGCGGCGACGACGCGGTCACGGCCCTCCTGTCCGCCCGCGGTGTCCTTCAGCGCGGACTTCGGTATCGGCCGGTCCTCCTTCAGCGCCTTCCAGACCTGCGCGGACTGCTTCTCCAGCGGCACGACGCGGTTGCCGTCCCGCTCGTCGTACGTCACCGGGAGGGTCGCCATCTGCATGTCGCGCGGCCCTATGGCGCCCAGGCTCTCGGCCAGCCGGCGCAGCTCGTTCACCGAGCCCAGGTCCTCGTCGGTGGTGATCGACTTGGTGGCGGTGTCGGCGAGCCCGATGAGCTTGGCGGGGCTGGTCAGCAGGTCCACCTCGCCGACCTGCTGCACCAGCGCCCGGACGAAGACCTGCTGGAGCTCTATCCGGCCCAGGTCGCTGCCGTCGCCGACGCCCTTGCGGGTGCGGACCAGCCCGAGCGCCTGCTCGCCGTCCAGGGTGTGGGTGCCTGCCTCGAGGTCGAGGCGGCTGTCGGGGTCGTCGATGTCCTGGCGGGTGGTGATCTCCACCCCGCCGAGCTGGTCGACGAGCCGCTTGAAGCCGCTGAAGTCGACCTCCACGAAGTGGTCCATGCGCATCCCGGTCATCTTCTCCACGGTCCTGACCGTGCAGGCCGGGCCGCCGACGGAGTACGACTCGTTGAACATCGCGCGGTCGGCCGCGGGCGCGGTGTCGCCGTCGTCGCGGGTGCACTCGGGGCGGTCGACGAGGGTGTCGCGGGGGATGCTCACGACGCTGGCGCGCTTCCGGTCCTCGTAGACGTGGACGATCATCGCGGTGTCGGAGCGTGCGCCGCCGCCGTCGCGGCCGTATTCGGCGTTCTCGCCGGCCCGGGAGTCGGAGCCGAGGACGAGGATGTCGGTGGAGCCGCCGGGCAGGTCCTCGGGCCGGTCGCCGCCGAGCTTGGCGTCCAGGTCGACGCTGGTGAGGTTGCCGTCGAGGCGGAAGTAGAGGTAGGTGAGCCCGGCCCCGCCGAGGATCACGGCCCCGACGAGCACCCACACCGCCGCGAGGACCGCCTTGCGGCGGCGGCTGCGCGGCCGGCGGCCCGGGTCCCCGGCTTCGTACGGTTCCGCCATCGGCTCCTCACCTCGGCCGCTCAGGTCCCTGATGTGCCGCGGGTAGATCCGAACTTTTCCCCACATTACCCGACAGGGATCACCTAAAAGGGTGACACATGTCTGGGTGAACGCGCAAAAGCCTCCCCTCGTTCCAAGGGGAGGCTTTTGCCTACGAAAACTGCCCGACCTGCACCGGTTCGCGTGGGACCGGCGCCGGGTTGCGCGTCAGTCGCCGTTGGGCGTGGGCGTGGTCTTCTGGATCTGGAGCAGGAACTCCGCGTTGCTCTTGGTCTGCTTCATCTTGTCCAGCAGCAGCTCCATCGCCTGCTGCTGGTCCAGCGCGTGCAGCACCCGGCGGAGCTTCCAGACGATGGCCAGCTCGTCGCTGCCCATGAGGATCTCCTCCTTGCGGGTGCCGGAGGCGTCCACGTCGACCGCGGGGAAGATGCGCTTGTCCGAGAGCTTGCGGTCGAGCCGCAGCTCCATGTTGCCGGTGCCCTTGAACTCCTCGAAGATCACCTCGTCCATCCGCGAGCCGGTCTCGACCAGCGCGGTGGCCAGGATGGTCAGCGAGCCGCCGTCCTCGATGTTGCGCGCGGCGCCGAAGAACTTCTTCGGCGGGTAGAGCGCCGTGGAGTCCACACCGCCGGACAGGATGCGGCCGGAGGCGGGCGCGGCCAGGTTGTACGCGCGGCCGAGCCGGGTGATCGAGTCGAGCAGCACGACGACGTCGTGGCCCAGCTCGACGAGCCGCTTGGCCCGCTCGATGGACAGCTCGGCGACCGTGGTGTGGTCCTCCGCCGGGCGGTCGAAGGTCGAGGAGATGACCTCACCCTTCACCGACCGCTGCATGTCGGTGACCTCCTCGGGCCGCTCGTCGACGAGGACGACCATGAGGTGGCACTCGGGGTTGTTGGTGGTGATCGCGTTGGCGATCGACTGCAGGATCATCGTCTTGCCGGTCTTCGGCGGCGCCACGATCAGCCCGCGCTGCCCCTTGCCGATGGGCGAGACCAGGTCGATGATCCGCGGCGTCAGCGCGCCCGGGTCGCTCTCCAGGCGGAGCCTGTCCTGCGGGTAGAGCGGGGTGAGCTTGCCGAACTCCGCCCGGCCACGGCTCTGTTCCGGCCCCTGACCGTTGACCGAGTCGAGCCGGACCAGCGCGTTGAACTTCTCCCGGCGCTCGCCGTCGCGCGGCTGGCGCACGGCGCCCGTGACGTGGTCGCCCTTGCGCAGCCCGTTCTTGCGCACCTGGGCCAGCGAGACGTACACGTCGTTGGGGCCCGGCAGGTAGCCGGAGGTGCGGACGAAGGCGTAGTTGTCGAGGATGTCGAGGATGCCGGCGACCGGGATCAGGACGTCGTCCTCGGCGATCTGCGGCTCGCTGTAGTCGTCGCGCCCGCGGCGTCCGCGGCGGTCGCGGTAGCGGCCCCTGCGGCCGCGCCGGCCGCCCTCGAAGTCGTCGTCCTGCTGCTGCCGGCCGCCGCCCTGGTTCTGCTGGCCGCCGCCACCGCCCTGGCCGCCGTCGTCGCCCTTGTTGCGGCGGTTCTGCCGGTCGCGGCGCCCGCCGCCCTGGCGGTCGCCGCCCTGGCGGTCGCCCTTCTGCCGGCCGCCGTCGCCGGACTGCTTGCCGTCGCCGCCGCCCTTCTCGGACTTGTCGGCCTTCTCGCCCCTGTCGGCCTTCTCACCCTTGTCGCCGCCGCCGTTCTGTTCGGCGCCGGAGTCCTGCGCCTTGACGGGCTGGCCGGGAATGTCGATCCGCGAGTCGCCGTCGTCCTGACGGCCCTCGGCCTCGGCCTGCTCGGCCTCGCCGGTACGGGCCCGGGAGGTGGCCCGGCGCTTCGGCCGGGTCGCGCCGCCTTCCGGCTGCGCGTCCTTGCCGGCCTTGTCGGCGGCCTTCTCGGCCTTCGCCTCGGCGGGCTTGCCGCCGTCGGCGCCCTGCCTCTCCTTGATCACCTCGATGAGCTGGCTCTTGCGCATCCGAGCGGTGCCCCGGATCCCGAGGCCGGATGCGATCTGCTGGAGCTCCGCCAGGACCATGCCCTCCAGGCCGGCGCCGCGACGGCGCCTGGTCGAACCGGCGGTGGTTGCGGGAGCTCCCCCAGTCTCCTGCTGGGAGGCACCCCCAGAAGCTGGGCTGGCGGCGTTCTCTGCGTTGACGCCCATCAGATCGGTGGTGTCGCTCACGAAGGGTCCTTCCCTGGAGCGGTGCGTCGGCCTGTCTGGCTCGGCGACCGGTCGTGCTCTCCGGCTGCGGCCCGTGCGTTTGCGTCCGCGGGTCCGCGTCGGTGCGGTGGTCCGCCGTACGGCGGTGAAGACTGTGCAGGGTCGGCATGCTGGTGGCGCGGGGCACTCGGGTGGGTGTCACGCACGACAGCGGTGCCGGTTCGGGAGCGTCACTGCACCGGCAGGCTGCTCAGGCAATGTGGAAGGCTCCCGGAAGAAAGGCTGCCCCGCTGGGGAAAACCCCTGGTGGGACCTGCCCCCGGGCCCTGCGGCCCGGAGAGACCCCAGCACACAGCACGGCCGTCTGGAACCTACGACTGAAGTGCGCTGGTGCTGCCTTGAGGTTAACACTATCGGATCCTGCAGACATTCCCCCTCTCCCGGCCCCGGCGGCCGGCTTTGTGTTGTGCGACATGTGGTGCGGGTCTGTCGTGCGGGTGGTGCGCGCGGGCCGTTGACCTGCGCGTGCCCGCGTAGATCGCGTGGCACGGTCGCCTCCGGCCGTCAGGCCAGCGGCAGCACGCTCGCCCCCTCCCGGTCGAGGTCCAGCCGGTTCGCCGCCCAGCCGTCGCCCGCCGAACGGGCGACCTTCTCGGCCGCGCCGTCCTCGGCGAACGCCAGCACCGTCGGGCCCGCGCCAGAGATCACCGCGGGCACGCCGTCGGCGCGCAACCGGGCCACCAGCGCCGTGCTCTCCGGCATCGCCGCCGCGCGGTAGTCCTGGTGGAGCCGGTCCTCGGTGGCGGTGAGCAGCAGCTCGGGGCGCCGGGTCAGCGCCTCGACGAACAACGCCGCGCGGGCCGCGGTCAGCGCCGCGTCCGCGTGCGGCACGGTACGGGGCAGCAGGCCGCGGGCCTCCGCGGTGGACAGCGGGTTGCCGGGCACGAAGACCACCGGGACGACGCCCTCGGCCGGCTCCAGCCGGATGGCCCGTACCGCCGCCGGGGCGTCCCCGGGCGCCGCGCCCGCGCCGCCCGTGCCGTCGTCCGTCCAGGCCAGGGTGAAGCCGCCGAGCAGACACGCCGCGACGTTGTCGGGGTGGCCCTCCAGCTCCGCCGCCAGCTCCAGCAGCGCCGCCGACCCGGGGGCGTCGAGGGCGCCCGAGCGGTCGGCGCCGCCTATCGTCACCGCCCGCGCCGCGACGATGCCGGCGCAGATCGCCGCGGCGGACGAACCGAGCCCGCGGCCGTGCGGAATCCGGTTGGCGCAGACCACCTCCAGGCCCCGCGGCTGCCCGCCCAGCACGTCGAAGGCGCTGCGCATGGCCCGTACGAGCAGGTGCGACTCGTCCCGCGGCAGGTTCTCCGCGCCCTCCCCGGCGATGTCGACGTGCAGCCCGGACTCGGCGACCCGGACGACCACGTCGTCGTAGAGCCCGAGGGCGAGTCCGAACGTGTCGAAGCCGGGGCCGAGGTTGGCGCTGGTCGCCGGCACGCGGACGCGTACGGGCGCGGCGCGGAAGGCTGGACCGGCCATCGCTTGCGTGACTCTCCTTGTGACTCTCACCCGGTCTCCCGGGAGGTGGGGGAATTCAGCTCGGTGACGACTGTGCCCGACCGGCGCCCCCGCGGCACGGCGTGCGCGCGCGGACGAGCGGAGCAGGCGGCGTACGGAAGGGGGTGCCCGGGACACTCGACCGGCGGGCTCAACGCCAGCTTATCGAAGGTGGGTTCCCCTGCGACATAGGGCGCACAGGAGGCGCGCGATGCGCGGCCCGCGCACGTCCCCGGAAGGCGGCGGGACCGCCGGTACGGCACGGGCCGCGGCCCGGGGGCGTACAGCGGTCTGCCCAGGCCGTACGGGCTGCCGCCCGGTCCGTACGCCGGTGCGCCCGGGCCGTACGCGGTTATCCCGCCGGACTCGGGCGCGGGCCGCGGGCGCGCCCCGGTCAGGCCAGCCCCAGCCGTTCCGCCGCCGCGTCCGCGTCGACCGGCACGGCGACGGGCTGCGGTGCGCCGGCGACCGCCCAGTCGGGGTCCTTGAGGCCGTTGCCCGTGACCGTGCAGACGATCCGCTGTCCGGGGTCGACCCGGCCCGCCTCGGCGGCCTGGAGCAGCCCCGCGACGCTCGCCGCCGAGGCGGGCTCGACGAAGACGCCCTCCTGCGCGGCCAGCAGTTTGTAGGCCCGCAGGATCTGCCGGTCCGTGACGGCCTCGATGTGCCCGCCGGACTCGTCGCGCGCCCGCTCGGCCAGCTCCCACGAGGCGGGGTTGCCGATGCGGATGGCGGTGGCCAGCGTGGTCGGGTCCTTCACCGGCTCGCCGCGCACGATCGGGGCCGCGCCGGCCGCCTGATAGCCCCACATCCGGGGGGTGCGGGTGGCGAGCCCGTCCCCGCGGTACTCGCGGTAGCCCTTCCAGTACGAGGTGATGTTGCCGGCGTTGCCCACGGGCAGGACGTGGACGTCCGGCGCGTCGCCGAGCGCGTCCACGACCTCGAAGGCGGCGGTCTTCTGGCCCTCGATCCGCACCGGGTTGACGGAGTTCACCAGCGCCACCGGGTACTTCTCGCTGAGCGCGCGGGCCAGCGTCAGGCAGTCGTCGAAGTTGCCGTCGACCTGGAGGATCCGCGCCCCGTGGACGAGCGCCTGGCCCATCTTGCCCAGCGCGATCTTGCCCTGCGGCACCAGCACGGCGCAGGTCAGCCCGGCCCGTACCGCATAGGCGGCGGCGGAGGCCGAGGTGTTGCCGGTCGAGGCGCAGATGACGGCGCGGGCGCCGGACTCCTTCGCCACGGAGATCGCCATCGTCATGCCGCGGTCCTTGAAGGACCCGGTGGGGTTGGCGCCCTCCACCTTCAGGTGCACGTCACACCCGGTGCGCTCCGAGAGCACCTGTGCCGGCACCAGCGGGGTCCCGCCCTCCCGGAGCGTCACCACCGGGGTGTCCGCGCCGACCGGCAGCCGGTCGCGGTACTCCTCGATGACACCCCGCCACTGGCGGGTGCCGGACATGCGTGGCTCGTCGATCACTGCGCTCATTCCTTACGTCACTCCCCTTCGACCCGCATGGTGCTCGCCACGCCGCGTACGGTCTCCAGCTTCCGCAGCGCCTCGACCGTGGCCGCCAGCGCGGCGTCGGTCGCCCGGTGCGTGACCACCACGAGCGACGCCTCGCCGTCCTTGCCCTGCTGCCGGACGGTGTCGATGGACACGTCGTGCTCGGCGAAGACCGCGGCCACGTGGGCGAGCACGCCCGCCCGGTCGGCCACGTCCAGGCTGAGGTGGTACCGCGTCACGACACCGCCGGGCGGCGCCACCGGCAGTTGCGCGTACGCGCTCTCCCCCGGTCCACTGCCGCCGCTGAGCCGGTGCCGGGCGACCGCGACCAGGTCGCCGAGCACGGCGCTCGCGGTCGGCGCGCCGCCGGCGCCCGGGCCGTAGAACATGAGCTGCCCGGCCGCGCTGGCCTCGACGAAGACGGCGTTGTACGCCTCGCGCACGGAGGCCAGCGGGTGCGTCAGCGGGATCATCGCCGGGTGCACCCGCGCCGTGACGGATCTGCCGTCGGGCGTGCGCTCGCAGATGGCGAGCAGCTTGACCGTACAGCCCATGCGGCTCGCGGACGCCATGTCGGCGGCGGTGATCTCGGTGATGCCCTGGCGGTGCACGTCGTCGAGACGGACCCGGGTGTGGAAGGCGATGCCGGCCAGGATCGCGGCCTTGGCTGCGGCGTCGTAGCCCTCGACGTCGGCGGTGGGGTCGGCCTCGGCGTAGCCGAGCGCGGTGGCCTCCTCCAGCGCCTCGGCGTAGCCGGCGCCGGAGGTCTCCATGCGGTCGAGGATGAAGTTGGTGGTGCCGTTGAGGATGCCGAGCACGCGGTTGACCTTGTCGCCGGCCAGCGACTCGCGCAGCGGGCGGACCAGCGGGATGGCGCCGGCGACGGCGGCCTCGTAGTAGAGGTCGACGCCGTGCCGGGCGGCGGCGGCGTGGAGGCTGGGGCCGTCCTCGGCGAGGAGCGCCTTGTTGCCGGTGACGACCCCGGCGCCGTGCTCGAAGGCGGTGGTGATGAGCGTACGGGCCGGCTCCAGACCGCCGATCAGTTCGATGACGACGTCGAGGTCGCCGCGTTTGACCAGCGCCGTGGCGTCCGTGGTGACCAGCTCGTCCGGGATCCCCGGCCGCGCCACCCCCGCGCGCCGTACCGCGACGCCCGCCAGCTCGACCGGGGCGCCGATGCGGGCGGCGAGGTCGGCGGCGTTCGCCGTCATGATGCGCGCGACCTCGGAACCGACGGACCCGCAGCCCAGGAGCGCCACCTTCAGCGGACGCCTCTCGCTCATACGACCTCGTTCCTCGTTCCTCACGTGCACCGACGGGGCGATTCCAGTCTCACGCAGCGGCGGGCGATTGCGACGCCCTGTCCGGATGCCGAGACGTGCCGTTTACGGCGTGAGATGTGGCGGTCTGCCGCTCAGCCCACGTCGAGCCGCAGCAGGTCCTCCTCCGTCTCGCGCCGCACGATCTCCCGCGCCCCGCCGTCCGCGACGGCCACCACGGGCGGGCGCAGCACGTGGTTGTAGTTGCTCGCCATGGCGCGGCAGTACGCCCCCGTGGCCGGCACCGCGAGCAGGTCGCCGACCGACAGATCCGCCGGCAGATAGGCGTCGCGCACGACGATGTCGCCGGACTCGCAGTGCTTGCCGACGACGCGGGAGAGCACCGGCTCGGCGGAGGAGGCGCGGGAGGCCAGCGCCACGGAGTACTCGGCGTCGTAGAGCGCGGTGCGGATGTTGTCCGACATGCCGCCGTCCACGCTCACGTAGGTACGCAGCCCCTCCAGCTCCTTGACCGTGCCGACCTCGTAGAGCGTGAACGCGGTGGGGCCGACGATCGCGCGGCCCGGCTCGACGGACAGACGCGGCATCGCCAGCCCGGCGGCGGTGCACTCGCGGGAGACGATGTCGCGCAGCGCCTTGGCGATCTCGTGCGGCTCGCGCGGGTCGTCCTCGGGGGTGTACGCGATGCCCAGGCCGCCGCCGAGGTCGATCTCGGGCAGCTCCACCCCGTGCTCGTCGCGGATCCGGGTGAGCAGCCCGACGACGCGGCGGGCGGAGACCTCGAAGCCGGCCATGTCGAAGATCTGCGAGCCGATGTGGCTGTGGATCCCGACCAGCTCCAGGGAGTCGAGCTTCAGCACCCGCCGTACCGCCTCGGCCGCCTGGCCGTCGGCGAGCGCGAGGCCGAACTTCTGGTCCTCGTGGGCGGTGGCGATGAACTCGTGGGTGTGCGCCTCGACGCCGACCGTCACCCGGATCTGCACCCGCTGGCGCTTGCCGAGCCGCTCGGCGGCGTGCGCGACGCGGACGATCTCCTGGTACGAGTCGAGCACGATCCGGCCGACGCCTGCCTCGACGGCTCGTTCGATCTCCAGCGGGCTCTTGTTGTTGCCGTGCATCGCGATCCGGTCGGCCGGCATCCCGGCGGCCAGCGCGGTCGCCAGCTCGCCGCCGGAGCACACGTCGAGGTTCAGCCCCTCCTCGCGCAGCCAGCGCACCACGGCGCGGGAGAGGAACGCCTTGCCCGCGTAGAAGACGTCGGCACCCTCGAACGCGTCGGTCCAGGCGCGGCAGCGGGCGCGGAAGTCCTCCTCGTCGAGGAAGTAGGCGGGGGTGCCGAACTCCTCGGCGAGCCGGGTCACGGGGAGCCCGCCGACGGTGACGACGCCGTCGGCGTCGCGGGCGACGCTACGGGCCCACACGCGCGGGTCGAGGTCGTTGAGGTCGGCGGGCGGTGCGGCGTAGTGCCCCTCGGGCAGCACGTCCCCGTGCCGGGGGCCGGCGGGGTGGGCGGATCGGCTCACGGCGGGGTACTCCTTCGGTGGTGCGGGGATGTCACGAGCGGCTCACACGTACTCGGGCGCCTGTATGCCGAGCAGGCCGAGACCGTTGCGGAGCGCGACGCCGGCGGCGGCGGCCTGACGCAGCCGGGCCCGGTGCCCGGCGGTGGGCTCCTCGTCGCCGCCGGGCAGCGCGGGGTGGGCCGCCTCGGCGCCGAGGAAGGCGCCGGCCAGGACGTCGAGGTGCCGGGCGAGCCGGTCGGGCGCGCGGCGGCGGGCGGCGGTCTCCACGACGGCGGGGAGCTCGCCGACGGCGGCACGGAGGGCGCCGTCGGTGCGAGTGTGCCGTACGGGACCGGCGGTGGCCGCGGCGGGTGGGGCCTCGGCGCCGATGCCGAGCGCGGCGGCGGCACGGGCGAGGGCGGCGGTACGGGAGTGGGCGTACTGGATACGGAAGAGCGGGTTGGCCTCGCGCCGCAGGAGCAGCCCGGGGTCGAGCCGGGGCCGCTGGTCCGCGGGGGTGCGCAGGAAGGCCCAGCGGAGTGCGTCGGGCGGGAAGACCCCGGGGACGGGCGGCGCGGGCGACGCCGTCACCCGAACGGGATCCCCGTGCTCGTCGGGCACGGCACCGGCGGCGGGCAGGAGCCGCCCGAGGACGTCGGCGAGAACGCGGGCACGGGGATGGCCGTCGGCGACGAGGCGGAACGAGGCCCCGCCCAGGAAGTCCCCGCTGCCGTAGAGCCCTCCGGCGGCGATGGCGTCCTCGACGGGATCGCCGTCCCTGCGAAGGACGATGTTGAGGAACCCGGGCCCGGTGACGGTCACGTCGGCGATGCCGGGCTGGACGGCCAGCCGGTCGCGCAGCAGGGCGGCGACGTCGAGCGGGTCGCGCCCCGCGGCACGGGCGAGCTGCAACGCGGCGTTCGTGGCGTAATCCCCGCACCCCCCGGGCCGCGGCGGCTCCACGACGACACGCGCCGGCACGGGTGCGCCGAGCTCACCCACCGCGGCGGATCGCACCGTACGCAACACGGTGCCGGTGAGCTCTGCGGGGTCCACGCCCCCAGCGTACGAGAGGCCCGGGGTACCGAAGCGACCCCTTTTTACCGCCCGCGCCCCCGGCCCGTTACCGATCCCGCCCCTGGCCCGGCCCCCGGCGACCCGGCCCTTGGCCCGGCCCCCGGCTCAGCACACCGGAGACCCGGCGGGCTCCGCGTCATCGGCGGCGTCCCCGGCCACGGCCCCCCCGACCCGCTGGGACGCCCGCCGCGCAGCCAGCCGCCGCACGACCCGTACCAGATCGACGGGCTCGAAGGGCTTCGCCACAAACGCATCCACCCCGGCCACCCGCCCGGCCTCGGCCTCGAGCTCACTGCACCCGCTGACCACCGCTATCGGCAGCCCTCGCGTCCGCGGATCGGCCCGCAACCGGGCCGCGGTCCGCAGCCCGTCGAGCCGGGGCATGACGATGTCGAGCGTCACCACATCGGGACGCACCCGATGGACGGCTTCCAGACACTCGGCACCATCGGCCGCGGTCACGACCTCGAAACCCTCAAGTTCGAGATTGACCCTGATCAACTGCCGGATCACCTTGTTGTCATCGACCACAAGGACCCGACCGGACAAGCCAGGCACAGAGAAAAGCGTAGGCGCGCCCGCCCCCCTACGTCCGGCTTTTGGACACTTCGGCCCCTGACCTGCACACACGCCCCGCCCCCCACCCCCAAAACCCGGTACCCGACCACCCCCACGAAGCTGGTAGGGTTCTACCTGTCACCGCACCACCACGCGGGGACACGCCCCCGTAGCTCAGGGGATAGAGCAACGGCCTCCGGAGCCGTGTGCGCAGGTTCGAATCCTGCCGGGGGCACTCGCCAGGCAACCAGCACAGATCATGCGTTGACCAGCGCGAATGCCGACACGAAAAAGCGGGAGTCAGTCTCACTGACTCCCGCTTTTTCTCACTGTCTCTCAGCGTTTACGCACCATCTGCGATACGCGCGACACACCCAACTCGTCAAGCGGTGTCGCCGTCCGCTTCCAGCGCCTTTGCGATCTTTGCGTTAGCGGCTTCCTCGTGGCCGTCGATGCAGCCGTGATACCGACGGTGGATCACCTCGGGCGAGTTGCCGACCCGTCGGGCCACTTCTGCGATCGGAACGCCGGCGTTCAACCACCGCGTGATGCAGGCGTGCCGTAGGTCGTACGGGCGACCGGCCAACGGTGAGGCGACGCGCTCAGGCGGAAGCGCGTACTCCCGCGCTTCCTCCCACACGCGCCAGTAGGTAGACGAGCCGACCACTCCCCCACGCTCGTTGCCGAACACGCGCCCCTCCTTGGCCGTGCCGAACGTGTCCAGGTGCGCCCGTAGGATCGCCACCAAGACGGGCGGGATGGGTACCGGCCGATCCTTCTTGGCCTCCCGAGCCTTCAGCCCTCGCCGGTCGTGACGCTCTCCTGAGTCGGTCCACTGCTTGCCAGAGACCGGACGTGTCTCCCGGAGCGTCAGCGTGCCCCATCCTGCGTCCGGGAGGTCGCAGTCAGACAGCCTCAACCCGACCACCTCAGCCGGACGCAACGCCGCGTAGTACATGACCGCGTAGAAGGCAGCCAGACGCCTCCCACGGCACCGATCCCACGATCCGACGTAGGAGACTCCGGTGAGCAACTGACGGGCCTGTAGGGCGTTTACGAGGACGCGCCGGTCTACCACGTCGTCGACACCGGCGCGCTTGCGGCGGGCCCGCTGAAGCGGGTTCTCCGGGAGCTCCCCCGCGACCACAGCGTGTTCGAGGGCCGTATTCAGCGCGCGGCGCCGACGCCGGTACGTGTCGCCCGCCGCCGGGGTACCGTCCAGCTTGTACGCGAGCCGGTACAGCACGTCCTCGAACACCTCTGCGTCGGCCAGGTCGACAACGGGGAGGTCCGCTGCCGTCAGCCAGTCATACGCGGCCCTGAGCGCCGCTGGCGGATCCTCCCCAGCGTTCGCGGGCACGATCCCCCACCGGAACGCCAACCGCAGCAGCTCATCCGATGGGACGCCGTCTTCCCGCTCGACCATGGCAAGGCTCACAGCCGCAAGCCCGTCCGCCATTCCCTCGCGAGTCTTGGCCGCGCTCCCCCGCCACCGTCCGGCAACGTACCTCCGGCAGAACTCGAACCAGCGAACCGGCGGGTTCACCTCCACCGCTTCGGCGGCTTCCGCCGCCGCACGGACTTCGGACTCAGGCTGACCGCTTACGATCTCGAAAGCCTCGCCCCGGCGCATGGCCTGACGTAGCTCTGAACGCCTGCTCTCTGCGAGTGCCGAGGTGGCGAACGTCGCGCTACGCACCATCCCGCCGACGACCCAACGGAGTTGGTACGGACGTGCCTTCCGGTTGACCTTCGTGACCTTCCACAGCCGGATGTCGAGGGAGTACCCCGGCCGGGCCGCCCCGTGCGGACGGAGCGGCGGAGCGTCGTCAGCCGCGCTCACGCACTCTCCTCCAGCTCTCCCAGCCACCGGTCGTACTCGGACCGACGCACACGCACGGCCCCGTTCGGCAACTTGATGCATCTCGGTCCGCGCCCGAGTTGGCGCCACCGGTAGAACGTCGACTGCGGCACGTCGAGCAGCGTGAGAACCTGAGCGATGGTCAGCAGGTCGTTCCCCTCATCCGACTCGATCGCACGAACCGGTCGGGCTGCCGAGTCGGCCGACTGCGCCCGCCGGACAGCCGGGGCGGGCTTTGATCGACCGGCGGCGTAGTCGGGTGTCGGGTGGGCGGATTTACGCTGGCCGCCCCTGGACTGTTGCCGACGTGCGGGGGGCGTCGATTGCGGTCGGGCCACGTTGGACTCCTTCGCGAGCGTCAGCATTCGGGGTGGGTGAGGTGTCCGTTGTTGGTGAGTTCGGGGTCCATGGGCTGGGTGCAGACCGGGCAGTGGAGTCCCGGATTAGAAGAGTTGGGGAAAACAGCGTCCGCAGGGCCCGCAGCGTCCGGGATCATGTGGCCCTGCTGGTCAGCGGGGGTGCCGGTTGCGGACGCTGTGGGGCTCGTAGTGTCCGCAGCAGTGTCCGCAGCGTCCGCAAGATCATCGTGCGGACGCTGACCGGACGCTGTGCGGACGCTGTCACCTGCGCTAGCGTCCGCAGATTTGTGCAGGTCAGCAGGGGTTGCGGACGCTAGAGGCATTGCGGACGCTGAAATCCCCGAACTTTCTACCGGCGTGAGGCGGATGAGTCGTTGCCGGGCGCGGTCGGCGGTGCGCTGGGTGTCGTCGTAGTTGATTCCGACGGTGCGGAGCAGGGGTGCGATGCGCTTGAGGCGGCCGGCGGCGCGGGTGGCGTCCTTGGGCCATTTGGGGTGGTAGCCGTCAGGCGGGGGGATCATCTCCAGGAGTTGGGAGGCGGTGCCGGTCCACCGGCCGTGGGTGTCGAGCCAGGCGACGAGGGCGGAGCCGAAGATGTCGCCTTCGAGGGCGTCGGCGTTGACGCTCTTGGCGGCGGCGGTGTAGTCGGCGAAGGTGCTCCAGCCGGCCACGGTGTCGATGGCGGCCAGGACGCGGGCGAAGTCCGCCAGTCTCGGTTTGCTCGCCAACTCCACGCGGGGGAGCTCCCGCAGGACGGCGGCCAGCAGGTCGAGCAGGCTGGCGATGATGACCGGCCGGCCGGCGGCGTAGGCGGCGTCCATCTCATCTTCCTCGCGCCGCTTGTCGTCGGTGATCGGCTGGAGGTCCAGCAGCAGCATGCGTTCGGCGAGGTCGCCTGCCATGGCCCCGGCGTCGATGGTGGTCATGGCCAGCACCCGGCGGAAGGACAGCACCACCACGTCGTCATCGGAGTACAGCGCCCGGTCCACGATGCCGTCTCCGGTGACGGCCCGGCACAGGGCGTCGGACAGCCACGGCGGGATGGTGCTGACGTTGTCCAGGCACAGGGCCCAGGAGTTGAACGCCTGCACGCTCCATGCCTTCAGGTCCTTGGGCTGGGAGCGCTTCGGCGCCGGGGAGGGGTCGATGAGACCGACGAGCATCGCGGCGGTGTAGGACTTGCCCGTACCCTGCTCGCCTTTGAACGTCAGCACCGGGTGCGGGATGTCCGGGATCCACGCCGCTACCAGCCAGGCGATGAGCTGGTGGAACGCGGCGTCGTCCATGTTGACCAGGTCCCGCAGCAGCTCCACACCCTCCTGCCAGGTGGTGCCCTGCGCAGGGACGGGGAGCGGGACCATGGCGCCGGAGCGGCGGAAGAGGACCGGGGATCGCTGGGTCAGCTCCCAGCCGTCGGCGGTGATGACCACGGCGGTGCCGTCGGCGGTGCCGAGGTCGAGCACGATCCGCTCTTGGTCGCGGGCGATCCGCAGGTGGACGGTGACCGGGTCGGTGGCGTCCGCGATGCCTTCCAGCACGGCCATGGCGTCGGCGAGCGCGGACGCGGACGGTACTGACCCGTTCTCTTCGGTGTACTGCTTGGCCAGCGCGGCGCGGACGCCGCCGCGGCCCTTGAAGGGGCGGACGATGTTGGGTCCGTTGCGGCGTACCCCGTAGGGGCGGCCGTCGGTGGACATGACGAAGTCGTAGCCCGCCTTGGCCATCGTCACGAGCTGGGATGCCTGGCTGGGGCCTTTCTCGCTCACGAAGCGGCCTCCTTCCGGGTGTTCTTCGCGCGGGCGGCTCCCTTGGCCGCGGACGCGATCGTGCGGCGGGCGCCGGTCTCGGGGTGGCCGCGCTCGGTGGCGGCGGCCAGCAGCTCCGCGGTGGCGGTGTCGGGGTCGAGATCGGTTTCGAAGGCGCGGCGGGCTGCCCAATACAGGCGGTTGTTCAGGTCGTTGGGGCCGCAGTTCCGCACAAATCGCACCAGAGGCTCTAGACGGCCCTGTGAGGGCCTGAACCCCCCTCCCGGGGCAGCCAGTCCAGGAGTGTCTTGGGAGGCCGTCAGGCGGGCGCTCAGGAGGTCGATAATTGCGGGGGGTGCAGGTGCGATGCCGGTGTGGCTGAAACTCGTCACCATGCGGTACCGGCCGCGGGGTCCGAGGCTTCCGGGGCCGACCAGGTAGCCGCCCGCGCCGCGGGTGTCGATGCCGGGCGCCAGTGCGCCGGCGGTGTTGGGCACGACGGTGCCGGCGGGGGCGGACAGCCACAGGTGCCAGCCGCCCGACTGGGTGGCGACGGTCACCGTCCGCGGGACGGTGAAGCCGTGCCGGCCGGCGAGCGCGCGCAGGCTCACGGCGCCGTCGGGGCCGTTCTTGCGGTCCAGGTCCAGGCCGAACAGGTTATGCGGGGCCTGGCCGCAGGCGATGCCGTAGCCGGCCGCCCACGGCGCGGCAGCGAACAGCGCGCGGACGCGGTCGGGGTCACAGGCAGCGTCGTGGACGCCGTGGCCCGCCGCGCCGCACCGGCCGGTGCAGGTGGCCCCCGGCTCGGGGTGGGCGCTGGGGATGGCGGGGAGCTTGCTGCGCGAGAGAGGGAAGACCGGCAGGCCGTGCAGCGCGGCCATCGCCAGGGCACGGGCACGTGCGGGAGCCCAGTACGGGCCCGGCCGCTGGATCCGGGCGCGCGGTTGCGTCATGGTGGAGATACCTCCTGATGTCTGTCGAGTGGACCGGGGGTGTAGGGGCGGCCCGGACTTTGGCGAGAGCGGGCCGCCCCAGGCGGTCTCAGAACGGCGGTTCGTCGCTGAAGCCCCCGCCCCCGACTCCGGCGGTCGCCGGGGTGGCGGTGGCCCACGGGTCGTCGCCCGCCGGCGGTTTGCCCGGCGCCTTCTTCCCGCCTCCGGGAGTGCGTTCCACGGCGGCGGTGGCGTAGCGCAGGGAGACGGCGATGTCCTCGGCATCCAGGCCGAAGCCGGTCCGGGAGACGCCGTCGGCGGCGGTGTATTCGAACTGCCGCAGGGCTCCGGTGACGATGACGCGGGTGCCCTTGGTCAGGGACGCTGTGGCGTTCTCGGCGAGCCACCGCCAGGCGGTGCAGCGCAGGAACAGCGTCTTGCCCTCGCCCCACTCGGCGCGGTTCTTGTCCCACACCTTGGAGTTGGAGGCGACGGTGAACGTCGCCCACGGGGTGCCGTCGTTGGCGTAGCGCAGTTCGGGGTCGGCGGTGAGGTTGCCGGCCAGGGTGATCACGGTCTCTCCGATGGCCATCGGGTGTGCCCCTTTCAGGCTGCGATCTGCTCGGATGAGTCGGATGAGGTAGATGCGGGGGCTGCCGGGGGCGCTTCCTGCTCGGAAAGGCGGCCCCAGTGAGTGCCGAGTACGTCGGCGTCCGCGGCGATGGGTACGCCGCGGAAACTCGTGGTCATCACGTCGGTGAGCAGGGCGCGGACGTGTTCGGCGTCCTGCTGGGGGACCTGGACGATGACTTCGTCGTGGACGAACAGCCACAGCGCCCCGGCCAGGCCGTGCCGGGTGGCGAGTTCGTACACGCAGGCCACCAGCAAATCCCGGGCGGTGGACTGGATGGCGTAGTTGCTGTTGGCGTACGGCCGCTCCGGGTCGGCGGGGATGCGCCGGCCGGAGCCGGTGATCACCGTGGTCGCGTTCGCGATGGTCTTGCCGTAGCGGATGACCTCGGGGTAGGCGCGCTGCCACTTGGCGATCACCTGGCGGGCCACGTTGACCGGCACTCCGGTCTGCGCGGCCAGGGCCTTTGCGCCGCCGCCGTAGATGGTGCCGAACGTGGCCCGCTTGGAGACGGTGCGCTGCTCGGCGGTGAAGCCGGGCCCGTACATCAGCCGTGCGGTGGCGTCATGGATGTCCGCACCGGAGGCGATGACATCCATGAGCGTCCTGTCCCGGGACAGAGCAGCGGCGACGCGTACTTCCACCTGGGAGAAGTCGCAGGCGATGAGCACGTTTCCGTCATCGGCGCGGAAGCAGTGCCGAAGCCGGGGGTCGTGCTTCTTCAGCGTCTGCAACGCCGGGGCCGTGATCGACATGCGGCCGGTGCGGGCCCGCAGGGTGTTGATCTGCGGATGCACCCGCCCCTCGGCGTCCGCTGCGGCCAGGAACGACTTCAGGTTGCTGATCGTGTTCGACCGCGCGGCCATCGTCCGCCGCGCAGCCACCAGCGCCCGCCCCTCCTCGGTGAGCCGCGCACAGCCGGCGGCCACGTCCGCTTGGAGGGCTTCGAGGGTGTCGGCGGTCACCTGCGGCCGTCCCGTTGCCGTGCGCGGCAGGGCCACGCCGGTGACCTGCTCCTGGAGCCAGGCCGCGAACCGCGGGCTGGTGCCGGAGAAGCCCAGCGCCTGCTGGATCTGCTCCGCAGCCTGGTCGAACTCCCCCTGCACCTGGCCAAGGAGGCGTTCGGTGTAAGGGCGGTCGAGCAGCAGGCCGCGGATGGTGATCCCGGTGGACTGGGCCGCAAGCCACTGCTCCATGCCGACCAGGTGACTGAACCGGGCGCAGCGGGTGAGCAGCAGCGGCAGCAGCCGGCGCACGTAGATCGCGTCCAGGCCCGCGTACACCGCGTACGCCTCATCGTCGGCGGGGATGTGGTCCCAGCCCCACTCCATCCAGGACTTGCCCGCCCGGTGCCCGACCGGCGCCAGTTGGCGCATCCGGCCGTACAGGGCCTCCTGCGCCTGCCGCAGCCCCGTATCGAGGTAGCGGCCGGCCAGATCCTTCAGCCCGTGGCCTGCACGTTCGTCGGGCTCCACCAGCTTGGACAGCAGATGGGTATCCGCCGCACGCTGGCCCAGCGGGATGCCGAAGGCGGACCAGATCGCGAGCACGTCGTAGTTGGTGTGCGTCACGAAGTGCCGTTCCGGGTCGGCGAGCACCGCTGTGAGCGCGTCGCGCTGCTCGGGCACCAGCGGGTCGAGCACCCACGCTTCGGTGCAGGTGCCGAGTTGCACCAGGCGCAGCCCGGCGTCGGGGCCGAAGTGCCCGGGGCCGCCTTTGACGATGGCGCGGCCCTCCACGTCCAGGCCCAGCACCACGTCCGAGGCGGTGAAGGCGGCGAACGCCGCCGTGTCGAACTCGGCGGCGCTGCGGGGGGCGTGGACGGTCATGGTGTGGCCGCCGGCGGTGCGGGTGTAGGTGCTCATGCCGCGGCCTTGTATCGGGTGGCCAGGGCGGCGAAACGCCGGTCCGCGACGGTGTCCATCGCGTGCCGGGCGGGGTCGTCCAGGGGCAGGGACTGGCGAAGCCGCTCCAACTCCACCGCCTGCACAACGCTCTCCTCCGTGGCCGCCGGCCACGGAAGGGGCAGGCCGCTGCCCGTGACGGCGCTGTCCTCGAACAGCGGCTCCTGTACGTAGGCGGGTTTGTCGTTGCTGGTCATGTTGTGTTTTCTCCTTCCGGGGTGTCGCAGGCGGGGCACTGCCACAGCAGCCGCACCTGCGGCAGCGTCATGGGCCGCCGGCAGCGCGGGCAGGACAGCGGCGCGGGCGGGGGCAGGATCCGGGCCAGCCAGCCATAGCCGTCATCGGCAAGAGCCCGCGTGTAGAGCGCGGTGTCCGCAGCCTGGTAACTCACCGCGCCGGGCTGCTGGAGGGCGGCGGGCAGGTGGTCGCTCATGCTGCCCTCCGATCAGTGAGCACCGTCTGCCGACGGGTGGGGATTGCGGCTATGACGCGGTCGCGCCAGTTCAGGGCGTAGTCGATGCAGTTGGCGCAGTTCTTGTGCGTGTGACCCGGAAGCGGTGGCCGGCGGCGCGCGTGGGCACTCCAGGCGGCGGAATCGGCTGAGGCCAGGAGGTGCCCGACGCGCTCCAGGCCGAGGATCTTGAAGCCGAAGCCGTGCAGCTTGAAGCCGTGCGCGGCCATCGCGGTGACGATCGCGGCGCCCTGGCGAGTGGACTGCAACCGGCACACCGAGCCCAAGCCGACGACGGGTTCGGCGCGCAGGTCGACGCCGGCCTTCTCGTAGAGCTCTACGCACCGCTCGTATGCCGGCACGGTGTCGCCCTGAATGACGGGGGCGATGCGCAGGTCGGGGGCGAGGGCGCGCAGTTCGAGGAAGTTGGCGACGGTGCGGCGCTGGTGCTCCTGCACGCTGAGGTGGGTGCCGACGAAGTACAGGCCGCCGAACCATCCGCCCTTGATGATGGCTTCCTCGCACATCCAGTCCTGCGGCGCGGCCCAGTCGTAGGGGCCGACGTGCTCCCAGATACGGCGCAGATCCTGGACGTATTGGCGGGGGGTGCGAGTCCAGGCGCCCTTGTCCTTGAGCTCCGAGAAGCCGCCGGAGTCGACCGCGTACGGACCGCGGGCTTCATCCCACTTCACGGCCCGGTCCCAGTGCTCGGACTTCAGGAACAGCGGAACGTCGGTCAGCCGCAGCCAGTGCCGCTTGTGCGTGGTCAGGTAGAAACGCATCCCGCCCGCGGCGGGAGCTCCCGCTAAGCCTCGCGAGATGTCGGTGGGTTGGGTCACGCTGGAGTCCTCCAACAGGTCCGATAGGGGCTGGTTGGCCGGGGCGACCGCGCGTCTTTGGCGAGATGGGGCGGTCGCCCTGGGCGTGGCTAGAAGATGACCTGGCCGTAGCCGCCGCAGCCGTACTCGTCGCCGCCCGGGTCCTGGCCGCAGAGGCAGCCCAGCCCGCGGTTGATCCGCTCTTCGCAACCGTCCTCTTCGCAGATGGTCTCGACGCCGTAACCGGCCTGGATGGCTTCGCCGTTGCGGGTGATCTCGTAGTGCATGTAACCCATGGGGCTCTCCTGTCGCTCGTGGCGGATTCTCGGTCTCCCTGCCTCGTCAGCGCCGGGTGGGAAGTTCCGGCGGACGCCGCGTGGTGCGGCGTTTCGGCTCTTGGGTCGGCATGGTCAGTGGATCTCGTTGTGGGTTTTGCCGAGCCAGCGGTTTTCGGCGTTGACGTGCACGTTTCGGTTTTCGATGTAGGAGGTGCCGGTGTGGTGGTGGTGGACCTCGCCCGGCGGCGTCGCGGCTGCTGCCTGGGCGACGCCTTCGGCGCCTTCCTTCACGGCGCGGCCGAGCATCTTCGCGGTGATGCCGAGTGCGGTCACCAGGGCGACCGGGGCGCCTGCCACGAGGGCCAGGTGCAGGGGGCTCATGCCGCCGGCGACCCAGAGCACGAGGGCGAGGGAGCCGCCGGCGGGCAGGCTTGCGGCGCCGGCGGCGAGCATCAGTGCGGAGGCGTCGGTGGCCTTCTGGCTCATCGGGGTGCGTCCCGGCTGGGTCACGGGCTGCGCTCCTGTCGGACGCACGGGCGTGATGTCGCGGTACGTGGTGGCCACGGGGCCGGTGTCGCTGATCCAGTCGGCGACCAGCCGGGCGGCTTCCGCGTCGGCGTGGGCCTTTTCCTGCGGTGTGAGGTCGGGCATGCGGGCCTTCCTTGCTGAGGGCCGGGCGGGGGCAGCCGCCCCAGCGGTGCGGGGCCGGGGCGGCTGCTTTGCCGGGGCGGTTACTTGCTGCCGCTGACGGTTTCGTCGGTCGTCTCCACGGTGGTGGTGACGAGGTTCTGGAGGGCTGCGGAGATGTCGGGCCCGAAGGGGGTCAGCAGCATCAGCACCCAGATCAGAGAGACGGCTGCGACCTCCTTGACCTTGAACCGCTTGTCCTTCCAGACCCAGATGACCAGGCCGATGAAGGCGAGGACGAAAATGGTGGACATAGCCATGTTGGGACTCCGTTTCGCGGGGTTGGTGAAGGTGTTTCAGGCGTCCAGGCGTTCGGCTGTGTGCCAGTCGCGCTGGATGCGGGTGAGTTTGTTCAGGCGCTGAAGTCGTCCGGTGACGTTGGCGACGGCTGAGGGCTTCATCTCGGTGACTTCCGCGATGGCCTTGTTGCGGCGTGCCCCGCCGTCCACGGCGTTCCAGACCCGTACGCGGGCCGGGAGGGGTACGAGTTCGTCCAGGTCGTCGTCTTCCACGTCCCCGGCGCCCTGGGGGGCCTTGTCGGGCTTCATGTCGATGACCGTGGCGCCGGTGTTCTTCTTCGTGGGTTTGGTCAGTTCGGTCAGGAACGCCTCTTCCTCTGCGGCGTCCATGTGCCGGTATTCGTCGCGGTGGAGGTAGGCGGAGCCGGCGGCGTTCGCCTCACCGTCGGTGAGGGTGTGCCGGGGCAGCGAGCGGAACACCTTGGCCGCGTTGTGGTGATACATGACGCGGGACTGGGTGTATTGCGCGCCGCCGTCGGCGATGTAGCACAGGCCGCCGGTACCGGAGCCGTTCGGGAACGTCTCGGGAATCGGCTCCAGGCGGAATTCCGGCGTTCGGGCGCCCAAAGACATGGCGTCGATATCGGCGCGGGCGGTGCGGAACAGCGCGATGTTCCCGGACTGGAGCATGTCGCGCACCGCGTTGGCGTCGGCATTCGAGCCGATGGCGTCCAGGTTGGGAATCTGCACGTGGGCCCGCGCGCCGATACCGGCCGCACGGGTCTGCCGCCCCAGGTGGGAGACGCCCTTGAGGACCGCGGCGGCGTTCTTGTCCCGGCTGCCGTCCTTGGCCATCTCGTTGAACTCATCGAACGTGACCGCCATGGGCGCGAACGGCTCTCCCGGCACGAAGAACGACCGGCCGGTCTCCACATCGCCGTCCGCGTCCCGCCACTGCAGGCCCATCTGCACGCCGAAGCGGTACCTACCGACCGCGGAGGCGGCCTGGGCCATCAGGGAGAACCCCAGTGGGGACTTGACCAGCCAGTCCAGGTCATCAGTCCAGGAGGCGAAGCCCACGCCGCCCTTGCCGTCCGCGACCCAGGACACGAAGCCGTTGATGGCCTGGGCGAGCAGCAGCGCCTCTTCCAGGGAGGTCTTCCCGGCCCCGGTGGTGCCGGGGACGAACGAGTGGACCGCCGACATGCCCCGGACCCCTGTGAGGCCGAACTTGCCCGCGTTGGGGATCAGCAGCCGCCAGGGGGCCGGCTGGCCGTAGATATCGCGGCCGATCGAGACGTAGCCGTTGGAGTCCATGCGCAGCGCGTCCAGGTCGAGCCGGACGCCGTCCTGGAGTGGGTTGGAGAACATCTCGTTGACCTCGACCCTGCGGGCGTCCAGGGCCCGCAGGTGCAGCCGTGCCACGGCTTCCTCGCCCGGCATGTCGAGCGCCTGGGCAATCGCGCGGGGCTGCACGGCCGTGGCGGGGGTGCCCTTGCGCGGCAGCAGAATCGTGAACTTCCGGCCGCTGGGGGTCTCCTCGTGGCCGTACAGCTCGCTGCCCTCGTAGGGGTTGTACTCCTGCCACACATCCGCCAGATCGCCCCCGGCGGCGGCTGCGAGCGGCGCCAGGCGCACGGTCAGCTTGGCCCGGTTGGCGGCCATGTCGTCGGACCGGTAGACGTTGACGGCCTTGGGCGGGACCTCGAAGGCGATGCTGACCGCATCCTGGGTGACGTCCGTGGCGCTCTTGGCCGTGGTGGAGACGACGACCGCGGTCAGCTTGCCCGCGTCCAGTTCGACGGCGGTCAGCTTCGAGGCCGGCAGCGGGCCGCGCTCGCAGGCGATCCACTCCGCCCACCGTGCGATGTACCAGTCGACGCCGCGGGCGGGCACACCGTCCGCAGCCGTTTCGGGGCGCGGGTCCGGGCGGTCCCACACCCAAATGCCCCACCAGCCCGCGGCGCAGGCCATCACCAGCCGTGCCGCCCCCGGCATGTCGACGTAGCCAGACGCCGGCAGCGCGGCCACGGGCCCGGCGCGCAGCGCCATCTCCGCCGGGCTGTAGCGGCGCCACCATCCGCGCTCCCAGTCGGGCAGCCACCGCGCCCACACAGTCCGCAGCGCCTTGCAGCGCGCCGTGTACGCGGCGGCGGTCGCCTCGCGCACCAGGGCGGGACGCCGGCTGTCCTCGCGCCATCCCTCTCCGACGCCCACCGAAGGGGCCAGCAGGCCCCCGGTGTCCGACTGCGGGCCGGGTTTGGCGGCCAGGCGGCGGCGCATCCGGCGGACCTTGCGGCGGTAGCCGCGGCGCGAGGAACGGCACATCCACTCCCACGGCTCGCCCTGTCCGGGCAGCCACCGCCACGGGCCGGGGCGCATCCCCAGGGCCGTCCAGCCGCCCGCGGCGACCGCCCCGCCCAGCGTGACCGCGGCCAGCGGCCCGCCGTCCAGCATCCCGCCCGATGCGGCCAGGACTGTCCCTGCGTACAGGCCGGGACAGTCCCGTATCTGCTCCGCCTTCTGGCGCCAGCCGCCGTCCTGCTGCTTGTCGTCTTCCTTCTTCGCTACCCTCGTCTCGGTCATCGCGTTTTCACTCCGTTCGCGATGGGAGAAGGCGGGCCCGTTCGCGGCGGGCCCGCCTTCATTTGGTGGTGTCTTCGATTCCGCGCCTTACGGCGTGCTCAGCGGCGGCGGATGAATTCCCGGTCGGCCATCCGCACCGAATGCGTGCGGTTCGCTTCCGCCATCCGCCCGTGCTGCTCCTGGGTCTCGCGGTCCAGGCCCTCCGCCACGTTCGACAGTTCGTCGGCCTTCGAGACGATCGTGCCGACGTTGGCGGCCATAGCCTCGGAGAGGGTAGCCACCTCCATGTAGGCGGTGGTCGTCGGCTCATCGACCTCCAGGACGGTCATCGCCTCGGAGAGGTAGCGGGCGGAATCGGCCCGGTCGGTGAAACGGGCCTGGAGCCGTTCCACGGCCGCCTTTGTGCGAGCGGCGCGGATTGCGTACGCCGCGGCCCTGGCGAGCACGGCCGCGTAGGTGACAACCGATCCGGCGGTCTTCACTGCGCCCATATGTCAGGCTCCCTGCGTCTCGTAGGTCTCGGATCCGGCCGTGGCGTCTTCGGAATCGACGGCATCGGAGATGTAGGAGTCGCGCTCGGCGACATCCTCCATGTCCTTCGCGATGTCCACGTAAAGGCCCTGGCCGGCCTCCAGGCTCGCCTTCGCCTTCACGACGGCTTCGCCCTGGGCGACCGTGTTCGCCCTCAGTTCGTCCAGGGCCGAATGGATTCCCTGGTACTTCTCCAGCGCCTGGGAAATCCAGCCGATGACCGACTCCCCGAACCCGGCGTTACGGGCATCCGCGATCAGGGCGTCGGCGCGGCCGATTTCCCTTTCGCAGCGCTGCTCGATCCGGCCGTAGACCTGTACGTCGTCCTCGCACATGAGCGACAGTTCGTCGCTCTCGTCCATGACGGACTCGTAGGTGACTTCTGCTGCCATGCGGCCAACTCCATTCCCTGTCGACGCCTCACCGGAATCCGGCGAGGCGGGGCGCTCTTCCTCCCCAGCGGTTTCCGGCGTCTTTTCCGGTGCTTCTTCAGGCGCCGATTCCTCGGACTTCCCGGACGCCGGTTCCGCCGCGGGTTCCTCGGGGACCGCGGGCTCCTTGGTCCCCGCGGCGTCGGGAGGTTCTACGTCGTCGGATGAGCTGGATTCGTCGCGGCCGGGCGCCGGTTTGGCCGGCTCATAGCCCCGGTCGCCGACGACGGGGCACAGCGGCTCCCCGTCCTCGTGCGACCAAGCCGGCGGCGGTCCCCACGCGGGCGTCCATGACGTGGGCGGACGGTTCACGGCCGTCTCGCCGCATTCGGGGCAGACCATCGCCCGCTGCGGCTCCGTAGTAGCGGGCGTCGGGTCCTGCGGCGGCTGCCCGGTCTGGTGCTGCCACCAGCCGTCGTTGCCGCGTACCAGCCCTGCACCGCAGTTCTCACAGGTGTGGGTGATGGGGTCGGCGGCGTAGTCGAGGACGTTCAGGTCGCGGCAGGCAAGCTCGCCGCACAGCGGACACAAGCGCGGGTTGGCCACAGGGTTCCTCTCCGGCTTCTCGTGGACGGTCGGCGGATCCACCGGCGCCGGCGGCGCCGCGACGGGCGCCAGCACCGGGGCGGGATCCTCGTGCCCCTGCGCCGTGCGCCGTCGGCGGTACTCGCGTACGGCGCCGCGGCCGGTGTCCTTGACCCAGCCCCAGCCCCGCGCCGTCCAGCCCCCGGCACGGCGCCCCAGAGGGGTCGCCACGCGCTCAATCGGGGTGTGGCCGCGGTAGCCCGCGCGGAACGCCTCCGGGACCGTGACAGCGGGCTCCACAGGCGCCGCCGGCCAGGGCGAGGCGCCCGGCAGGGGCATCGGCTGCGGGGGCAGCGTGCCGTGCTTCTCCGCGATCTTCCGCAGGGCTTTCTCGTGCCGGCTCTGCTCCTTGGCCACGGCCCGGTCGCCCGGGGTCATGCCGACCGCCAACTGTTCGCTCTGCTGTCCAGCCGCAAAGGCGATGGCGCAGAGCAGTAAGAGTTCCATCTCTCTCCTCACTGACTGTGACCGGGAAGACGTGAACGTTCTGCCTCGCGCGCGTACGTGCGCGTGTAGGCCCCTCAAACATTCACGTCTGCCCGGCGTGAACGTGGGCGTGAACGACTACCTGGCGTATCTGTCCGTGACCGCCTGGACAGCCGCCTTCAGCTCGTTCCAGGCGCAAAGCTGCTCCGCCGGGTCCAGCTTGGCCACGGCGCTGCGGAAGCGATCCAGCCGCTTCAGTGCGCCCGCCTTGGGCGAGACCGCGTCGGCCTTGACGATCGCCTTCGCCCAGTAGCCCGCGCCGCTCATCGCTGTAGCCCCCAATCCTCGGGTGTGATCGGTGCGTACCGCCCCGACCGCGTCGCCGTGGAGGCAAGCGGCCGGGGCCGGTGCCTGCACGTGCAGGTCAGAACCAGTTGGGCTCCAGGGCGAAGAACGCGACGTTCGCGCGCTCCAGCTCGGGGCACTGCTTGACCAGTTCGCTGCGAATGGCCTGGTACACGTCGGAGCGTGTGGCACCGGCCGCGGGGGTGCAGGCACCGTCGTAGGTGCCCGCCATCCGCCCCGGAATCTCCAGCGTGATGATCCAGTGGTGCGAGCCCTGCGCCGGCTCGGTCCCGGGAGTGCTCTGCTCGGTCTGGGTGGACACTGCTGATCCCCTTGTCTGGTTGAGATGCTCAGGCGTGATGCGGATTCAGCGGTGGGCTCGCCGGGTCTGCTCGCCGGGTCTGCGAAGGTGCCGCTCGCCGTGGCTCGCCGGGTCTGCTTCACTGGTTTGCGTCGACTGCTTCCGGCAGTCGCAACGAGGGCCAGCCCACTTGCACTGGGCTGGCCCTCATTGGTGTGTGCCGGACGCACGCACGGTCAGGCTTCGGACTCCTCATGGGACATCAGCGAGCCCCACGCCTTGCGCACCCGCTGCTCCCCTCCGACGAACCCCGCCTCCCGGAAGGAGGCCACGGCCTGGCGGTAGGACAGCGGCGGGTCATCGGCGTAGCGCAGATGCCGCAGCACCACGAGCAGTTGGTCATCGCTCAGCGGCTCACCGACCGGCGGGGCGGGAACCCCGGCCACGGCCGCGATCTCGGCCAGCGTCACGGGCGGCTCGGCCGGAGGCGTCACGCCCGTGACGCCGCCCGCCGGAACCATCGCGAATTCGTCCGTGACCTGCGTGCCTTCCCCCGTCACACCCGTGACGCCGGGCGTGACGCCGTCATCGTCCGCAGCCACCACGGCACGCGATTCGGGGGCAGCCGTCACACCCGGCGTCACGGGCGTCACGCCCGGCGTGACGGGCAGGGCGAACATGCCCGCCAGAGCCGCGTCCGCGCCCGCGGTCATCCGCTCGCGCTGCACCTCCACCAGGTTCCCGCCCAACTGCGCGTCGCCGGCGCCCACGTGCTTGACGAGCTTCCACGACTCCTTCTCCGACTTGTTGCGGGCCTTGTCGTCGGGGTGGTTGGCAGCGAGGGCACGGTGAAAGGCCAGGCGCTGCATGACGGCCGCGTTGCGGCGCTGCGCTTCGGCGTCGACTCCGGTGCGGTAGACCACGATCCGGCGGGCCAGCAGCCCCATGCCTTCCGCGGAGACGCACATGGCCATCGGGGTCACGGCGAACACCACCGCTTCCGTCGTGTCCTGCGCGACTGCGGCGCCGGTCAGGGACGCCACCGCCGGCAGCGTCCACAGCCCGACCCGAACCGCCGCCGGGGACGACTGGCCCAGCATGGTCAGACCGACCATCACCAGCGCCAGAACCAGCGTGGCGCCCTCACCCGCGGCGACCACACCCAGCGCGGTCGCCGACCGGTCGAACACCGAAGTGATGTTGCTGTACGTGCCGACCGCGCCCAGCGCGCCGAAGGCGACCATGGGCACCGCGGCGGCACCCAGCACGATCGCCTGGCCCCTGCTCAGGGCCCTTTCCGGGGTGTTGCTCATCAGATCCTCCTTGCAGCTAAAGATCGAACGGAAGGAGCACGCTCACGCGGGAGCTCCGAGGGTGATCAGCGCGGCGGCCAGGAACAGGGCGCCACCGGCGCGTGTCAGGTCGACGGCACGGGCGATCTCCGCCTTCACCTCCGCATGAGCGGCGGCAAGGCTTGACTCGCGAGCGCTCACGCCGCGCCGCCCGACGTGCGGGCGGCGCGACGGTTGGCCAGCGTGCAGCGGGCCGCCAGCACCCGGTTGCGGGCCCGGCGGCTGCGCTGGCTGTCCACTTCGTTCCGCGGACGGTCAAGGGCGATGATCTGCGCCTCAACGAGTTCGATACCCGCGAGGATCTCGGGCATCTCCTGTTCGATGGCGTCCAACTCCGCATCCGTGGGCTCCATCCAGGGCTCGAACGCGGTAACAGCCTCCTGAACAGTGACAACAAGGTTCATGGGTCGTGTTCTCCCTAGCAGATAGGCACGGCGCTGTTCGCGCCGTTCGTCGGTGGCAGGCGTGGCAATCGCCGTGCGGGTGGAGTGCCCCAGGCGGGATTCGATCCCGCGCCCTCACGGCGTGGATGCCGGGGCGGTGGTGCGTGCTGGTCTTCAGCGCAGGGTCGGGTCCGCTTCCAGCAGGCGGCGGGCCAGCGCGAGACCTGCGGGGGTGAGCGCGTCCTGCGACACCAGATCGGCCGCGTACAGGCTCATCAGGGCATCGGCGTTGTAGCTCGACACCCGGTGGTCCGGTCGGCGGGCGGCGTGGACCAAGATGCGCTGCTGGGGGTAAGGAACGTCAAGCATGAGCACTCCCGAGGTTGATTCCGGCTCCCCTCACCGCCCGCACAACGTCGGACGGATCGGGCAGCCGGTCAGCCGTAGAGCGCCTCGGCGCCGGCTTCGCGCAGCGCGGTGTGTGCCTGGCGGGCCCGCAGCCCGGCCGCGTCCCGCTCGGACTCGGGCACGTCGCCGATGGCCATGGCAGCTTCCACAGCCGCATGCGCCGTGGTCAGCAGCTCGCGGTTGTCAGTGGCCATGTGCAGCGCGTCCATCGCGCTGGTCACGGCCGACCGAGCCGTGTAGCGGGCCTGCCGTGCCTCCGTGGTGTCGGGCTGTCCGTCGCGGCTCGCCGCGACCTTGAGCCACTGGTGCTGCCGGTGGGTCACGATCGCGGCGAGCAACGCAGGAACGGCCTCGGCGAATGCCTGCCGGCGCCGCTCGGCCGCCGCGGTCCGTACGTTCCGCGTGGCGGTGAGGTGCTGCATGAGCCCGGCAACAACCGCACCGGCGAGCGTGCCCAGAACAGCAACGAGTGTGTTGATCACAAAATCTCTCCTTGAGGTTCCGGGTGTCCTGGTCCCCGCACCAGGTGATGCGGAGGCGCGGACCCCGGAAGGGGTGCGGCGATCTTTGCCCTTGTCTCACCTGTGCGTGCGGATCACGTGTCCGTCCCGTGAGGGGCGGCATGGGAAGAAGGTGCGTACGAGTCGCACAGGCAGGGCCTACGGCTTGTCGCTGTTGCCTGGTCCCGGGTGACCAGAGGACGCCACCTGTACGACGCCCCTCCGCAGGTCTCTTGCTCGGAGGCGCCGGCGCGTCATGGCTCCGGGTGCATGTGTTCAGTTGAGAAGGAACGACCAGCTCAGGGCCCAAGGCATGCGGCTGGAGCCGCCTGCCGAGCCACCGCTTGCGGCGGCTGTTCGGGCGATCCCGAGCTGACATGACGAGAAGTTACTCGCAGAAAAACTGCGAGTCAAGAGGAAAGCTGCGAGTAGCAGAAGTTCTCCAACTCTGCGATGCTTGAGATCGTCACCAGAGGAGGAGAGATGGGAAATTTCGGACTATTCGTCCGCTTTACGCTCCAAGACGGCGCAGCCGAGGACTTCGACAACCTCGTGCGCGAGACCACAGCGGCGATACGAGCGAAGGAGCCCGGGACGCTCGTCTACGCCTGCCACACAGTCGAGGGCGCATCGAACCGGCGGGACTTCTACGAGCTGTACGAGACCTACGAGGCGTTCGAAGAGCACGAGCGCCAGCCGCACATCAAGCACTTCCTGTCAGAACGGTCGAAGTACGTCAGCCACACGGAGGTGGAGCGCTTGAGCACGTATGCAGGCAAGTACCCCGATGAGGCCCGGTGACTATGAGAGAAGAGCCCCGAGCCACAGGTCAGCAAATCAAGAAGCTGCGCCGGCAGGCCGGCCTGTCGCAGAGCGACCTCGCCACGGCCATGAACCGATCGGAGAGCTGGGTCTCTCAGGTAGAACGTGGAGTGCAGCCGGTAGAGCGGCTATCGGTGCTGCAAGCCCTCGCTGACGCCCTTGGCGTTCCGGTCCGGGAGATCCGGCCGGACGCGGGGCAGGTCGCAGAGCCCGAGCCCGAGACGCCGCAGGTGAGCAACGATCTCGACGGTTTGCGCGTGGCCTTGTCTGGCCATCCCGCACTCGCAGGGCTCTTCAACGGCCAGCCGTCTGACGAAACGCTTGACCTCTCCGAGTTCACGGCGCAGATCGAGACGGCGTGGGACCTTGCGCACGCGTCGAGCAATGCGGCGTTGAGCGACACACTCGCCAGGCTGCTCCCCAGACTCGAAGAGGCAGTGCGGCAGGCTCCACCGGCCCAGCAGCCCGAGTTGCACGAACTGCGGGCACGCGCCTACCAGGTGGCCGCAGCCAGCTTCACGCGCCAGGACGAGGCAGACGCCGCATGGGTGGCCGCAGACCGGGCCCTCCAGGCAGCAGAGTTGGCGGGCAAGCCCCTCGAAGTCGTCGCCGGACTCTTCCGCATGGCGCACGCCTTCATCCGACAGCAGCGCATCGAACAGGCGGAGCACGCCGCGCTGTCGGCAGTCGAGGTGCTGACGCCTCGTGCGGAGGCACACGATTGCCCGACCAGCGAACTCTCGCTCTTGGGTGCGATGAATCTCGTTCTCGCCGTGATCAACGCGCGCGAGGGGCGGCGGTCTGCGACCCACAAGCACATCGAACGTGCGCGAGCCCTTGCGTCGCGGTTGGGTGAGGATCGCAACGACTTCGATACCGAGTTCGGCCCCACGAATGTCGAGATCCACGCCGTGAGCACGGCAGTCGACCTCGGGGACGCCGGCCTTGCCCTGGATGTGGCTGAAGGCGTTGACGCTTCCAAGCTCTCTCCTGAACGCCAGGCGCGTTTCCTCCTGGACGTGGCGCGGGCGCACGCGCAGCGGCGACACGTCGGGGAGGCAGTAGCCGCACTGACGGAAGCCGAAGGGCTGGCCCCGGAGCAGATCAGGAGCCACCGCCTCTCCCGTGAAGTGATCCGTGATCTGGTCCAGCTATCCGGGAACCACGTCCCCCCAGCCTTGGCCGAGTTGGCAGAGCGCTCGAACTTAGAGTGACTGAGCCGGTCGGTCCGGTTGATCCCCTACGACAGCCGAGCGGGCCCCGCAACGGGCCCGCTCGGCTGCCCTGCTGTGGGCGGCATGGGTCGTCTGGGGGCCGTCCGGGAGTGGCCGGCGAAGACCAACGACGGTAGGTAACGACCGTGCTACACACCCAACCCGTGACGGGGTCCGGCGGCAGAGAGACCGGGCCTGTTCGCACTATCTGCGATACACAAGCGCACCGCCCGCCTCGCGCGAACCAGGAACTTGCTGGTCAGAGCGCATTTGCAGGCACAACTCTGATTGTGCTCCGGAGCCGTGTGCGCAGGTTCGAATCCTGCCGGGGGCACGGGATCACATTCCGTGTTTTTGCAGGTCAGGGCTCAATTTAGCCCTACCTGTGGGCGTACCGATGGCACGCAAAGATTCGGCCATCCCCGAAGGACACCTTCCCCTCTCAACCTGTCCGCAGGTGGCATAGCCGCAGTTGAGAGGGTGTATTCAGCAGCTGCGGACCACGTCAGGGAACGTGCGCAGGTTCGAACCATACAGGGGGGCCGGGAACAGGCACCCTCGTCGCGTTCTGTCATACAGCCTGTTCAGGGCCCCCTTGTTCCGCTGTCGACCGCGGCGGTCCTCCACCGCGACCAGGCCCATTCGCAGCTCTCCCCTGGTCCGCCAGCCAGACCAGCACCCTCATCATCGACTGGAGTTGCTGTTGCTGCACCACCGCGAGGTCGCTCTCATCAGCTGTACGGGCTTCACATCGGATGGTAAGAGTCTCGCCCTGCGTAGTCCGGCGTGACGCCTCATCCCTGACGGCAGAGGGGAGGACGATCCTGCACAGCGCCTCGCCGGCCCGCACGTCGTAGCGGACCGTGAGATGCAGGGCGTCGAAGAGCGGCCGGGATACCTCGTCGGGCAGGCACGACAACTGGGTCGGCGTTACTGGAGCGCGGTTGAGCGCCATACACGCTGCCTGCCGATGCCGCTCATGGTCATCGACCTCGTTCAACTCGGCAGCGAGTTGTTGCTGGAGCGCGTGCTGCTGCGCATGCAACTCGCCATGTCGCGTCGCGATCTCGTGGAGGAGGCTGGGGTCAGGGCGGTCCAGAAGCTCCATGTTTCGGACCAGTCGTCGGCTCCTGCTCTCCTGGTCCGCGAGGGCCGCCCGCAAGGATGACAGTCGCTGTTGCCGTTCTTGTCGCGGCTGTTCATCGGCCGCTTCCCAGGTGGCTTCCAGCAGTTGGCGCCGTGCAGCGCTGAAGACGTGGGTGCACAGAAAAGCTGCGAGGTGCTGAAGGAGCATGTCCTCACGCATCCAGACGCTCGGCGGGTGCCCTTCAGGCCGGTATTCCGCCTTGGGCGCACACACGTAGTAGGTGGTTCTTCCGCTGGGCTTGCCGTGTATACGCCGGCCGCACAGCGCACAGAAGACGTAGCCGCGCAGCCGGTAGACGCGTTTGGTCTGCGGGTGGGTGTTGGCGCCGGCGGCGCGGCGCGAGCGCTGCTGACGCTCTGCTACCTGCTGTGCCCGCACGAACGTCTCCAGCTCCACCAACGCCGCATGCGCGGGCGTGGTGGACCACACCCACTCCTCCACCGGGTTGAGGCGGTTTCGACCCGCGGCCTTGCGGGCCCGCCGGTTCCACACCATGTGCCCGGTGTACTTCGGATTCGTCAGCACCTCCCGGACACTCGAACCGGTCCAGCGCCCCGCAGCCCGCGCGGGATCCACCGGCGTCGGCGGCGGGTTGATTCGCAGATCCCTGTTCAGTTTCTCCGCGATCTGCCTGTAGCTCAGCTCCTCCGCCACCCGCCAGGCAAAGCACTTGGACACCACCGGCCCCTCCACTGAGTGGGCCTCCAGCAACGTCTTCTTCATCCCCCTGGCCCGGCGCGCCGGCACCGGATGCGCCACCTTCCAGGCGCGATAGCCGTAGCAGGGCTTGCCCACGTTGTAGCCCTGCTCGGCATGGGTCTCAAAGCCCGCCCAGGACTTCTCCAACAACTCGGTGACGTACCACTCCGCCACCCCCTGCTTCACCCGGCGGACCAACACCTCCGTAGCGCTGGGACCTCTGCGCCTGCCCTCGGCGAGGCGGATCGGCTCGTCCGCTGCCCACAGCACCACTCCTGCCTGCTCAAGCCGGTGCTCGAACTCCGTCGCGAGGTACGTGCGCCTGGCGATCCGGTCGATCGACTCACAGATCACCGCATCGAACCGCCTATCCGGCCGGTTCGCCTCCCGCAGCAGCGCCCCAAGCCCACCATCCCGCGGTACCGGGATCACCATCCGCTCATGAGCAGACCCACCACCACGGTCACCAAGAGCCATACGCCCGGACTCCACGTCATAGAAGTGAGCGGTAATGACCGCGCCCTCCGGCAGGACCCGTTGGCACACCCGCAGTTGTCTCGGCAACGACAACGTCGGATCCTGCTGATCACACGTCGACGTCCGCCCCAACCACGCCACCAGAACCGCCCCCGAGCCCAGGGGCTCATCATGGCTGTGCCGTGATCCTGCTCGGCCCGTACGCCGCGAGGCCGCCCACGACTGGATCTCCTCCGGAGTACCCATCCACCGCCACCTGCCCACCATCCAGCCCCAAGCCGACGCGGGGAACCGTGACTGTCCCGCCGCTTAAGGCATGACAAAAGGAGTCGACGCGGGCATGCCAATCACCTTGGGCGCAAAGAGATCACCCATACGCCCAGCACCAACCCGGGCACCAGCATCGATTACCCGCTACTGCAACTCTTGGCTATGTGCACCCAGAGGAAACAGCCTCAAGCGAGTGATATCGGGCCGGCAGAGGCGACGTATGTACCACCTGAGCCACGGAAGGTAGCCGAACCGCACCACTTGTGGGCTGCGGTTCCCCAGTTACGCCGCCAGGCAGCGGGTTCCCGCCCGGCTCGGAGGCACCGCCGTGGCCTGGATCCCGATGACCTCGACGGCTACGCCCCACGCCTCAAGCATCTTGGCCGTCTGCACGAGGGTGACCTGGGAGAACGGGAACAACGTGTCGGCGGTGAGGTCGGTTCCGCTCTTCAGCAGGATCGCGAAGACGACCTTTGACGGGCGGAAGTCCTCCGGCAAGGCCCGGGAGGGCCGGGCCGCGGCCACCTTGCGGGCGAACCCGTCCACGGCGACCGGTGAGTGCAGCAGGGTCTGAACGGCGACCACGGCCTGACCGAACAGATGGCTCAGGGCGTCGGAGCCCTTGGCCCGCTTCACCATGATCAGGACGTCGTCAGGACTCAGCAGGTCGCAGATCTCCACGCCGTTGCCCCGGTGCAGCGCGGTCCGGACGTTGTCACGGTCGAAGCAGACGTACCCGGCCCGCAGGTCGGGCACCGACTGGTTGTAGTCCCGCTCCTTGTCCCCGAGCGCCCAGGCCGGAAGGTCGACCGAGGGCCTGTCGGTGATGAGCCGCTCCACCTGCGAACGGATCGCCTCCAGGTACGCCTCACCGATCTCGTACCAGTCCCCGTCCAACAGGAAGAACCGGCGGGTACTGAGCGACACCTCCGCCTCAATCCACCGCAGCACGCTCGACGTCCAGATGACGTCACCCTTCTCCGCCCGTGTGTGCGCGTAGAGGGTGACGGTGCCGTCCCGGAGTGCGGCGAAACGCGTTCCCGCCCTCTGCACGCGGGCCCGGTCGAGGACGTACTCCAGGCTGAAGTCGTCGCTGAGGCGCGCCTCCGGGCTGCGCACCTTGATGGCGAACGTCTGTGCGGTGCCGTAGTCGTCCCAGTGATCGGACGGGACGGCAACAGCGATACGTCCGTCCGGCACCTCGCCCAGCATGTCGTCGAGCCGCTCCTCCAGCGACGTGACGAGGTCGGCGCGCTTGACCGGGACGATGTGCTCGACGAACTCCAGTTCCGGAGCCGGGGCCTCGTCCCGGAGGACACGGGCGATGGCCCGGATATCCGCGACCAGGTCCGCGGCGTCGATACCGAGGCGCATCCGCAGCCCGGTGCCGCCCTCGACGCTGGAGATCTTCGTGCGGTCGTCCTGAGCGATCGTCAGCTGGATCCCGTCCAGCCGACCGCCCAGCCGCCGCACGATCTGCGCGTGCTCCTGAACACCCAGGCTCCAGACGGGAGCACCGCCGGGCACGAGGGTGATGTCGGTCCGGCCGCCCCTCGGCGTGTGGGAGACCATGTCCCGGATCTGGGCGGGGTCCACCCTGCGGATCACGAAACTCAGCCCGAACCGCCGGTCCTTGATCCGGTCGGGCACCAGGCGGAAGCCCTGGTCGTAGCCGATGGCGTACACCTCGCCGTCGACCACGAGCATCAGCAGCCCGGCCGACCGGTTCACCGGCCGCGACACCTCGCATCCGGTGGTGCGATTGATCTCGCCGCACCAGCTCGCGACCGGCCGCTCGAAGCCGCCGGTGACCAGCAGCGCAGGAACGCCCAACCGCTCCTCTGGGAAGTGCAGTTCCGCGCCGACGGCTTCGAGCCGGGCCGGGTCGAGGACGTCGAACATCGCGTCGATCGTGGGAGCGACTCCTGTGAGCCGATAGAGGGTGCGCTTGGACGTGCCTGACGTGCTGGTGGCCATGGTGCCGCTCCATTCGAATCACGTGTTGTGGGCAGGGGGGAGCCCGGGAAGCCCGGGGGAGGACGGGAACTCCAGCGAAAGCACAACCAGTAGAGCGGCAACTGAAAGCACTGTCAAACGCTTCACATCGATTGAGCGTTGGTATAGAGTGACGCCGTCCAGCACGCCCGCCCCACGCCGCCCTGGCAGGAGCCCATGAACCAGCAGGCCAGCGCCCTCGTGACCGCCGCCGACATCTCGCGTCTGGCCGGAGTCACCCGCGCCACGGTGAGCAACTGGCGTCGTCGGCATCCGGACTTCCCGGCCCCTGCGGGGGGCACGGACACCAGCCCGACGTACGACCTCGACGCCGTACGCGCCTGGCTCTCCGCCCGTGGCCGGCTCCCTGAAGACACACCGGCGGACCGGCTGCGCACCGCGCTGCGCACCCACCCGGGCGACGGCGAACTGGCCCTGCACCTGCTCCCTGTGGTGCTCGCGGCTGCCCGGCTGGACCGGAGAGAGCGCGAGGCCCTTCCCGAACTGCGGGACGACGCACTACTGCGATGGGTCCGGTCAGCCGCAGACGACGGAGCCCAGGACATCCCAGGCACCGAGGACGCCGCATACGCCCCCGCGGCGGCCGGGCCGCTGAGGGCCTTGCTGCGGTGCGTCGTCACGGATGGCGCCGAGGTCGCGACGGATGTTCTTGCGGAACGCCTGCTGGAGGACACGGGGGGCACCGGCACGTACCTCACGCCGCACCCCTTGGCCGGTCTGATGGCCCGGCTCCTGACCGACAGCGCGGGCGACTTCCCCGCGAGCGTTCTCGACCCCGCGTGCGGTACGGGATCGCTGCTCGCCGCGGCGGCGTCCGCGGGCGCGAGCGAACTGCACGGACAGGATGTGCTGGTCGCCCAGGCCGCCCAGGCCGCCGTGCGGCTCCGGCTGAGCGCCCCCGAGGTGGCGATTTCCGTACGTCAGGGGGACAGCCTGCGTGCCGACGCATTCAAGGGCCTCACCGCGGACGCCGTCCTGTGCAATCCCCCGTACGGAGTCCGTGATTGGGGGCACGACGATCTGGCGTACGACCAGCGCTGGGCCTACGGCGTGCCTCCCAAAGGCGAGCCCGAACTCGCCTGGATCCAGCACTGCCTGGCCCATCTCGCCCCTCGCGGCCGAGCCGTACTGCTCATGCCGCCGGCCGTGGCGGAACGCACCGCCGGCCGGCGTATCCGCGCGCAACTCGTACGCGACGGAGCCCTCCGCGCGGTCGTCTCGCTTCCCCAGGGCGCGGCCACCCCGCTCCACATCGGCCTGCACCTGTGGGTGCTGGAGCGCCCCGAGCCACAGGCGGAGGCCCCGGATACGGTCCTGCTCGTCAATGCCGCTGCCGAGACCCGAAATCTCAACTGGGACGACATCAACGACAGGGTGATTTCGGCGTGGCGGCCCTATCGCGACCGCCGGGACAGCTTGACGGGAGCCCGGGGTATCGCCGCCGCCGTGCCGGTCACCGGCCTCCTGGACGAGGCCGTGGACCTGACTCCGGCCCGCCGCATCCGGACGGCCCCCCGGCAAGCACTCCGCCCCGCCCAGCTGGCCCGGCAGGCATCGGAGCTGTACGACCAACTCCGTCAGGGAGCAACAGACCTGGTTGGCCTCAGCACCGGCGAAGAATGGCCGCCGGCCGTCGACCGGCCCCGCGAATGGCGCACCGCTACGGCCGCGGATCTTCTGCGCGGCGGCGCTCTCAGCCTGCTCCACACCGCGCCACCGGGCCGCCGGACCCGTAGCAGCCAACCGCAGCCTCGCCCCGCAGCGGAACCCGGCGCACGACCGGCGCTCACGGCTGCCGACGTCTTCGAGAACCGAACGCCTTCCGGAACGAAAGCAGACCTTCCCAGCGGCGTCGCCCTCTCCTCGGTTCAGGCAAGTGACGTGCTTCTCACAGAAATCCTCCGCGCGGGACGCACGGCCGTGGCCCGGGTCGTCGAGCCGGGCGAGACAGGCTGCCTCCTAGGTCCTCACCTCCTGCTCTTCCGCCCGGACCGGAGCCGGCTCGACCCATGGTTCCTGGCCGGATTCCTCGCGGCAGAGCAGAACGTCAACGCCGCCGCCACTGGCACATCCCTCGTCCGGGTGGACCCGCGACGCCTGCGCGTTCCCTTGCTCCCGCTCGCCGAGCAGCAGCGCTACGGCGCCGCGTTCCGCCGCCTGCACGAACTGCGCGCCACCGCCCGCCGTGCCGACCGGGCCGCCGAGGAGGTCACCCGTCTCCTCAGCACCGGACTCACCGGCGGCGCCCTGTTGCCGGACGGTCACGGATCGGCGTGAAGCGTGCGGCCCAGCACCGCGAACGACCAGACTTGACGTCATCTGTCCCGCTGGGACGGCGAACACCGGAAGGACCCCGTTGAACAGCAGCAAGCACACGGAACTGGCGAACCACGCGTGGTCGGTCGCCGACCTCCTGCGCGGCGACTACAAGCAGTCCGACTACGGCAAGGTGATCCTGCCGTTCACCGTGCTGCGGCGCCTGGAGTGTGTCCTCGCTCCGACCAAGGACAACGTCCTGGAGGTCGCCAGCCGCTACGAGGGCCAGGACATCAACCCCGACCGCTTCCTGCGCATCGCGTCCGGCCACAGCTTCTACAACACCAGCACTTACACGCTGAAGGCCATCGCGGGCGACCCCTCACACGCGGCGAAGCACCTCAACGAGTACTACGGCGCCTTCTCCCCCAACGCCCGGGAGGTGCTGGAACGGTACGACTTCGCCCTGCAGATCAAGCGGCTGGCCGCGGCGGACCTGCTGTACCAGGTGGTCGGACGGTTCGCCGACCTCGACCTGCGGCCGGTGGAGAGGGACGCCGACGGCGATGTCGTGCTCGGGGAGGAAGGCAAGCCGGTCGAGATCGTCTCCAACCACCAGATGGGCTACATCTTCGAGGACCTGATCCGGCGCTTCGCCGAGCAGTCCAACGAGACGGCCGGAGAGCATTTCACCCCGCGGGAGGTCATCCGGCTGATGGTCAACCTGCTCGTCGCGCCGGACAGTGACGCGCTGGCTCTCCCGGGCACCGTCCGTACGGTCATGGACCCGGCCTGCGGGACCGGCGGCATGCTCAGCGCGGCTGAGGATCGCATCACGGCCCTCAACCCGGACGCCACCGTTAAGGTCTTCGGCCAGGAACTCAACCCCGAGTCCTGGGCCATCTGCCGGTCGGACATGATGATCAAGGGCCAGGACCCGGAGAACATCGAGTTCGGCAACTCGTTCAGCCGCGACGGCCACGCCGGAGCCAGCTTCGACTACCTGCTGTCCAACCCGCCGTTCGGCGTGGAGTGGAAGAAGGTCAAGGACGCGGTAGAGGACGAGCACGAACGCCTGGGTGAGAGCGGGCGGTTCGGGGCCGGCCTGCCCCGCATCAACGACGGCTCGCTGCTCTTCCTCCAGCACATGATCTCGAAGATGAAGCCGGTGGCCCCCTCGGGGGCGGGCGGCAGCCGCATCGCGATCGTCTTCAACGGCTCCCCGCTGTTCACGGGGGCGGCGGAGTCCGGTGAGTCCAGGATCCGGCAGTGGATCCTGGAGAACGACTGGCTGGAGGGCATCGTCGCCCTCCCCGACCAGCTCTTCTACAACACTGGCATCTCCACGTACGTCTGGGTGCTCAGCAACCGCAAGGCCAAGGACAGGCGCGGCAAGGTCGTCCTGCTGGACGCGCGGGACTACTGGCGCAAGATGCGGAAGTCGCTCGGTGACAAGCGTAAGGAGCTGGGCGAGCAGCACATCTCCGAGATCACGCGGCTGTACACGGAGGCGCTGGCGGTCCTCGACGCCGCGAAGAAAGGCAGCGGCCACGACCTAGCCGACCGGGCAGGGAAGATCAAGGTCTTCCGCAGCGAGGACTTCGGCTATCGCCGGATCACCGTCGAACGCCCACTGAAGCTCCGCTTCGAGATGACGGAGGAGACGCTGGCGACCATCACCACGTCGAAGCCGATCAAACGGGCGACTGACGCTGATGCGTTCGCAGCGGCGCTGCGCCCGCTGGTCGGCAAGTCCTGGGCGACGAAGTCCGACGCGTGGATCGACCTCAAGGACGCGGTCGTCGCGGCCGGCCGGTTGTGGCCGACGGGCGCACCGTTCGGCAAAGCGCTGCGGGAGGCGGTCGGCGTCCGCGACCCGGAAGGCGAGGTGCAGCGCATCAAGGGCGAACCGGAACCGGACCCGGAGTTGCGGGACTACGAGAACGTGCCGCTAAAGGAGGAAGTGGAGGAGTACTTGCGACGCGAGGTTCTGCCGCATGTGCCGGATGCGTGGATCGACCACAGCAAGACGAAGATCGGGTACGAGATCCCGTTCACACGGCACTTCTACGTGTACAAGCCGCCACGGCCGTTGGCGGAGATCGATGCCGAGTTGAAGTCCCTGGAGGCCGAGATTCAGGTGCTGCTTGGAGAGGTGACGGAATGAGCAACAGGGCACATTGCACCTACCCAACGTTTCCGCTCCGACGTTTCGTTCATGAGATGACCGACGGCCCCTTCGGAAGTTCACTGACAAGCAGTCATTACTCCGATGAGGGCGCACGTGTTATTCGTCTCGGAAATATTGGACCTGCTCACTTCAGAAACTGCGATGCAGCGTTCATTCCGATGGACTATTTCCGCGAGCTGCGCCGACATGAAGTCAAGGCTGGAGATTTGCTCGTTGCGGGACTCGGCGATGAACGACATCCGGTAGGGCGCGCCTGCATTGCACCAGAATACCTAGGTCCCGCCATCGTCAAGGCGGATTGTTACAGAGTTCGACTGGATGAAACCCGCCTTTCTCATCGGTTCGCGGCATGGGCACTCGGATCCTCAACCGTCGCAGACCAAGTCTCCGCCTCGTCCCGAGGGTCGACGCGGTCTCGGATCAATCTTGAGGTGGCGCGCGACATCCGTCTTCCCGTGCCCCCCGTGGACGAGCAGCACCGTATCGCCGACTTCCTCGACGCAGAGACTGCCCGGATCCATCGTTTGACACTCCTCCGAAAAGAGCAACTCAGACTACTGGGCGAGAGATTCAAAACGCATGTGCACTATAAGGTCACAGGGGGCAACAGGACGACCAAGGAGCTTCGTGAGATCGATTGGCTCGGCTCCGTCCCGGCAGCATGGGGAGCTCCACTTCTGAACCGCATCTCACGCTTCATCATGGGCACAACTTTTCCGCACGACCACCAGGGAAATAAATCCGGAGATTACCCATTCATCAAGGTTGGGGATTTCTCAAACGCCGACGAGATCGGCCGTCTTGGGTCCGCGGAAAACTGGATCACCCGGAATGTAGCCAGAAAGCTCGGGGCCAGGATTGTTCCAACTGGCGCCGTCCTGTACGCCCGCGTCGGAGCTGCTCTCCTGTTGAACCGTCGACGGATCGCCGCGCACCCATGTGTTATTGACGATAACGTAAGGGCAATCTCCTTCTCCAAGGGTGACCCTAGGTATTGGTTGAACGTGCTATCGCTTCTCGACATGGGCCAATTGATGAACCCGGGGCCAGTACCGTCTATCAGTGAAGGCCAGGTATCTGCGGTGCGTGTTCCTGCCCCACCACTCCCAGAACAGTCACGGATCGCCGATGATCTTGAGCGATATCAGCTCTCACAGCGCAGAGTTGAGGACTCCCTCAACACTCAGATGACGCTCCTCGCTGAAAGACGCCAAGCCCTGATCACCGCCGCCGTCACCGGCCAGATCGACGTGTCCACCGCCAGCGGACGAGGGATCGAGGAATGATCGCGCCATGACTCCCGCCGCACCTCACCGCCCGATGCCGTTCATCACCCGTGTCCGGATCGACAACTACAAGTCCATCGCGCAGTGCGACGTGGCTCTCGGCCGGTTCACCGTGCTACTCGGACTCAACGCCGCAGGCAAGTCGAATTTTCTCGACGCCCTGCGCTTCGTACGCGACGCGCTGGTGAACGGCCCGGGCGAGGCCGTGGCAGAACGCGGCGGTTGGGAAGAGGTGCTGCGCCGGGTCCCTGAGCCGGCGGACTCCTGCACGATCGGGCTGGAGTTCCACCTGCCCGCGAGCACCCGTGGCGCGAAGCCCTGGGTGGGGCGGTACGAGATCACCGTCGCGCCGCCGACCGCCACGGGGGGGAGACGACATCCGGTGTCTGGTGTCCGCATCCAGCGTGAGTTCTGCGAAATGAGTCACCCCGGCGGCAAGGGCGGGACTGGCGCCGAGCGATTCCGGATGCCAGACCACTCGGGAACGGGGCGTCGTCAGAAGCGGCTAGAACTCTCACGAGTGGCCGATACGGAGCCGTTCGATGAACTTCACGGGACTCTCACGGAGATGTTCTTCTACAGCCCTGACCTGGCCAATCTCCGTAGGGCCAGCCCGAACGTGCCGACCGCGGCAGTCCTGGCCGAGGACGGCGGCGACCTGGGCCCCGCACTGGCCGCGCTCGGGGAGCAGGAGCGTGCGCGTGTCTCGCAGTACCTCGGGGTGATCGTGCCCGGTGTCGTGGAGGCCGGTCCCACCGACCCCGCCGCCGACTACATCGCGGCGCGGATCAACTTCGCCCCGGACAGCGAGACGGAACAGCACGTGTTCCGGGCCGAGTCCATGTCGGAGGGGACCATCCGGGCCATCGGTCTGCTGACCTCGCTCTTCCAGCCCGGTGCCCGTGAAGGCTGGATTCCGCTCATCGCCGTCGAGGAGCCCGAACTCGCCCTGCACCCGCTCGCGGCCGGGGCTCTCTACGACGCCCTCACGGAGGCGAGCGAGCACGTACAGGTCCTGGCCACCACGCAGAGCGCGGAGTTGTTCGACCGCAAGGAGGCGGACCTGTCGGCCATCCGCGTGGTCGCCGCCGAGCACGGGGTGACGTTGATCGGTGAGGTGGACCCGGTGAGCCGGTCGATCGTCGCCGACGGCCTGGCGACCACGGCAGAACTGCTGCGCTCCGATCAACTGCGCCCGGTCGTCAAACCAGCCGCCCAGCCGGACGAGCAGCCGGAGGGTGAGGCGTGAACCACCAGACGGTCACGATCGCCTCCGTCGTGGAGGGCGAGGGCGAGATCAGCGCGCTGCCCGTCCTCCTCCGAAGGCTGATGTACGAGGCGCGGATCTGGGACGCGGACATCCAGCCGCCCTTCCTGATCGACCGCGGCCGGCTCGTCCGGCCAGGCGGGCTGGAAGCCGCCGTCGAGGCCCAGGCTCGACGCCTGCCCGCCGGCCAACCGGGTGGCATCCTGGTCCTGATCGACGCCGACGACGACTGCCCGGCAAGCCTCGGGCCTTCGCTACTGGCCAGGGCCGAGGCCGCCCGCCCGGACCGCCGGACTGCCGTCGTGCTGGCGAACCGGGAGTTCGAGGCATGGTTCCTCGCCTCAGCGCCCACCCTCGGCGGCAGGGCCGGGCTCGCCGAGAATCTGGAGGTCCCGGCCGGCAGCGAGACGTTACGCGACTGCAAGGGCTGGCTGACCCACCACCGGCGCGACGGAGTTCGGTACCGCCCCCGCGTGGACCAGGCAGCACTGACCGACGTCATCGATCTCGACCTGGCCCGCTCCCACTCATCCTCATTCGCCAAATTCTGCCGCGACGTCACCTACCTGATCACCGGAAAGCGGGAGGGGTAACCGCCTTGTCCGTCCACGACGAAGCCGCGTTCGGGAATGCCATAGTCGCCGCCATGCTGGAGCGCGGTTGGCGTGAAGGAAACCGGTCGCACTACCGCCCTCAACTCGGCCTGGACACCGCCCAGCTCTTCGAGTTCATCGGTAAGACCCAAGCCGACGACTGGGCCGATCTGATCGCCCTCTACGGTGGCGATCCCAACACCGCCCAGGCCGGTTTCGCCCAGCGCGTGGACCAGGCCATCGCGGCCGACGGTGTGCTGGACGTACTCCGCAAGGGCGTGAAGGACCACGGCGTCCTGATCAGGCTCGCCTACTTCAAGCCGTCGCTCGTCGCGTCGGACGCGGTCCTGGACGACTACCGGGCGAACCGGCTGACCTTCGTCAGGGAACTGGAGTACGCCGCCAAGCAGGCGGACAAGGGCAAGCGCCTCGACCTCACGCTCTTCCTCAACGGGATCCCGCTGGCGACCGCCGAGTTGAAGAACGCCCTCACCCGCCAGGGAGCGGAGGCCGCCAAGGACCAGTACCGTACGGACCGCGACCCCACCGAGCTGATCTTCGCGCGGCGCGTGATCGCGAATTTCGCCATCGACACGGACGTGGTGTTCGTCGCACCTGAGCTGCGGGGCAAGCCGACGCGGTTCCTGCCGTTCAACACCGGGTCGGAGGGTCCGGGGAAGCCCGGCGGCGGTGGGAATCCGGTTCCCACCCTCCCCGGGACGTACGCGACCTCGTACCTGTGGGAGCAGATCTGGGAGCGGGACACCTGGCTGGACCTGATCGAGCGGTTCGTGCACCTCAGCAGGGTGAAGGGCGCGGACGGGCGGACCCGCAAGAAGCTGATCTTCCCGCGCTACCACCAGTGGGACATCGTCATGAAGCTCGCCGACCACGCGGCCCGGCACGGCGCCGGTCACCACTACCTCGGCATGGCCTCCGCCGGCTCCGGCAAGTCGAACACCATCGGATGGCTTGCGCACCGCCTGTCGTCGCTGCACACGCCCACCGACCCCGCCGAGATCGACCCCGACGCCCTGGCCGCCGGGCTCAAGCCGGGCGCGCCCGTCTTCGACAAGGTCGTGATCATCACCGACCGCCGCAATCTCGACGCCCAGCTCCGCGAGACCGTGGGCAGCTTCGAGAAGACCGCCGGTCTGGTGGTGAAGATCGACGAGAAGCATGGCGCAAAGTCCGAGCAGCTCGCTAAGGCGCTGTCCCGCGAGACCGGGAAGATCATCACGGTCACGTTGCACACCTTCCCGGCCCTCATCGACTACCTGCGTCGCAACCCCACCGAGATCCATGGCCACAACTTCGCGATCATCGTGGACGAGGCCCACTCCTCGCAGTCCGGCGACGCGGCCACGGACGTCCGCGCCGTGCTGCGCGACCTGGGTCTCGACTCGGACTCCGACGAGGCCGGGGCCACGGAACAGGCAGCGCCGTCCACCACGGATGCCAAGCTCCGCCGGAAGGCCCTCCAGCGCAGCAAGGCCGCGAACCTGTCCTACTTCGCGTTCACCGCCACGCCCAAGGCCAAGACCCTCGAACTCTTCGGCACCCTGGAGAGCGTCGACGGCAAGCCGGCGTACGTCCCCTTCCACACGTACTCGATGCGCCAGGCCATCGAGGAAGGCTTCATCCTCGACCCCCTGCGCACCTACGTCACATACAACACGTACTGGAAGCTGGTGAACCAGAACCCGGACGAGCGCGAGGTGGACCCGTCCAAGGCGAATCCGCTGCTCGCCCGGTACGCGCTCACGCACGACTCCACCGTGGCGCAGCAGGCACAGGTGATCGTCGAGCACTTCCGCACGCACACCGCCGGCCGGCTCGGCGGGCGGGCCAAGGCGATGGTGGTGACGGCCTCGCGGCACAGCGCCGTGCAGATGACCCGCGCGATCAGGAAGTACATCGACGACCGCGCGTACGCCGATCCCGGCGTCCTAGTCGCGTTCTCCGGGAGCCTGACGTACGACGGCGAGGAGACGACCGAGCCAAAGGAAAACGGCGGCTTGGCCGAGTCCGCGCTACCGAAGGCGTTCGCGTACGCGCGCAAGGACGACAGGGCCGTGCGCACCGGCGGGAAGGCGACGCAGCGCGAGTACCGCATCCTGGTCGTCGCCGAGAAGTACCAGACCGGCTTCGACCAGCCGCTGCTCACCACAATGTACGTGAACAAGAAGCTCGCGGGCATCAGCGCCGTCCAGACCCTCTCCCGCCTGAACCGCACTGCCGACCGCAAGTCGCAGGCGGACCTGGCCGTACTGGACTTTGTCAACGACGCCGAGGACATCAAGGAGTCCTTCCGCCCGTACTTCGAGGAGGCGAACACCCTCCCCTCCGATCCCAACCTCCTCTACACGGCACAGAGCCGGGTCATGCAGCCTGACATCCTCGTCGAGGAGGAGATGCGGGAGTTCGCCGACGCCTATCTGGCGGCCGAGGAGAAGGCGGCGGGCTCGGTGGCCCGATGGGAGAAGCTGCACGCGGAGCTGTACCGGCATCTCGGCTCCGCCGTAGAGCGGTTCACCGAGCTGCTGGACCGCAAGGACGAGGCGGGCGACCCGGATGAGGACGCCCAGGAAGTAGCCGAGCAGTTCCGCGCGGACCTCAACGACTACGTGCGGAAGTACGGCTTCCTCTCGCAGATCGTGCCCTACCGCGACGCCGACCTCGAACGCCTCTACCTCTACGGCCGCCACCTGCTCAACCGTCTGCCGCGACGTGGGGACGGCGGCGTGGACATAGGGGACATCGACCTCAGTCACCTGCGCATCCAGAAGACCGGCGAGCACAACCTCGCGCTGACCGCCGAGGGAGCCGCGGAGCTGCGCGGCTTCGGCGAGGGCACGGGCGGCGCCAAGGAGCAGGAGAAGTCGCTGCTGTCGGAGCTGATCGAGAAGTTCAACGACAGGTTCGGTACCGACTTCACCGAGCAGGACGTGATCACGCCGTTCTCGGAGGCGAAGGCGGACCCGAAGGTCCGCGCCGCCGCCGTCAACGACGAGGAGAACTTCGGGCTCGTCTTCGACGAGGTCTTCGAGGACAGGATGGCCAAGCACATGGACACCATTGCCGACATGGGACGCCAGTACTTCAGCCACGACGACAGCTTCAAGCAGTCGCTCAACCAGAGTGCGCGCCGGGCGGCCTGGCGGATGATCCGCCGGGAGGAGAACATCGACGACGAGTCGGCCTGACCCGCCGCCTTCCGGCACTCCCGGCTGACCGCTCCGCTGGGTCAACCACCTTGGCGGAAAGAGAGGCCCGCGGCCACGGATACTCCGCCTCCTGCTGGAGGACCTGCCGTGCGCGCCGCCGCCGGTCGGTACGGTGTACGGCTGTCAGGTGACGAGGCATCAGGACGGTGGGGGCGCTACGGATGGCGCAGGCACTCAGGATCGGTGAGCAGGGCCGATATGAGCTGATCGAGGAGATCGAGTCCGGCGGGATGGGTACGGTCTGGCGCGGCTACGACGCCGTTCTCGACCGGGAGATCGCAGTCAAGCTCATCCGGCCCGACGTCGTCGCGTCGCCCGCGCAGGCGGAGGAGTTCGCCCGCCGCTTCGAACGCGAGGCGCGCGTCACCGCGCGGATCGGGCATCACGGAGTGCCGCAGGTGTTCGACGCGGTGTTGGATGAGGCGTCGTACGACCGGATGTACCTGGTGATGGAGTACGTGCGCGGGATCTCCCTGCGCAAGGTGCTCGCGGGCGCGGGGGACGGAGCGGCGGTGCGGCTCCCGGTGAGCTGGGCCACGTCGATCGCCGCGCAGATCTGCACCGCTCTGTCGTACGCCCACGCCATCCCGGTCGTGCACCGCGACCTGAAGCCGGACAACGTTCTGATCGCCGCCGACGGCACGGTCAAGGTGCTCGATTTCGGCATCGCGAAGTTGCTGCGCACCGACGTCACCCGGCTCACGGCCACCGGCAATCTGGTCGGTACCAGCCGCTACATGCCGCCCGAGCAGATCGACGGCGCGCAGATCACACCTCTCAGCGACCTGTACGCGCTCGGCTGCGTGCTGCACGAACTCCTGACCGGTGAGCCGGTCTTCAGCGGAGACAGCGACTACCAGCTCATGCACCAGCACATGGACGTGCCGCCGACGCCGCTGCGCGCCCTGCGGCCCGAGGTGCCGGAGGACCTGGAGGCACTGACCCTCGATCTGCTGGCCAAGGTGCCCGAGCAGCGTCCGGCCGACGCGTACGCGGTGTACGAGCGCTTGTCGCCGCACCTGCCGCAGGCGGGTTCCGCGGCCGTCCCCGCGGGCTTCACCGGCGGTGACTCCCCCGCCGTGGTACCCGACCCGACGGTGATCTACCGGCAGCCGAACGCGCCACTGCGGCGGACCACGGCGTCGGCGCCCTCACCCGAGCCAGCGGCGCCGCCCGTGCCGGTCCCGGCGCGCGTCGGCACCGCGCTGCAGGATGCCTACGCCCTGTCCGCGGACCTCGCCGAGAGGGGCCGGTTCGCCCAGGCCGCGGACGTCCTCAAGGCGGCGATCGCCACGGCGTCCACCGCCCTCGGCGCGCACAACCCGCGTGTGCTCGGCCTGCGGCGGCGGCGCGCGGCGGTCCTCATGGCCGGCGAGGACTTCCGGCGCGCCCTGCCGGAGTTCGACGCGCTGGCCGCCGTTTACGCCCGTACGGCCGGGCCGTCCAGCGAAGACGCATTGGAGTGCCGCCGGTACGCCGCCCACTGCCGGGCCAACCTCGGCCAGGCCACCTCCGCCCTGCGGGAGTTCCAGGACGTCCTGGAGGTCTTCTCCGACACGGCCGGCGACGCCTCGGAGACCGCTCTCGACCTGCGCCGCAGCATCGGAGTGCTCCTCTACTCCGAGGGCCGCCGCACCGAGGCCGAGGGCGTCCTCGACGCCCTCCACGAGGACATGTGCGTTCTCCTCGGCGAGGACCATGAGGAAACCCGCGAAATCGCCGACCTTCTCACCCGGTTGCGCCGCCCGGAGGGGCCAGGCGCCGACTGACGTCCCGCCGTACCGTCATGCGTCGTCCTCGCCCTCTTCGTCCTCTTCGCTGTGGATGCGCTGTGCAAGATCCCATAGGCTCCAGCCGTCCGCGAGGAACCAACGAGCCGTCCCCTGGTTGGACACCGGCCGGTCGTCCCATCCAGCATCCGCCCACATCTTCGACACGAGCCCGGACGGCGAGTACCGCTCCTCGTCGTAGGCCCACAGGATCGGCCTGGTTCGGTGATTGACCCAGGTTGCCTGGCGTCGCCTTTCGTCCTCGACGAGCCATTCCTCCAACGCCTCACGCTCGGGCTCGTTCAGCGCCGCATACAGAAGGGGGGCTCCCTCCTTGATGACACGGCGGTCGACCAGGACCGGCACCGTGTTCCTGCGGCGCGGCTTGCGCTCCTTCGCGGGAGGTATGGGAACGGCGACGCCGTCGGCCAGGTCGCCGAGGACGTGCTTCGCCAGCTCTCCGCAAGTCTCCGCGCTCTGGAAGGCGATCCTGATCTGGGGGCGGGGCCCGTAATGAGTGACGATCTGGTGTGTCAGCCGGCGCACCAGATCCGGTACGAGGGTGGGGATCTTCTCCAGGACCTCGCTCTCCCAGTCGAAGTCCGGGTCATCGATGCTCGTGGCCCCGAGATGCTGGAAGAGCACGTGAGCAACGAGAAGGCCACCGTGCTCCGCGGTCGCCGCCTCGCGGCTGTTCTGGCCGCTGCCCAGTTCGTAGACCGCGCTCCGTGCCGCACGCAGGGTGAGGACGGAGCGCCACACCTTCTGCGGAGAGGGTTCACGGTGAAACAGCACGGTGTGGCTGCCCTGGGGTCCCTGCTCCCAGAGGTTCTCTGTGGAACTGGCGGCCCGGGCGGCTTGTTCGGCATCCCCGTGCAGACAGGCGAGTGCGAGAGCGAGTTCGTCCAGTGAACAACCGGTTTCGGGCGCGACCGGCTCGCCCCGCTTGATCACGTAGTGCTTGCGCAGCTCGGCGCGCAGGTTGGCCTTGATCGCCTGGTGCACGGGTTCGAGCGCGATGTGATCACGCTGCTCGATGGCGTTCTGCCGGTTCGCCGCCTGCGACACCTGTACGCCGAATCCTGCGTCGCCATGCGTGTTGATGACCTTGATGCTCAGCGTGGCATGGGCCGCAGCCTCCCCGTCGTCATCCATCGCCCGGGTGACAGCCCGTACCGTCTGGGCTCCGTTGACGATGCTCGCCCCCGTCACAGTGAGGGTGGTCGGCCTGCTGCGCGGCGACTTCGCGCTGTCGTGCGTCGCCGTGAGTGAGTCGCAGATCATGGTGATGCCGTTGTTCAGATGCCAGAACCTGGTGGGATCAGAGGTAAGGGTTTGGCCGATCTCCGCATTGGTGACGCTGGTCGCGAGCGGGGCCCGGAGATTCTGCTCGAACAGCCCGGTACCGTGTGTCTCGTACCATTCGGCGACGCTTTCGGCGGAGACCGTGCCTTGATATGCCTGTAGCGGTCCATTCTGCTGGTACCAGTCGTCAAGGCGGACGTCCAGACGGATCGGCTCCGGCCGGAGATCCGCATGGATCTGGTCGTGGAAGTCGGCGGCGTACAGCACCTTGACACTCAAGCGGGCGCCGTGCCTGTTGAACTCGTCCAGAGCGTTCGCGAGAACCTCGCGTGCGGGCGGGGAGGGCTCCACGGTGCCCATCAGTGCGATGACAAGGGTGGCTCTCTTGTTGACGATGAACCGCCTGGCCTGCAGCGCGAGGGCGCCAGCACGCTGGTTGAACTGGTCGTACAGCTCGTTCTCGATCCGGTTCAGGCCGTCCACCATCGCCTTGGCGGCATCCACGTCGAAGGTCGCCGTGCCCTTGTCGCTCCACTTCGCCTGGACGAGCAGAGCCTGCCCGCTCTCCGGCAGGGGGGCGATGGCGTCCAATCCCTGGTCAGCAATGCCGTCCGTGACGAACCGGGCCGCCTCGGCCACGGTGCATTGGCCCACGCGTCGAACCGCGAGGGCTGCGAGCGCACGGGAGAGGAATCGCTGTTCGTAGTTGCCACCTCCGAAGTGGGCGATGTCGCTGTCGTCTATCACCCCGTCGAAGGTTTCGTGCAGTTGCTCGCGGACCTGCGTGACCTGGCGAGGCGTGTCCGCGCCCGAGGTGGCCATGGAGGGTTGCCTTCCCACTGGTGGTGTCATGCGATGCCCTGAGCCCGCATCCCGATCCCTGGGCCGTTGCCACGCGGCCGACGGCTGAAGTCAGCAACAATCAAAGCGACACCGGCAGTTGCGATTGTCGCGTCCACCCAGTCCAGAACTACGCCGAAAGGTACGTCGCGCGCACCGAACCAGCCGTCGCGCACCAGGCGGGTGAAGTCGGTCGGCACCAGGTGGCGGGTGAGCAAGTCGGTGGAAAGACCTGGGAGGCCATGCACCGTGCCGGCCGAGACCGCTGCTGCAATCTGGCCGTAGGGGTAGATCGCGCCGGAGCTCGTCCGGTGCAGGGCGGCCGTGAAGGGCACCTGCTCGTGAATGCGCAGAAAGAGAGGGTCGTTCAGCAAGCCGTAATCGTCGGGGCTGCGTTGGGCGAGTCTCCGCAAGCGATGAACACGCCCGAGGAAATCGTCCAGACTGTGCCGGTCATCGGTCGACAAGCCCCCGTTCGGGCCAGGGCACAGGTAGCGCAGTACGACAAGCGTCCGGGTGTCAACATGGTAGTAGTAGGCGTCGAGGGAGCCCTCCCCGCCGTCGACCACCCACCGATCGGTGATCGACGTGGCCTCGAATTCATAGTTGTGGCGGCCTCCACCGCTCGCGAACGCCTGGACAACGGTCTCACCTACGCCGCTAAACCTCTCCGCTGCCCGCCCGCGGATGTCGTCGAGCATCGGCTGAACCGCAGTCCCGGTGAGCCCGCTGAGGAAGCTTGCCTGGGCGGTTGTCCTGTCCCAGCTGCGTACCGGCGCGAAGTTGTTCGGGGCCAACCCGGCTATTTTGGCGAAGAGCAGCAGAGCATCACGTTCATCGCGCCAGCGGAGCTCCCGGTCGCTCCAGCCTTCGCCGTCGTCGAGCAACGGCAACAGCCTCTGGACTTCCCTTTCGACATCAGGGGAAATACGCCGGAGATTGGCGAACACGATGTCGGCATCGACCGTGACAGGACCGCTTTCCGGTAGTGACCTGCCAAGTGCGCCGTCGCGCTCGCCGCCTGCGCACCAGAGCCCCGAGAAGGGCACCATTCCTTGAATCCTTCGAGCACGGGTGACGAAGACCTTTCGGTCCCGGTCGGTCTCGTGAGCGGGACGCATGATGGCCAGCCCCCAGATCTGCTCCGGTAGCTCCCGATCTCCATCGTCGCCATGCTGGTCGGCAGGAGCAAGCAGGATCGCGAGGTATGACTTAACCTCGGGCCAGTCACGGCACGGCTGGGAGTAGGACCTTTCCTTGGTGTGGTCTGCGCCGAGCAGACGCAGGAAGTCACTGTCAGGGCGCAGAATCGCCAGCCGTGGCGATCGCGCCGAAGGCAGGACATCCAGCCGCCTTGGTTGTGCGAATGCCATCCACTCCTCCGAATTACCTGCCGCCACACCGAACCAGGCTCAAGGGGATGGTAGCGCGCCAGCTCCAACCACCGGTTCACACAACCCGTTTCCCACATACTCGTCCGGTTTTGTTATGATTTTGGACATTTTTCTAGAAATCAAGCCGATGGATTACTGATCTTGAACTCGGTTGTCATAGCGGCGGACAGAGCTTGCTCCTACCTGTCCGCCGGTGTAATGGGGTTGGTACGCGCAAGGAGGTCCGCTATCTACTTGGGCGTGGTGGTTCCATGAGGGCCCGAGCGGGTCGTGTGGGGCGAGCCCAGCTCGGTGATCGCAAAGGGGTTACGAGTCGGTGTCTGGTCTATGCAGCGGTGGCGGCTGGGTGGCTCCGCGGGCCCTGCGGTCAGCGCAATCCGCGGCTGCTCGCACCGATCTGGGGCGACGACGACGGTGGCGGTCGCCCTCCGGGGTGACCGAGAACCGGGGGCAGACAGTTGGCCGATGGTCCGAGGATCTCGCCAACGGATCGAACCGACGGTCCGTACAAGGCGTGTGCTTCAGTCCCGGACCAAGTTGCCTCTAGGCGCTCGTCAACGGGCTGAGACGCTATTGCCCGCGGTTTCGCTTCCCTGGCCACCACCGAGTTGCTCACCGGAAGAACCTTCCAGTCGCCCAGCGCGAAGAGAGTGCACCCCTTCGGAGCGCACTGCGGCCACCAGCATCCGCGATCTCTTCGCCCCGATGCCCAGCCGCTTCCTGAGCGTCTCAGCCGAAATGGGCCGTTGCTGCTCTTCACGATGACGAGCGTCCTCCTGCTGAGCGCGCCGCAACAACTCCCGGTCCGGCTGCGCCGGTTTCTTGCGCTGCCTCCTGATTCGCTGGCCTCCGGCTGGCTTGATCCTGCTGGGTGCTGTAGGTGATCCTTCGGGCGACTCGACAGCCGCCGAGACCATATCCGCACCACCGGTGCTGCTGATTGCCTGCAGGAGCCCAGGGCCTACCTCTGCCCAGCCGATCAACAGCAGGGGACCCACAGCGTCAAAGGCCGCCTTCCCGTACGTTCCCGCCAGCAACGGCTCGGCCACGTTGAACGCCAGCGTCATCGCGCTCGCGAAGATCAGCAATCTGCGCGCCGGGCGGATCTGCTCACGTGGAGCACCATTGAGGGCAAGGTATCGAACGCCCAACAGCAGCCCAAGCACCGACAGATCCACGGCCGGAGCAACCAACGGCGCCACGTAGACCGGCACGCCCAGCCGCAGCCCCAACGCCAGCACGTTGCCGAACCCGAACAGAAACGTCAGCCCGATCACCGCCGCCATGACCAGGGTCACACATCGCATCGCGACCGCATGCTCGAAGGACTTCCTCGACGCGGCGGCGTCGTGTGACGATGTCAGAGGAGCCATCACGCCTCCCTCTTGAGTACCTTGGGATGGAAGCGCCCTTCGATGACGAGGCGGCCGGCCTGAATGCGCTGGTCAGGGGCGCGACCATCTGTGGAGTCTCCCCCCGGGGGCACCTTGGATGAGGTGCCCAAGACCCCGTGACCAGCGCAAGCGCTGAGTACGGGGTCTTCTTGCGTACGCAACCGAAAACTGCCGGATGCGACGCAATGACCACGTAATGGTCTTTGCATCGAACAGCGCTGACGGTTTTGCGCCTCGCCATCGCCTGCTGGACTGCCGGATCTGTGTGACCGTGCACGCTGGGGGTATGCCGCGACAAGGCTGCTTCACTGGTCATCACCGCATTGACAGACCTGGGCTGCCACAGGGCCCTGGCAGCCGCGGTCAGGTTTCGGTTCTTGCGAGTTGCAGCAGGACAGAGGTCGGGCCGGTCGCGAGGTAGCCGCGCCCTGGTGGGGCGTTGAAGTACTGATCCGCTTCGAGCGCGATGTTGTGCGCCACGGCGACTGGCCTGCCTGAAGGAGCGAGCAGGATGCGGTTCCCCGTGGTCACGATGGTGTTGATCAGCCGGGAGAGCGGGCTGGGGAAGCCGGTAAGGATGGGTGTGGCGTCGGCTGTGAGCACGAGGGCGCGGTGACCGCGTGCTGCGGGGCGGGCGATGTCGTCAAGGAGGGTGGGGGCGTCGGCGAAGCCTTGTTGGGTGGGGATCACGGTGAGGTGGTCGGCATCGTCGAGGATGACGGTGCAGGGCCCGTCGCCGAAGGCCGCCGCGGCGTCGCGCAGGTCGGTGTCCTTGTGGGAGATGTCGCTGAGCAGCCGGATGCCCGGGTCGTTGGGGAGGAGACCGGGGAGGGGGGAGCGGGGTGAGGTGACGGCGAGTACGCCGATGCCGACGCGGCGCAGGGAGTGGGCGAGTGCGGCTGCGGCGGTGGTGCGTCCGGAGCCGGAGGGCCCGGAGATCAGCAGCAAGTGAGGGCCGGCGATGGGGTCGATGCCGATGGTGGTGTGGTCGTTTCCGCCGATGCCGAGGGGGACCCAGGTGGGTGAGGGCGGCGGTTGCGGCGCTGGCAGTTCGTTGAGGGCGATGTCCCTCGGCAGGGCAGGGAACAGTCTCGGCAAGTGGGTGGGGTCGGTGTATCCGGACCGCTGCGCAAGGTCGCCGGGTGAGGCGGTGGTTCGGGAGAGGTGGATGTGCCGGCCGGTGGCGGCGTCGATGGCCCGGCCCGGCAGGAGGGGTGGGCTGGTCATGCGGGAGGTGAGGTGGGCGCGGCGGGTCTCTTCCTTGGGGAAGGGGAGGAGCAGGCGGCGCGTGTAGTAGGTGGGCAGCTTGTGGTTGAGCATGTCCTGTCCGCCGAGGGGCACGAGGTGTACACCCAGTGGTGTTCCGGCGGCGACGATTTCGCGCAGAGTTGTCAGCAGTGAGGTTTCGACGAATGCGGGGTCGCTGTGGTCCTCGAAGTGTTCCCAGCCGTCGATGATGACCACGATGTGTGGGCGGGGGTGGTCCGCCTCTGATGCGGGGGTGGTTGCGCGGTGGTGGATCTCCTGGCTGAGCCAGGTGATCAGGCGGCGGATCCGGTCGGGTTCGGCTGGGGAGAAGACGCCCCCGCAGTGGGGCAGCTCGCTGTAGTCGGCAAGCCCGGCGGGATGCCGCTCGATGACGTAGAGGTGAACCTGGTCGGGGCGGAACCGGGTGGCGAGGCTGGTGATCAGAGTCCGGGCGAAGGTGGTACGGCCGGACTGGGGGCCGCCGGCGACGAGGAGTCGATCCGGGCCGTCGAGGTCAAGGTACTCGGTGGGCTGGGTCTGTTCGGCCGGCTCGTCGGCCAGGCCGAACGGCACCGCGCCGGCGGGAAGGGCGGCGGACGGCCGCTCGGTGAGGGCTTCCAGTGTCAGCGTGACGGGCAGCGGGGGCAGCAGGGGCCGGAAGGGGGCGGTGAGCCCTTGGCGGCGGGCGGCCTCCTCGATGGCGGCGATGGCCAGTTCCTGGTCGGTGGGCTCGTTGCCGCGCGGGGCGGGGGCGGCGGGGCGGAGTGCTCCGTGGTCGGTCCACCGCAGTGCGCGTACTTCCGCGGGGCGCGCTGATCCGGACGGTGGTGGCGAGCCGAGGTAGCCGGACTGGAACACCTGAGGTGTGCGCGACTCGTCGGTGGTGCACATGATCAGCCCGCGACCTCGCAGGGAGCCGGGGATGGTCGCGGCGTCGGGCACGCCGAGGACTTCGCTGCTGTCGGCGGGCTCGTTCTGCCGCAGGCTGATGCGCAGGGAGATGTTGTTCTTCAGTTCGGGCGAGAGCTTGCCCTGCAACGACTGGGTGGCCAGGATCAGATGCATGCCGAGGGAACGGCCCTTGGCAGCGACGTTGACGAGTTCCTTGAGGAAGTCGGGCGAGGTTTCCAGTACGCGGGCGAACTCGTCGAAGATCATTACCAGGCGGGGCAGCGGCGGCAGACCGGGCTGGGTCCGGCGCCGGTGCCAGTACGTGTCGATCTCCCCGTCGTACCTGGCGAGCAGGGACTCCCGGCGGCTCACCTCGGCACGCACGGAGGCCAGGACCCTGGCTGCGGCGGTGGCGTCGAAGATGTCGGCCGGTGTCTCGCCGGTGGAGCGGATCAGGGAGACGACGTGGGGGCAGCGCTGGAAGGGCAGGAACGCGCTTCCGCCCTTGAAGTCCACCAGCACGAGGTTGAGTTCGTCGGGGCGGTTGGCCAGGAGCAGGGAGGTGACCAGGGTCTGGAGCAGTATGCTCTTGCCCGCTCCGGTGGCTCCACCGAGCATGCTGTGCGGACCCTGGCCGGCGAGGTCGACGGTGATCGCACCGCCGGCATCCGCACCGAGCACGACCCTGGTGCGTGGCCCTTCGCCGTTGCGCCACAGCCGCGACACGTCCTCGGCGGACGGTGTGCCGATGCTCAGCAGGTCGAGGAACCGTACCTGGTCGGGCACGGCGTTGGCACTGGTGCCGAGAGTGGCCCGATCGCGCATCGGGGCCAGTGCCCGGGCCAGCCCTTCAGCCCGCTCACCGTCTAGCACATGGACCCTGGCCGGGACGGGGGCAGCGCCGGGGCTGACGGTGAGACTCACGACGGCGTTACTCACCTCGCACAGGCCGCGGCACTCGTTCATGGCCTGCTGGTCCGAGCACAGCAGGTAGACCCCCACCGACGGGCCGTCGCGGAACACCTCACTCATGCCCGGCATGTTGCGCAGCGCCAGCGCGCCGTCCAGGACGACGACGACCTCCTCGGCGAACCGGGTTGCGGAGGCCCTGGCGCGTTCCGCACGCCGTTCGGCGACGAGCGTCCTCAGCTCCCGCACCCGGGCCGCCCGCGTGGCGTGGGTGTTCCCGATGAGACAGGGCCCGTCCGACGCCAGCCCGGCGTCCACGTGCGGCAGCCACCTGGTCCATACCGCGTCCTCGCGTCCATCCGCCGCGATCACCACGATGCGCAGGTCGTCGGGACCGCGTAACGTGACGAGTTGGATCAGCAGCCAACCCAGTAGACCTCCGGCGCCTGCCCGGGAGCCGACTATCCCCAGCACACCGGTGACGCGCAGATCCACCGTGACCGGCACGCCCGCCATCAACGGAACTTCGAAGCCGTCCCACCGCTCACCGCGCACATCGACCGACGGCGCTTGATCGCTGGTCCCTACACGAAGGACCAGGCCGTTCGAGGAGTCGACGCGCCGCGGCCATAACTCCGGTCGAGCACCGCCGGCCAGTTCGAAGATCTCGGAAGGACCGGGAGACAACAGCAGACGCACGCGCCGTTCCTCGTCCGCGTGAGCGCTCATCTCCTGCCAGACGTCGTCCTTCGCCGCGGTGAAAGCTTTCGCCTTCTGCTTGTGCTGACGTTCCGTGAGGCTGGACCGCATCAAGCCACCGAAAATACCGATGATGCCGAAAAGGGCGAAGATGGGGCGACCCGTAGCCAAGGCGAGGGCGATGACTCCGAACGCGGAGAGGTAGATGAGCCACTCCGCATGGTCCGTCGAATCGTCAGCGGCCGACGTCCTGGGCAGGGTGACCCCGGCTCGTGGCAATTCCGGAACGGCGGTGAAGGTGCGGTCGAAGTCCAGCCGGCCGTCAGGGGCGCGGGTCACCCGCAGTCCCCCTTCGGGGACGGGAACCCATCTCAGCTCGTCCCCGCCGATCCTCAGTACACGCCCCGGCCGTAACACTGCCCGGCCGACGACCTCGACGCCGTCCACGAATGTGCCGTTGGTCGAATCCAGGTCGACCACCTCGACCTGACCGTCCGGAGAGATCTCCAGCCGGGCATGCTCCCTCCGGGAGACGTCCAGATCCCGCAGACACACCTCGGCCTCATGATTCCTCGCCACCGTGTGAGTCCCCGAACCCAACGCCACGGTCAGACCCGCGTCCGGCCCCTGCACCACCTCAAGCACTCCCACGCTGTGCCCCGGCACAGGACGAAACGCGGGCCCCGGCGCACCCACGCTGACCACAACCCCCGGCATCAGGGGACTCTCGGCCACGGTGGCCCGCGGATCCAACTCGGCAGCTCCCACGTAGCACCGCCGACCGTCCACGTCTGCCGGCAGGGCGTCCAATACCGAGCCCACACGACTTTCCGAAGCGGCGACGACCTCCACATCATGGCGTACTCCCCCGGCGGCGTCCTGCACCGAGAATCGAAGAATCATCCGTTCCTCTTTCCGCTCAGTCCGCCGTGACTAGGAGTCGAGCAGGTCGGCCAGGTCCCCATGCGCCTGATACCTGGTGAGGGCGTGCGCCCTGAGAAAGATGTCGAGACGGGCTAGTTCGTCGCGCGCCTGCTCCTCCGTGGAGAATCTGAGGAACAGAGTGGCGGTTCCCTCGCCCTGGCGGAAGGAGGGCGGAATCTTCGCATTCCGGTTCAGATGGGTCGCTTCAATCTCCCAAAAAGTTCTCCCCCTGGCGCCTTTGTACAGACGCACCGTGATCCGCTGCAGTTCCCGCCATTCCACGCTCCACTTCTGCCAACCCCGTTTATAGGCCAGGCGATCGGGGGCACCTCTCACCGTTGCAATACGGGGCTGCGTGAAAACACCAATGAAGATGAGAAGAGATAAACCGGACACGACGCCGAGGGGTGCTGCGAACGACCAGTGATACTCGGGGTCAATGGTCCATAGAAGGATCGCCAGCGCCGAGCAGGGCACCAGCGTAAAGACCAGGCACCCTGCCTGCGTCTTTCTCGACCCCCGCATATCCATGCGGATCTCTAGGGTGTTGTGTCCGGTAGTGGTGGGGTGGTCTGCCCAGGATGCCTGGGTGGGACGGTTCGGCGATGCGGGTGACCTACGGGCAGCGGGAGGAGTGGTGGGGCGGATGGAGGTCGTCTCGTCCTGCCGCGGGCCGTCATCCGGTCGCGGTGCCGGGGCGGCGGGCGTCGAAGCCGCCGGCGTGGCCGGGGTGTCGGCGTCGAGAAGCGCGGCAGCCTGCTCGATACTCAACCGCTCGTTGATATCCCGGGTCAGAAGCCCGGCGATCACCTCCGAAAGAGGCGCACCACATGTCAGGGACGGCAGGCTGTCGTGCAAGATGGCGTGGAGCGTCGCGGCCGTCGTGGGGCGAGCAAATGGATCAAACCCTTCCACAGCCTGGAAGAGAGTGGCACCCAAAGACCAGGCATCCACCGCCGGCGAGGGATCAGCCCCCTCGAACAACTCCGGCGCCATGTACCCCGTCGACCCGGCAACACCCTGACGGGTCAACCGCGTGTCGTCCATCGCATGAGCGATACCGAAATCCAACAGCTTCACTCGGTCACCGGGTAAGACCATGATGTTGCTCGGCTTCACATCCCGGTGGACCAGCCCGACGCCGTGCGCCGCGGCCAACGTCGCAAACAACTGGCGGGCCATACCCACCACCCGCTCCTGGCCCACCCCACCACTGCTCTGCAGGAGTTGCGCGAGTGAGGGTGCCTCCACCAGCTCCATCACGATGTAGACCGCGTCATCCTGCTCGGTCGCCGGCACGAGATCGTAGATCGCCACAACGCCTGGATGGCTCAGGCGACCCGCGGTACGCGCCTCACGTAACGCTCGCTCATTGAAACTGGCCCGCTCCCCCTCCGACGAACCAGTCGGAACCCGCAGCTCCTTCACCGCCACCGATCGACCGATCAGCTCATCCGATCCCCGCCACACCACGCCCATCCCACCCCGCCCCAGGACACCGTTCATCCGGTACCGCCCAGCCACCACCCGCGCCGGCATGTCCCAACCCCCTTCACATCGCAATCTCAGCGAGTTCCCTGTTCAACGTGCGCAGCTCACCGTGACCGGACCGATGACCGACGGCTGAGCAGTTTCACCAACCCTCGTCAGGTTGACCCACGCCGCACGGGCCTCGCCCAGCGCCTGTTCGATGACCACCGCCCGCTCCAGCTCGGACAGGTGCTGACAGGTAGCTCCTCGATCCGCCACCGATCGGCTGATCAATCACACGGGCGCCCACGGCGCCACAAGCCATCCCGCCCCGCCCAGGACCCCGTTCACTCGGCACCGCCCTGCCAGATCCGGCCGATGCCGCCTTCGTGACCCGTCCCCACCCTCTCCACGGTTTCCCTTTCGAAACAGGTTGCCCCAACAGAGGGTATCCGTTGCATAATTAAACGCTCAAGCTTCGAGGAGGAGCCATCCACTGAAAGCTGGAGGCCGAGTCAGATGGCTGAAGGATTCGCCTTCGATCCACAGGAAGCCGAAGCAGTCGCACGCGAACTGACCCGCCTGCACTCCGACATGCGCACGTCGCCGGGCCCGCTCGATTCCACGCAGAGCATCGCCTCTTCCCCGCCAGTTCAGGCGGCTATGAACGACTTCCTCCGAGCAACTGCCGAAACGCACGCCGGCCTGCTGGCGTCTGTCGGGCAGGTCAGAGACCTGTTCATCGAGCTGGTGGAAGGCACACTCGATCTTGACAAAGCACTCGCTGTCCGTAGCAGCGACAGATGAGGAGACCCTGATGGCAGATGTAAGTGTCGGCTACGACGGCCTGAACCGCGCCGCCACCTCCTTGCAGACCGGCCAAGGCGAGATCAACGATAAGCTCCAGTCCCTCAAGTCGATGGTCGACCAGTTAGTGGCCAGCGAGTTCCGCACCCAACTCGCGTCCGGCACCTTCCTGGAGTCCTACCAGCAGTGGACAACCGGCGCGCAGAACATGATCCAGGGTCTGGAGGGCATGGCGTCCTATCTCAGAGGGCGGTTCGTGACTCTTTGATGGGTTATCGCGTCACCTGTTGGTGTGGGTACGGGGCGGAGTCTGCCGGTCCATAGCCGCTCGTCTGCTGGTGTGATGGTGTGAGTGAACGCAAGCTGTACCCCAGCGACTTATCCGACGAGCAGTGGGCTCTGATCGAGCCGGTGATCACCGCGTGGAAGGACCGGCACCGCTCGGTCAGCGGTCACCAGGGCGCCTACGCGATGCGGGAGATCGTGAACTCGATCCTCTAC